>JAAERL010000146.1 GCA_024230435.1 Desulfobacteraceae bacterium
ACCATCTTGTATGTCTTTTTTCCCGTCTTCTGCGTTATGCCAAAGCCCGAATACGTTAAGTATGCAAACTTTGGCACGCCTTGAATACGAAAAAAAATCCTGCTCAATCTGGTATATTCTTTTCCGCCAATCGCCTTAATTTTATGATCCAGCTATCCTGATTCCGATTTGCAGTACACTATTGGCCATAATCCCGGCGACAACATCATCCATGACAATGCCCCATCCGCCGGGCAGCCTCTGGTCGATTTGTCTGACTGGCGGAGGCTTTAAGATATCGAAAAAACGAAATAATGCAAAGCCCAGTACACAAGTCAGCAAAGTAATGGGAACGCACCAAAAAGTCACACACATGCCAACGATTTCATCAATAACGACATATTGAGGGTCCTTGGTGTTTAAGCTGCGCTCGGCTTCATGGGCCACCCATACAGCACCAAAGATCATGAACAAAACCGCTGCCGAATGCACTGCTAAAGGTGCGCAGGATAACAGCATGACTATGGGGATGCCGGCCAGGGAGCCAAACGTGCCTGGCGCAAATCCAATTCGCCCAATATAGCCTCCCGTAGCCAAAATCATGACAGCATGCCGCTTAATTTTCATTGCCCGTCTCTATAATTTGCCATCGGTTTTGTCAAGGTGTTGTTAGGTAAAAGGATTAAATAATTTGAAGATGTTATCTGCCAGGTCATGAAATATTAGGCGATTGGCGGAAAAGAATATACCATATTGGGCTTCGATTTTTTTTTGTCTTCAAGGTATGCCAAAGTTTGCATACTTAACGTATTCGCACCTTTGGCATAACACAGAAAACGGGAAAAAAGACATGCGAGATGGTATATTATTTAATTGCAAATCGCCTTACTTTTGCGTACGAGATCATATACTTCTTGAAGCGCAATGTCATTTTTTTCTGCAATCCGCTTACAATCCTCAAACTCCGGCGTTCGGCGGGTGCTTCCATTGAGCAGTTCAGCTTCTTTTACCCTTACCGGCCCAAATCGTGTCTGCACCTCAACGCAGCGCCGATTTAGTGACGTCCGGTACACATCATGATATCGAACCCCCAAGGTTGTTGTTTCAGCCATTATCAACCGGCTCAACTCGTCGCGCTTATCAAGTCCGCAAAGAACACTTACCAATGTTCCGGGCCGGCTCTTTTTCATATGCACGGGAGTCCAAAAAACATCTAAGGCGCCTTGATTTAGAAGCTTGTCCATCAAATATCCAAAAATTTCCGGATTCATATCATCGATGGCCGTTTCAATCTTAACCAATTTTCCCAGATTACCTGTAGAACACGGCTGTGCATTTTTTCCTAAAATAATTCGTAAAAGATTAGGCTGATCTTTTAAAAGGTATGTACCCGATCCATAGCCTGTCTTTTCAATACGCATATACGGCATTGATTCTGCAAACCGCCCTAATGCCGCGACAATGGCGGCTCCGGTGGGGGTGACGATTTCCTTGCTTTGCCTGCCGCCATAAACCGGAAGGCCCTTGAGAATTTCCAGTGTGGCGGGCGCCGGTACGGGCAACGTCCCGTGCTGACTTTCAACAAAGCCTTTACCTAAGGGCAATGCAGAACAAATAAGAGTGTCTATATTCAAATACTCAAGACCCAAACAGGTGCCTGCAATATCAACTAAAGCGTCAAGAGCGCCGACCTCATGGAAGTGAACTTTTTGCTTTTCACAGCCATGGATTCGGGCTTCGGCCTCGGCGATACAATCAAACACTTTCAAGCTGTTTTGCTTGACCTTTTCACTAAAAGGACTGTTATTAATGAGTTTTTGAATAAAATCGAAATCGCGGTGCTGGTGGTCATTCTCATATATTACCTTCGCCCGCACAGCCTGGATACCGTTACATGAAACGTTATCGGCTACAATATCAAAGGCGCTGATTGATAATTTTTCAAGCTCCGCCTTTAACCAATCCACTGGTACTCCCAAATCCAGAAGCGCTCCCAGGGTCATATCCCCGCTGATTCCTGAAAAACAATCAAAATACGCTATTGTCATTTTTATCTCACTTTCCTTAGTGTCCATCGGCAAAATGCCGGCAAATTTAACATTTCTTTGCCAAATCCTTAGTATGCAGGTGTAAAATTTCCAGCAACAATTCCGTTGACCGTGACATATCCTTCAAGCGGATACTTTCATTTACCGTGTGCACATCTTCCATTCCGGTTCCTAGAACGGCAGTGGCTATGCCATGCACGTTAAAAATGTTAGCGTCAGATCCGCCGCCGGTGGCGGCGGTAAGCAGCGACCGGTTTAGATTAGAGGCGGCCTTCCTGGCCAATTTCACAACAGGATGATTATCACAAATCTGCAATGTGTCGAAATCAAGTTCTACCTCGATCTTAACTTTGGGAAGATCGCCGGATTTTAATCCTTCATGCATCCTGAGTGTATCTTTAAAAGAAGCAACGATGGTATCCGTAAGCGTATTGAGCTTGTCCTTGCTGTGACTTCGGACCTCGCCTTTTACAACGACGTGCTCAGGAACGATATTGGTAGCCAGCCCGCCTTCAATAACGCCAATGTTGCAAGTTGTATTTTCATCTATCCTTCCCAGTTCAAGATTGGCAATCGCTTTGCTTGCCAAAGAGATTGCGTTAATCCCTGTTTCCGGAGCACTTCCGGCATGGGCAGCCTTTCCGTAAACCTTGAAAGTCAATCTGTTGGCAGCCGGTGCGCGGGTAATAATGGCTTCATAATTTTTTGTATCCAGAACATATCCTTTTCGCGCCGAAATCTTTTCAAAGTCAAAATGCTTGGCCCCTATGAGCCCGATTTCCTCACAAATGGTAAAAACAACTTCTAAGGGGCCACAGGGCAGATTATGCTCTTTAATACAGTGCAACGCCTCTATAATCACTGCAATAGCGCTCTTATCATCGGCGCCTAAAATGGTATCGCCGCTACTGGTGAAATTGCCGTTACGCAATACCGGTTTGATCCCCCTGCCCGGCTCGACCGTGTCCATATGCGCAGATAAAAGAATCGGCTCCGTGTCGGCGTTACCCTTGAAATAAAAAATAATATTTCCTGTGTTTGCGCCGGCCTTTTTACCGGCTCCGTCTACAAAAACCCGCCCTCCAATACCAGCGAGTTCCTGTAGCAGGTAGTCTGCAACATCCGCTTCTTCTTTGGAAATACTGTCGATTTGGACCAAATCCATAAAAAATTTTGTCAGACGCTCTTCGTTGATTTTATAATTCGTCATGCCTGCAAACTTTCTTTATTGTTTTAAGGGTATAATAAATTGACAATTAACAAAAAAACGTCTAAGTAGAACCCAACTGATTCGGAAGTGGACAGCTCACTGGTGGGGCTCCCGGACTTCAAATCCGGTGTGGGGCGCTAAAACCGTCCCGGGTGGGTTCGATTCCCATGCACTTCCGCCATTTTTTCTTGAATTTAAATTATTTAAAGTTCTAAAAACCGTTCGAATCCTACTACAAAATTACTGCAAAAACAACTTGAGATAAATTGATATACTTCATTTGAATGCCAAGGCACATTTTTTAAACAAACTGATCTAACACTACTTTTCGTACGCTCGTAAAACAGCTATTCCGGCAAAAGCAGTTTTGAAATAACAAATATGAGGCCACATTTTTTCTTAGTGCTTGTATTTATTCTATTATTTGGTTCAAATGCCTTGAGCCGGGACTACAGGATTATGACCTGGAATGTTGAGGATATGGATATTTTTGACGGCCAGGGAACGAACAGAGTGCCTGCGCAAATCAAAAAGGAAAAACAATTGCTGCCGTAATTCGCAGGATTGAGCCGGACATTTTGCTAATGTTGGAGTCCCCGAACCTGATAGAGGCAAATTTCTTTACAGTGGCAAACAATCTGCCGTATCAGGTGGCGCACGTACGGCAACAAAAAGGGCTCCGCTCGTGGGCTGACGGCATGGTTTTAATGGTTAAGAACGGTCTAAAGCTAAAAAGCGTGTCTCTTGAAACACCGCCAATTCCCGGCGGCGGCACAGCACCGCATAACCGGTATTTAGACTGGAGTTTACGTGGAATATTGGTTGCAAAAATCGAAGGCGTCACCTTTTTGGGCGCCCATCTGAAAAGTCCTACACGCAATCCTGATAAAAACGATCTTGTTAAACGATTAAAACAAGCCAGGGGATTAGCTGCATATGCCAAAAGGTTTAAGGCGATTTGCAGTTAAAGAATATACCATCTTGTATGTCTTTTTTCCCGTCTTGTGCGTTATGCCAAAGGTGCGAATACGTTAAGTATGCAAACTGATCAGCAAAACTTTGGCGCGCCTTGAATACGAAAAAAAATCGAA
>JAAERL010000147.1 GCA_024230435.1 Desulfobacteraceae bacterium
CATCGAAATTTGAGATTTTGCTGGATAGATTCGATATTTGAAAGATTTTCGAAGGGTGATTTGCATGCATGTCAAATACAAAGAATTACTATTATTGTCAATGTGGAAAATGCCGATTCATCTCCCACCTTCGCTGCGCGAAGGAAGGAGTCTTCTCTGCATGAAGGATAAATTTACCCTGATTTATTTCCTTTGCCGATATTAAACTAAAATTCCGTATATATGTGTCAGACAGTAATAGAGGCCCGCAATAATAAATGCGGCTCCGGCCAGTCGCCTGATCCATATTTCGATATGCGTAAGCCGGTTGAACGCTTTTCCGACATAGGTCGATCCAAACGCCATGAGGAAAGCGAATATCACCACCGGCAAGGAGGTTCCTATACCATAGACCACCGGCAACATGACAGGCGATTGATGCTTGAGAGCCAGAGGCACAAGGCCGCCAAAGAACAGACCTGCCGATACCGGACAGAAAGAGAGTGCAAACAGAAAACCGATCGGCACGGCCCATATCAGTCCTCCTTTTTTAGCCTTCTCCTGAAGTCTCTCCGCGCCGATGTGCAGCGATGCGCCGGAACCGGGCCAGCCACCAAGAAGAACCAGTCCCAGTATGATCAGAATCGGCCCAAGCGCCTCGTTCATGTATTTCTGCAGGAATCGGGAGACCTCCGCGCTTCCGAGCATTCCGGCAGTGATGATGACTCCCAGAAGGATATAGGCAATCGTGCGCCCTGCGGAATAGAGCAGGCCTGAACCGATGACATGATTCTTGTGCTCTGCTTTTCGTCCTATGAACGAGATGGCCGCAATGTTGGTGGCCAGCGGACAAGGACTGATTGCCGTCAGAATGCCCAGCCATAAGGCGGAAAAAAAGAGTGTCCAGATCATGACTAACCTCCGCTCTTTTTCAAATACCCGTTGATGGCGTCGCTGATGTATTGGTTGAAAGCTTCAGGATCTTTCATCTTGGTCCATACGTCGTCCAGTCGTTTGTAATCAAGTACAACGCCATCTTTCACTTCGGCAACGACAACGCAACTGGCGACCACTTCAAACTGCTTGGCCAACGTTTCGTTTTCCTGAAAATCATCCTCGATCCACTGAATTTTTTCGTCCGCCAGTTGTTTGCTGTAGGAGTTGTCCAGCAGTTCCCGGGTCATTTTCTCGATGGTATTGCAGGTTACGCATCGGAAGGTCGAGTGGAGATAATAGACCACCACCTGACGACCGTTTCCGTTGGCTATGTTGTCTGTCTGCCTGTCCGGCTTCACAGAATGTTTTCCCAATGCAAAACCGATACTAATAAGGGCAAAGGCCAGCAGGCTGTTGGTCAGAATCTTTTTCAACCGTTCCATACTGCCTCACTCGCTTTCCGAAACGGCCGGTTTGGCCGAGGTCTTTTCCTGCGAAACGGCCTTGAAGGTGAAACCGAGTTCCTTCCATTTTTTCAGAATGTCTTCCTTGGACATGAATCCCCCATGCCGCCACAATTCCTTGCCGGTGGCATCAAAGAAGATTTGAGTCGGGATGGAGCGGATTCCATGAGCCTTTGCTTTTTCCTTATTTTCGGGCTGCCAGACATCGATGAATTCCACATCGAATATGCCTTTGTATTCCTTGGTCAGTTCATTCAGAATAGGAGCCATCATTTTGCAGGGGATGCACTTCTTTGCACCGAGATCGAGCAGTTTCGGCAATTTCTGTGCAGCTTCGTTTTTTGCCACTGGCTCTGTTTTTTTTGCGTCGGCGCCCTTGCCGCAGGCAGTCAGCGTAAGCAGGCAAAGGCTCATGAATAGTAACAGGCTGTTCTTCAGAATGGTTCTCATGAACACACCTCCTGCAGCAGGGCTACAGCTCGGGCGGCTGCCTTTTCGATATTATCATCGTTCACATCTGTTTCACCTTTGGTCATGCCGACCTGAGTCAACTGAAGATGCTTAAAGTTGGTAAAACCAGCTTCTTCAAGACTTTTTTTTGCACAGTCGAGTGGGCAACCGTCGATGGCAAGAATTGCCTGAGCGGCTTCGGTCGTCTTCAGTATTCCGCTGACACGTGCGCCGATTCCGGCAAGACAGAACATTTTGCCGATGCCATCGCGGGTCATTTTACGGGCTACCTGATCGGCTACCGCGCCCACATCGGCAGCGCCTGAACAGGCGAATATCAGCCTCGGCGCGGCACTGCATTCACATTTACAATTGGTACTCATGGCTGAATCTCCTTTACTGCTTTAAGATTCCCTTGATTTCTTCAATGGCCGGAACCTTGCCGACCACCTTGACGTCGCCATCCACAGCCAGGGCGGGAGTCATCATTACCCCGAAAGCCATGATCTGATTGATGTCCGTCACTTTTTCCAGCTCGTAATCGAGCTGTAGCTCTTTGGCTGCGGCATCTGCGGCTTCTGCCAGTTTTTTGCATTTGGGGCACCCGGCGCCAAGAATTTGAATTTTCATTATTAACCTCCGATGGTTTGTTTATCCGAAAAACGTTCCAAATATCATTCCGCTGATGGTGGCCATCACGATCACCAGAGTGACAAACACGATGGTTTTTTTGGTTCCGAGCACACTGCGGATGACCAGCATGTTCGGCAAACTCAAGGCTGGTCCAGCCAGAAGCAGCGCCAGGGCAGGTCCTTTGCCCATGCCGTTACCGATCAGCCCTTGCAGAATCGGTACCTCGGTCAGGGTGGCGAAATACATAAATGTCCCGGCAAACGATGCAAAAAAGTTAGCTGACAGAGAGTTGCCACCGACAGCGCTTGAAACCCATTCCGAAGGAACAAGTCCTTCATGTCCAACTCGACCAAGCAGGGCTCCGGCAATCAGAACGCCGAATAGCAACAGCGGCATAATCTGTTTGGCGAACCCCCATGAGGATGAGAACCACTCGGAAGTTTCCCCTTTGTCGGTACTGGTAAAAACCGAGAGCCCAATTGTTCCAGCGGAAAAGGCGATCAAGGGCTGCTCCGGAAAAGCGACCGCAAGACCGGCGACGGGCACTGCGGTCAAGGTAACTTTCCACCAAGCCAGTTCGAACCAGCGAACCAGCATGACACCAAGGGCTATTGCAAAGACTGCGGTGACAATCCATTTTGAGCTGTAGATAGCCTCCCAAAGCCCAGACGTTTCATCAGGTTTGCCCCAATTGGCAAACACAAGGATTCCCACCATCGATGCAAAATAAAGAGCGTCCTGCCAGAGAGGCCGCTTGACTTCATCTTCGGGCATGGCCATTTGCGCATCGACCTTCTGCTTTTCTTCCTTTATAAAGATCAGGTGCATCAGCACACCGATAACCACACTGAAAATAACCGCTCCAATGGCCCGTGCGATCCCGAGCTCGATGCCAAGCACTCTGGCCGTCAAAACAATAGCCAGAACGTTAATTGCCGGGCCGGAATAGAGAAAGGCGGTTGCAGGGCCAATTCCGGCTCCCATACGATAAATGCCAGCAAAAAGAGGTAGCACGGTACAGGAACAAACCGCCAGAATGGTACCGGAAACGGAAGCGACACCGTAGGCAAGAATCTTATTGGCCTTGGCTCCGAGGTATTTCATAACCGATGCCTGACTGACAAAGACAGCTATCGCTCCGGCAATGAAAAAAGCCGGGATCAGACAAAGCAGCACATGTTCCTGTGCATACCACTTGGCCAGATGGAGAGCCTCCATCACCGCATTATCAAATCGCTGTGCTCCAACCGGCAGGTAGAAGAACGCCAGAAACACCCCGGCAATCACTGCCAGCTTCTTCCATTCAGATTTCCAATCCATGCATACCTCTCATGGTCGTTTTACCATTTAACCAAATATCAGCTAAAAAATTATTCAATCAAAACAGCCTGTGTCTTGACCTGAGATTCAATGACCGCCTCCACGCAACTCATAAACTTGAGAACGCACGGTACCTTCAGCCGGTAATAAACCTGTTTTCCGCGTTTATCGTCCTCAACAATGCCCGCCTGCTTCAGCACGGCCAGATGCTTTGAAATCGTAGAGAAATCTGCATCAACAGCATCGGCAAACTCACAGACACAGCGTTCCCCATCAGACAGCTGTTCCGCCATCCAGAGCCGTGTCGGATGAGCCAGAGCCTTAAGCACCTTGGCTTTGGCATCATATATCAATTTGTCTTTTTCATTCATGGCTTACACCTCTCATTTGAATATATGGCAAAATAACCAAATGTAATGTCGATGTCAATAGCGCTTAGGTTTTATAAAATTTGATATCCGAGTGGGAATCGAATCAACGTCCGTTCTTTGTTTCAGGAAAACCAAAAATGGGGCATCCATGATAAGTATTGTCAAGTAAAAACAATAGCTCCCCGGCTCAACACTATTGCTCAAAGACGAATTAATTATGCAGTTCTACGAGATCAAAAGTGCATAACGTTATTAACCTGGCCTATATTCCCTATATTCCTTCTATATTCCTTCTATATTCCCTATATATTCCCTATATTCCTTCTATATTGCCTATTGACCGCAAGAATACTGCCCGTATTTTGCGGATTATTTTTTTTCCAACGCAGAAGTTGGGCAAATTAACAAAAACTTGATTATCGAGTTTTAGAAAGGATTGACTGTTCTGAGCTGTCTATTATTTTGCACGTTTTGTGGATATAATAACAAATTTACCTTTGAAACCGATTTTCATCATGGTCGTTAACACTCTGAAATAAAAGCACTTTACCATCCAGATCAATTTGGTACTATTTTTGCTGCATATACCTTTCCTGTGGTTAAAAATTCTTAATAAAAGATGACAACCAGATGCATCTATAAGAATTTATGTTGAGATGATTAGTGTTAATACATATCGATGAGGAGTGCATCATGATGAAGCGCACTGTAAAATTTTGGTTAGTGATTGTATTTTTTAGTTTGTTATTTGTTGCATGCGTCATAGAAGAAAAAGACACGGACAGCCTTTATGGTGATACTGAGGCTGCAGATGAACCTGAAATTTTAGATAGCGAGGTCAGCGAACCTCTATCCGAAATGGCGGCTACGGATGAAGTTCTTTATGATGCCGCCAGTTTAGCTCGCGAGTTTTCCAGTGTTGTTTACACCAATCCCGATGGTAAATTGGGCCGCCACGGATCTTTTCCTTTGAATTTTGGACCCACCGGAGCCTGGGGATACATGTTTAACAACGCTTTGTATGTAAACTTTATCTCTCCGCAATCACCGGCTGACGGTGTGCTGCAAGTCGGTGATGTGATTATTGGAGCGAATGGACTGCTCTTTCCTCGAGGATTTGATCGTGCTCAAATCACTCGTGGTATTGCACGTAAAGCATTAGGGCTGGCTATAGAGTACAGCGAGGCCGGTGACGGTGTATTGGATTTGGTGGTGGTGCGCAAGGGCAAGGCCTATAGCGCACCGGTGCAACTTCAGCAGATAGGTTCTTCGGACGGTAACTGGTCCGGTAGCGTTAAATCCGAGCGCATCCTGGACCTGGCCTGCCGGTATGCAATTAACAAGGGTAAAGACTTTCTGGCCTCCGACGTCTTGTTACTTATGGCTTCAGGTATTCCTGAATATCAGGAGTTCGCTTATGAAAAAATAAGAAATTACGGCGCACCTAATGTGTGGTATGAAAACCCCTATAATTGGAAGCCGGCGTACAAGCTCATCGCCCAATGTGAATATTATCTCAGGACTGGGGACACCAGCGTGCTGGCAGATATCCAGCAAGGCGCAACCCGGCTGGTGGTGGGCCAAAGCGACAACGGCAGTTGGTCCCACCGTCCGACATATGAAGGCGGACGGGGCTACGGGCCAGTTAATATGGTTGGTCTGGTCTGTTGTCTGGCGATGCAGCTTGCCAAGGAGTGTGGCGTGCAAGTCGATGAGCAATGGGACCGTGAATTCGGAACCAGTGTGCGAAGAACCCTGGACGAGGCCATCAACAAATCTCTGGATTTTTTCAAACGTTACCAATATGGAGGCGGCGTGCCCTACGGCGATCACCTGCCTGCCAATGGAAATAGCAACGGCAAGGATGGCATTGCGGCCACAGTGTTCGGTGTGGCAGGTGAAGACCAAATTGCAAGCAGATTTGCCGAATCCATTTGTCATAAATGGCAGGGCCGGGAATTAGGCCATGCTCTTAGTACTTTTACTATGATGTGGTCACCTATAGGCGCTTTGAATGCCCCTGCGGCCGATTATCAGTTCTTTATGAATTCACAGAATTGGCTTTACAATGTCCTGAGAACTGCCGATGGCGGTTTTAATTTTCACTCGGTCGCCCATTCGGGCAAACACGGGTATAATCTGCCGGCAAATGCGAACGGTATGCTGGGGTTGGCCTATGCCTCACACTTGAAGAACCTGCGTATTTTGGGCAAGCCCGCACATACGCCTGGCCAGGGCCCGGCATTGAATGCGCCTTCGGTGCGTTGGGACGGCGAGGTTCAATACCTGGAAGTGCCTACCCAGGCCCGTTGGGAGAATATATACGCTTATGACGACATTGATTGGACCACCTTGGTGGATGCATCCGGTAATTTTACGGCAAAGACATGGCTCACTGATCAGAGTTTCGATCGCTCCTTGGAGAATCGCTTTGCGCCGCAAACCCTGCCGCCTGCCCGAATCGTAAAATTTGCTGAAGTAGACTTCAACGATGATAGCTGGGAATACGGCACCGGAAGCAGCTATACGAATTCCTCCCTTTTAAAGGCAAAGGACTGGGGAGAGGCAATGGTACGCAGCAGCTTTAATTTGTCTTCAATTGACTACAATGCTTTGAGCATAAAGCTGACTGCTGCAGGACGCGTCGCGGTTTATCTGAATGGGCATCGGGTCTTATATGCCGATCAGGCAACAAATTCGACCAATCGCGTAAGATATGATCTTGCCCCCCAGACGAATAGCCTATTGCGCATCGGAAAAAATGTTTTGACTACCTATATCGTTTCGCAGCAGACCAAATTGAACCATACGGGAAAAGGCGACACAATGTTACTGGCGGGTAACAGCAATCAGGTCCAGTCTGAAATTGCCAATGGACCAGCATTGACCGCCATTGACGTGTCCGAGTTCAAAACCATGGCTGTAACCGAACCTGAATCACCAGACACGGTTGCCGATATTCAGTTGTTTGACAGCTTGTCTTTAGATACCTTGCAAGAGTATGCGGCTTTACCGGGAAGCCATCGCCAAATGCTTATCAGCTACGAGATGGCGATGCGCAAAGAGGCTGCCAGAGGTTATTTCAGTAGCATGTTGCAAGACAGCAACTACCACGTGCGCATGACCGCCTTGTTCGGCCTGATTTTTCAGGCGACGGAGCTGAATATGTTTCAGACAGATCTGGCGCCCCAGATCGCTGAGCTGATACAAAATGATCCAGTGCCGAATGTGCGCATGAAAGCGGCAACTTATCTTGGCAGTATTAAAAATAACAACGATCCTGTAGTGGATGAGGCGTTGTTGACAGCTACCGAAGATCCGGAGTGGTGGGTGCGCAGCGCTGCCGCTACCGGTCTTTTACAGCGTAAAAATATTATTACCGATAAAGAACTCATGTACACTGCCGCCTTGAATACCTTGAATTTCCATGACAGCCATTACTCTGTCTACCGGGCTTCTTTGCCTCTATTGGTAGCCTCGGGACTTACGGATCGTCAAGAAGAATTGATTCCCATCCTGACCGATTGGTTCTGGAATGCGCCTATCAGTATGTTCAGCCATAGAGCTGTTCCGCCGGCAGCGGGAATTTTGGAGGACTTCGGTCCTGATGCGGCTCCCGCAGTGGACGCCTTGATTCATGCCTTCAACAAGTTATATCGTAAGATGGATGACGATATAGCCATTGCAAACTGCCTGGGCGCCATCGGCGCTGCCGCCGAGCCAGCCCTTGCGTCACTGCGTGCCCAGTTGCAAGAATGGGAGCAAATAAACAATCCGCCAACATGGATCGTCAATGGGATGGAAGCGGTTAGCTCCGCCATTGCGACCATTGAAGCGCAGCTTCCTTAATTCGGAAATATTTATTGCCAAAAAAGGGCTTGCGCAATTTGCGCAAGCCCATTTTTTTTTTGATGCCCTGTAAATCGCGGAAACAATCCTGTTTCATCGTTTCTCTTGGTTTTTTTTATTCTTCATGCCGTGAAGACTCCTTGCTTCGCGCAGCGAAGGCGGGAGATGAATCGGCATGAAGGATAAATCAATACCCGGCCCCTATTGCCCGCTAATCCATTTCATAGTTGTGTCGGACATAAAGATTAGCTTCGGTGGCGTTTTCTGCGTTTTGCCGCAGTTGTGCCGCACTTAGGTTTTGGAGACTTGCGGGGACTTTGTTGTGCTCTGCGTTATGTGAATAAATAGACTCCAAGCCATTTTGATAGAGCCATGACGGTGTGGCGTACTGCAACGCAGTGTCAAGTTCTAAAATCGTCTTTGATTTACCGTTGAGGCGGCAGAATGAGCAGCAAATGTCATCGTACTTTACCCCCTTGGTGTGCAGCTCGCTGAGTAGCCTGTGCAGCGTAGTTGTGTTATTGAACGTCAGAACGTCATACGTCTTGTTGTTAACACGCCTTGCCTCCGTGTAGGTTCTAAGTCTTAAATTGCTCATGTTATAGACAGGCTTTCCTGCGGCTTTATTGACACGATCCCCGCCCTCAGCGTTCAAGACTATATTTTTGATTTGGGTCACTCTTTTCCGGTTTTTGATCATTGCTGCAAGAACCACCTCCTCTGAGTCGTCCTCGAAGTGCGACAAAACATAGTTGGCAACGTAGCCCTTTTTTGCTGATCCTGTGATTTGTTCTTCAGTGACCCTCTCGTCTTTTGACGCGA
Organism: Desulfobacteraceae bacterium; assembly: GCA_024230435.1. Lineage (GTDB taxonomy): Bacteria > Desulfobacterota > Desulfobacteria > Desulfobacterales > Desulfosarcinaceae > UBA2230. Next base: position 8,825 of record JAAERL010000147.1, read on the forward strand.
TGGAGTTTCTTTCTATGCCATCGGCTTTCACCGTGGCGTACGGAAGGATTTCATTTTTGAAACTAAAATCGATTATTTTCTGGATGCCGGGGTCCTCCAAAGCATAGTTGTCCGGTTGATAGAAGGCGAGCCGCTGATCCTGGTGTACCTTCGCATCCCCGAGACAGGCGCCAAAGAACGGCACTTTGGCTCCGTGGGCCGTTATAAGCAAGTTTTGCCCTTGAGCGCCGGTCGTGTATATTTGAGCTCCGCAATCGAGTTGCCAAACGCGAAAGTGATGATTTTCTTTTAAATTTTTGTCGCGGGCACTGGTATTGTAATATTTCAGTTCAGTGTTGGTGTTCGGAAATTTTTCCACGCACGTGTTTTTTCCGCGGCTGCTGCTCGAGAGCTCCCGTTTGTGGTGGCTCGCAAGGCGCCGCAGGGTGCTCGCGCCGCAGGGTTTTTGGGACGGCTGTGATGGGCGGCTCTGGCTGTATGACGGCTTGCTGGTGTTTGTTTTTTTGAACGCACTGGCGGAAATCTCCAGGGCTTCTTTAGAAACGGCGGATGTAGGTTGCCCAGCGCTGGTACCGGCGCTGCTTGGGGCTGTATTCGTGCTTTCGATGAGACTCGCCACTGTATTTCGCTTTAGCGGATTAACACTGTTATTGATCCCAACTCTTGGCGATGGCGGCACTCGCACTGATACTATACGGGAAATGGGTTTGGCCGATGACCTTTGATGCTGATTTGCTGAATAGATAGATGCAGTATGTGGTGTTCCGTTTATATTTCCTGGTTCAGGCACTTGGAGCTCCTTTCCGGTTAAAGCTTTAATTTTACAATACAATGCAGATCAGATAACAATTTTGCGAAATCGAATAATGGGCGCCGGCTAAATGTCTATCTGTATTTTTTTTTCGAGCCCATTACGATAATGGTTATATAATAGTATTTATTATTGCACATCCCATAGTGCCAGTCTTTAGGAATTTTTCTGATTTATTTATCAGATTTTTTCGGTAGTGCTTAATTCTATTTTTTAAAGTTAGTCCAGAAAGTCCAGAAAATGCCGCTGCAACCACTCGAATCCATCGAGATACTTACAAAAGAGAAGAAAGTCCGAAGTGCAAGCACCCACACGGGGAAGAGCAAACAGGTGAGATTCGCTGCTGACGTAGCCAAAGTGTGAGGCGACTGCGCACAAATAACCTGCCTCTGCGAGCATATCGAGGTGCTCGGGACCGTAGTCCCCTGCCAGGCCGTTGGGGAAACAGAAGGTCATTGGCGCAATTCCAAGACGGTTCCGAATGTCTTCGCGGCACTGCGACAGCTCCTTTTTCGCAACCTCGGGTTCCACAGCAGCGAGAATCTGATGGCTAACCGTGTGGGCGCCAATGTCTACAAATCCTGATTCGGCCATCTCCCTTAATTGATTCCAAGAAGCAAGGGCGTACTGCTCAGGAGGAGAGATAGGCAGAGCGCAGCCCGCCTTTTCAGCAAGACATTTCAATTTTCGATCACATTCAGCAACGCTCAACTTCATTAACTGCATGACTAATTTTGGGAATTCCACGGTAGAGAACTCTGGAATCGCTTGCGCCTGATGCCGCAAAAAATCTAATTTATCGAACCAGAGCCAGTCGCCTCGGTCAACTGCTGAGGAAACGACATATAACGTGGCAGGCGCCCGGTGCTTGACCAAAACAGGGTAACCCCATCGGTAGAATCCTAAATGTCCATCATCAATGGTAATTGCAGCAGCCGGTTTTTTTATTGTTTCTTTGTTTTTCAAGCGCCTGGCAAGCTCTGGAAGGGAGTACAGGTAAAAATTCGTCTTCAGATACTGCAATTGTCTCTCGAACATCTGCGCTGAAACAGCCTGTTCCGATCGCTCGTTAGGCCCACAGATTTTATGCCACACAGCGATCCGTATGCGCTGTTTGGTGAGCATTCGAGAGAGTTTGAAGAGCCCAGAATAGGCTGAAATGAATTTAGCTATAGATTTGATTTTATAATTCACCGGCATATCAAAAATTCCTTATAATTCATTGTAATATCAAAAATTCCCAACCGGATCAACGTCACAGTCACCTGCAAACAATCGCCACTGCCAAGTTTCATAAAATGGACAATCCGCCATAGACTATGAACCGTATAAAAAACGGACTCCGATGTCGCGGACAACACTTATGCATTTAAACAGGTAAATAATGTTTTCTTTTATTTATACGGTACAGCTTTGCTTTGGTACCCTAGACGGCGCCACTGCCACACAGTCAATCGCCTTAGATGTCGATAGATCCCGTAGCCGCATAGACCGGCTTCGCACACAAAATGTAGCCTATCGCCTTTGCTGACAAGTTTGCGGGGTACTTGAATCCGCGTTTGCAAAGATGGCAGTTTTTTTTGGATGTACCGTAGCAACTATCGGAAAGTCATTCTGGTCTAGAATGGCCCCCCAAAATTGCTCGTTGGTGATCAGAATGGCTTTTCGCGGGTTCAATGCTAAATCCTGCGCACTTGCACGGCCTTACTGTCAACCATTACGGCTGTACCAATTGTCTGTACCAATTTTGATTTCTTGAACGTAATTATTGCTCAGATCCCGAATTAATTGGCCATTTCTGGATGGACATTAGTTAGTGTGGCATCAGCGCAGCCATCAGAGCTGAAATCTTGCTAACCCCCTTATGTTGCGCCAGGTGGTTTCTTTTAGCCAAGACATTCATCATATTCTTGGCGCTCATTTTGTTACCCACCCCGATCCGATTAAGCATACCGATATCGGATTGGGTACAGACATATCCGGTCTCTGCAGTGCATATCACCTTAAAATCATTTTCCTTCAGCATATTGACATGTTTTTCGTTAAAGTCTTGATAAGTTCCGTTCGGATAGGCCCAAAAAGCTGTTTTCTGAGACAGATGTTCATCTAAAGCAGTCCTACAACCAACAATCTCTTTCGAAGCCTGGTTCTCATCAAGCCAACGTAGAATTGTATGGTTAACGGTATGGCCGCCCATAGAAACAAGTCCTTCTGTGTCCATACTTGTGATATCATCCCACCTTAAAGGGAGCCATTCCCGGTAAAGCGGATCAGTATCCACGCAATCTGCTTCAAGAAGCGTTTCCAACTCCATAAGTTTTTCCGGTATCGCATAGGGATGGAGCCCTCTTATAAATTCTTTGATTTTTAAGTAAGACTCCTTTCGTGAACTTATCGTCTCAAAGTTCAAACTGCCGAAAATAGAATTTTCCAAAGTTCGTTTTTTCGTCCTCATCACCTGAAAAGCAATTCTTTCGGGCCAAAACAATTCGGCCCCGTCCATAAAGCCTGTGCTGAGAAAAATGGTCGCTGGTATCTTATATTTATTAAGAATTGGATACGCTCTTGTAAAGTTATTCCTAAACCCGTCATCAAAGGTTACCACAACCGAATATTTTGGCAACCTCCCGTCTATTATTCCTTGAACCATTTGCTCCAGCGAAATCACATTGGCTTCCTTGCTTAGGATGAGCATATGCTCTTCAAACAAATCGACGGGGATATGAGTCCAAAGATCAAAATCAGCAGGCACTCCAATGACGCTGTGATATGTCAGTATTGTTCCCATTCTTCGATTGAGGAATCGATGTATTTTAGTCTTTGAATCTTTTAAACTTATAACATTGAACATTGCTCCCCCCTTCCCATTCATTGGCTGTTTAATACCGATCAGTATCGCCGAGAGAAAAAGTCCAGGCCTGAGGAATTCGGGCTTTGTTTAGATAATCCTTGTTCTTCTCCGCAAGAACCATCGCACCGAGATCGTACTGAGATTTACTAAACCCCATAATTGAGAAGCAGTTAATTGGCCATGAATTCGACAGTTGTGAAAAACAGGTGCTGCACTCTTGTTTCTCAAAGTAGTCCACGCATGCCTTTATTCCACTAACTGCAGCAACACGATCTCCGGGACGGACAAGCAATTCTAGGATAATACCATATTTTGCGCCAGACACATTCTGATTTTGAATTAATACTACTGCGAGACTGCGAATAGTTCCATTTTTTTTCAAAAGAATAAATCTATAATCCGTCGATGGACAACTTTCGTAGCGCCATTTTAAGTAGCTCTCATCTTTAATGACTGCCACTTGCAATGATGGAGCAATATCTTCCCATAAGAATTGATAGGAGTTGGGCAGTTTTGTAACAACCTCCGCCTCACAGCAAAATGGGGAAACTGCTTTTCTCAATGCCTGTTTACCCATATGCTTTAGCAGAGATTTCAGGTTATTAAGAGATGCTCCATTTGCTGTTAAAATGAGACTCACCTTAATTAGATTGGCACTCAAATCCGAATACCCCATCTTTTGAAACAGTCGTTGAGCAGAACCTGAAAAATTCATTCCAATATTTAGCGGAGATACTGCCAACATGATCTTTAACAATTTAAAAGAAGGAAGCCCTAAAAACTTCTCATCGACGTAGTAGTCAGTGCAGAAACTGCCAACACAGGTCTCCATACCAACTTTAACGCGAACGGGAATAGCACCTATCGTTCCGATAATCTTTCCGTTGGATTCCATCAACCAAACCGGAATCGAACCCGCTGTTTCAGGGTTGTCCATATAAAGCCAGCGCCATCGAGCGATATCCATTTGTTTATTGTTTTCAGGAAAAACCTTTTTCCTGAACTCAAACAAGGCATCTATCTCTTTTTCTTTAATTCTTGATATAGAATATTTTATACTCATTGCAACAATGGCTCCCCATAAATATTGCTATTTCTTTTAAAAAGATTAAGAAGTTTAGCGGTTTCAATTTGCGAATTAAAATATTTCTTTACCTTTAACCGGTTCATCTGCCTCATCTTTACTTTGTCAGCACGACTGAGCCCAAAAACCTTCTCAATTGCATTCGCCAAGCCGGCCGGTTTGCCTGGTGCAACAAGATAGCCGTTTTTACCGTCTTGAACCAGCTCCGGGATACCGCCAACATTGGTTGCGACAATCGGCAAGCCACTGGCCATAGCTTCCATAATGACGACAGACAAACCTTCCGAGTAACTTGGAAGAACAAACACTGAGCTTTCAGAATAGACTTGAGGCAGTTTCTCATTTGGTATAGCTCCTAAAAACCGCACAAATTTACGGAGTTCCAATGCCACTACCTGCTCCTGCAGCATTTCCTTTAGCTGTCCATCCCCGACAATAAAGCATGTGAATTTAAACCCCCTATTGCGCAAAGCAAAACAGGCAAGTATCAGGTCGTTAAGACCTTTGACGGGATGCAGTCGTGCAACGCACAGGATGTTCAAGCGCTTCTGTTTTTTGTTCAATAGATTCAGGGGGTATTCGCCAACGGTAAGACCACAAGGAATAACTGCAAGTTTATTTGGACTTATCTTGTATCTGGACTTCGCAACAGATTTAATTTTTTCTGAAACGCAAATCACCAAATCTGCATCATTCAACACTGCTCCAAGATTATTATAGGGTGACATTAGAATGTCTGTACCGTGAAGCGTAACTGAAAATGGCAAGTCAAGCATACAACTGGCCAACCACCCGACTAACATTCCCATCCGTCCAAAATGACAGTGAATTCGTTGGGCTCCAGACTCCTTGATAAGACTGCAATAGAAAGGTAACTGTCGAAAAAAATACTGCATCGGAGGCAAACCGGCTGTCCCGGCGCGTCCCAACGCCTCCCGATAAGCCTTTGGATTTGAAAAAACTGCTGCCAGATGATCAGCGGCCTTCGCTATTTTATTTTTACGCAGATCAGGCTCCCATAATAAATTGATCCGAAGATGATTGTTTAGCGCATGGCTGATACCATCTTGAGGCTTTTGGAGGGAAAACATTGTGATCTTTGCACCAAGCCTCTCTAAAGCAGCCAGCTCCCTTGAAATAAACACCTGAGAAACAGTTGGAAAAATGTCAGTAATATAAAATATTTTCATCGGATTACACCATAGTCCTTTAAACAACAGCTTAAGACACTGTTTGGGAATTATTAAATCGGCTGCAAAAGCGCGTAAACGGTCTAAAATGACACAATTTTTCGACAAATAGACCGGCTATTAATCTCAAATTTGAGATATTTTGGCCTCGCCCTCGCACTTTTTTGCTAAATTTTCTATTTCCCAAATAAGCTCTAAAGATTATCAATTTACGCCCTTCCATAAATAGTAATCGGGTAATCAGAAAAACTCATATCTAACAACATTAATCTTCTTTAAATCCAGCGTACCTATCCCCTGCTTTTTAGTTTCTGCAAGAAACTTAAAAAAAACACTATCCTCAGCATCAGGATTGTTAAGCTCTTTATAACGCACACCTGAAACCTCAATTGCATCTTCCGGAGTACCGGGAAGCAGAACCTCCCTGGCGGCTACATAATCTAAAGCTACTGGATCAGTACCCGCTAAAATCGCTTTGGGTCGAAAAGCTTTGTCCAACTTCTTACGGTCTCCCCATCCGACCAAGTCTGCAGCAATAATATTCAAATCAGGGCGTTTGACATGAGTCATAAAATATCCCAGCACTCCGCCGGTATGGTGAAAATTGCGGTAACACCAGTTTTCAAACAAGTGTCTTAATTCCCCTCGATAATTACGAATTCGCCAATGCCCATGATGCAGCCAATACTTTAGCTTGGAGACACCTATATGGTGAGTGTTGTAGGTTTCTTGAGGCAAGTCTCCAGGAAATCCACAAGTCATATCCACAACCCCCATGAGATTTTTGACGCTTGCCGATACCCCGGCATAACGGCTATGGTGGTTTAAGGTTGCAAAATTAATAAATCTTAACGGACGATTGATATAACGCCCATCTTCCCAAGCACCGTTTTTCAAATCGATTCGTATTCCACTATATGCCGAAGTAAAAATCGGGTAGGTCATCAAGCATTTGCGCCCAGTAGGTGAGACATAAAAAATATCTTCCAGCCATACATAACCATCACCATCTTCCGGACCTTTAACCCTGTTGTCACCCTGCCCATCGCCTTCCAGAGGATAGCTGCAGGGGCCTGCAACATGCCAATGGTATTTGGTTACATTCGGATACCCCTTGTCCTGGTAATGCATTACCAGTTCATTCAAATTGAACTGCCCATTTCGTTGCTTTGTAACCCACCCACAGCATTCATTTTTTTGATATTGGTGGTTTTCCGCTATAATTATTTCGCCTTGAAAACCCGGTATTTCCAGGACAAGATCGATGAATCCTTTCATAGCATCGGTATTGGTCATTCCCTGGTTAAAACGTTGAGCATTTGGTTTCAAGATGACTATCGCGTTTTTTTCAACAAACTTTTCAATACCCCCAAGCAGTTCAATGATTTTTTTTACGTTCTGCTCCGCTGATCCGTTCTTTACCAGAAAGACTTTTGAATCTCCGGTTGAATTCATATTTAATTTTTTGTGATCATTATTATTTACTCGCGAAACAGATTCTTCGCTCTGCCCTGCTTTGCTTTTAGCGGCGCCAAGCCAAAGATAAAAGGGCAAGATCACAATTACCTTCAAAACCAATCTCCGCATTAAATTCATTACACTTCGCCCTTAAGCATAAACTTTTATAGTAATAAATTCAGGGGATGTGCAATAAGCACAGATGGATGCTCAAATACCAGCCATTAGGCCGGAACAACTGTCCCCCAGACAATTTAGGCGCAACTGAGCCCGATTAATCCAAAAAATTTACAAAGCCGGTCCGCTGTTAAGTTCCAAGTGCCATAGAGCCATGAAAATCTTATCTTTTATCGAAGATGACCAGCTCATCAGAAGCATATTGAAACACCTTGGATTATGGGAAACCAGAAACCACGCCCCCCCCAATTTAACGATACGCATATTCTCAGCCGCCGTCCATCGATTATTACCCCCCAATCATAACGATGATGGCCTTTGTCTTTTCGTCACAAAGGTGAATTGTTGCAGAAAATTGGGCAAACACGCAACATTTTGTCCCATTCTGCATATCCGGTTAAAATTTCCTGATACACTTGCGCCAGACACCAATGCTGACCGGCACACAATCACACCATTGACATACTTGCTCGCATAAAAAGCAAGTTCCTAATCTATAGCGAAAACCTGGCCAATTTCTGCAACGCCCTTCTTAAACACATCGTCTACGCATATACGATGTGGTTCAGCCCTCTTGCGCCAACGCGAGTTTGTCTACCTTGCCGGTCTCGCCGCGGGGCAAACTGTCGCGAAACTCGATGATCTGAGGAACCATGAAGTCCTCCAGATTCTCAGCGCAATGACGCAACACCTGATTGACACTCACCCCATCAACATTGCTGGGGACCACGAAGGCCTTGATCTTCTTGCCGAACACAGGATCGGTGACACCGATCACCGCCGCCTCAGAAACGCCCGGCAGGCTATGCAACACATTTTCCACTTCCAGCGGGATCACCTTTTCGCCCCGAGACTTGATCATGTCATCGCGACGGCCGATGAAATACAAATAGCCTTCGTCATCCATGCGGAACAGATCGCCGGTATATAACACCATCTCGTTGGGCAGCGGCCCCGGTTTCAGTCTTTTGGCTGTGGCTTCGGGATTTTCCCAATAGCCCTTCATCACGTTGCTGCCCCGCACAACCAATTCCCCAATGACTCCGGCTGGGACACGGCGGCCCTCGTTGTCGATGATGTACACCTCTATGTTCGGCATGCCTCGCCCCACGGAGCCGGGCCGGATGTCGATCTGATCGGGCGGGAGATACGAAACCCGCTTACATTCGGTGAGACCATACATCGCGAAGACGTCCACGTTGGGCAACATCGCGCGCAGCTTCTTGATGTGATCCGTCGGCAACGCCGCACCCGTATTGCTGACGTAGCGCAAGTTGTTGAAATCGTATCCAGATAGGTCCATTTGTAGCAACATCGCCAGCATCGTGGGCACCACCGGGAAGCCGGTGACCTTCTCCTGGATCAATTTTCGGAGGATCGGTCGTGCGAAGCCAAATGACCGCTCAAGAACCAACGTGCCGCCGACCTTCACACTCATGAGAAGCTGATAGAGACCGTAATCGAAAGCCAGCGGGAGAACGTTCAGGATCACGTCATCGCCGGTGTTTCTCAAGTAGGTGGTGATGGACGTAGCGGCCGACACCATGTTCAAGTGTGTCAGCATCACGCCTTTCGGGTTTCCCGTTGACCCGGACGTGTAGACAAGCGCTGCCAGATCGATATCGATGTTGCGTTTGGGCGGAGGCTTAGTATTCGCCGCCTCGCCGGTAAGCGCCCGTTCAAAGTCCACGGCAGTCTTTCCAGAGAGCCCCTCGCCTCCCTCGCTTGCCCAGTCCGCCGGCATACCAACGCCAACAATCAGTCGAAGATGCGGTGTTTCAGCGAGACATGCCGACAGACGCGGCATTTTCATGACATCTGTGATGACAGTGCTCGCCCTCGCATTCCTGAGCACAAAGCGCAATTTATCGGTTTTGGTCGTTGGGTTCACCATCATAAAGACCGCCCCGGCCTTTAAGATTCCCCAGATGGACACACAAGCCTCCACCGAGTTGTCGAGATACACAGTCACGCGGTCGCCTCGTTCCACACCTCGGCCGATGAGTCCGTGAGCAAAACGGTTGGCCTGTTTTTCAAGCTCGCGGTAACTCAGTCGGACATCGCCGCATACCAAAGCCGTCTTATCAGGATACAATTCTGCGCTATTTTCTAAAAAACCTTCCAGTAACATGGCGCCTCCCGGCAAATGCAAGCTCGTTGACAGCGAGTGTTCATACACCGGAAGAGCTGGCGAGCGGCTCGTCTCTCGAGGCAAAAACAGTGGGCTCAAGCTTTCCCTCAACGTAGGCGACAATCCCGCGCATGGTGTCCAGATTTTCTGGTTCGATCTCATCGTCTTCCACAGTGATGCCGTAGCGCTCCTCGAGAAACGTCACGAGCTCCATGACCCCCGTTGAGTCAATAACGCCGCTTTCGAGCAACGACTGCTCATCGGTGAGAAGCGGCATTTCCTGGCCAAACAGGTAGTTCTCGACAATGAATCCTCTGATCTCTTTCACTGAACACGACATGTCTCATTCTCCATCTTTGCCTCTGTCTTGGTTTGCGTCTGGTCATCTAAAACGAAATGGTCTTAACATTGTTTTGAGCTGTTGCAGGAGCCGCAGCAGCCCGCTTGAAAGGGCAATCAAATTTAAAAATTTAAAACTAATGTAATCAGCAAAAGGCGGGCCAATATTTTGTGCAACAATTAAATTTACCGATCCAAATCTATCAATATCACCGGAAATAATTAATATGTTTTGGAAAATAGGCGACTGTCAATATCGATTTCGTACAGGTTGTTTGATACGGTTCCAGCATAATTATCATAAATATGCTCACCAAGTGAAACATTTAATATACACCGAGTGCACAACGATTATCAGTTGTTGATCGCATGAGGCTTTGATGCAACAATTCTTAACGCTTACACAATCACCTTGTTATTTAAAAAATTTGGCGCCACTTAAATATCGTTGCTTAAGCGAAACTTTTTTCATGTTGACAAAGCTTTATATTAAACTATACAGAGTGTTACATACACATTTACACTATTTGGTTAATGATAAAAATTAACACGGTATTCATCTTTTTATGGTCCAGACAATGCAAGAGCGTAAGGACCTCAACGTCTACCGCCAGCGCAACCCTCGCGCCAGCGGTTACTAGCCAGTGCGTTGCATCTGACTTTGAATAACTCGGACAAGTTTGGGATGATCGATATGCGCCTCGTTTTGGATTCTAGCGGCCCTGCATAAAAGAGGTGATCCGCCGATACCTGGATTGCGGACATTTGCACTGTGCTTTTGCCAGGGGCAAATGTATGGACTATCGCCATGAATATTTACTCCAAGTTTTCTTGTAAGCGGCGCCAATTTTGTCTATGCCGCCATAAAAAAAGGGTGGTTGAAACGAAGAATTTGAAACTAATTTGGGACGGGCGCTTAAGAAAATTTGGGACAGATACATAATGCGATTTCTGTGTCCATTTACCTGTCCTCGGATTGGTGTCCCCGGATTGGTCTTATGTCAAAGCGCTGAGAAAAGATGGATACGCCTGCATTGCCCTGAGCGCTTGACTGAAGTAATAAAAGGAGTCAAATTTGTGAATGGAATCGAAGAAAAACGGATCGCCGCCTAATTTTTCCATACACAACTATTGACTATAACTCGTTAAAATCAAGCCCGAATTTTCCAACCGCCGGATTTAATACAATTTCAGATCGCCGCTGGCAAGGGGTTTCAATGCTAAAAAACTATGAGGCATGAATGTTAAGATGAGAAAAATATTTTTAACATATTTAGTATTAGTTCATTCGCTTTTATTAATAGTTTTAGCAAAATCTGATTTCGTTGATCGTGTGAAAATGAAATTTGGAATAAACCACAGCAGTTACGAATTTACGAAATTTTACCATGAGATGATATCTTACCACGAAAGAATGGATGGTAATATTCCAAAAAATTCAACCATTTTCATCGGAGATAGCATAACACAGAGTCTTGCAGTAAGTGCAATAAAAACTAATTCTGTAAATTTTGGCATTGGTAGCGATACTTCACTTGGTGTTTTGGAAAGAATTAAAAAGTATCAATCAATAAATACAGCAAATATAATTGTAGTTGCTATAGGAATTAATGATTTGAAATTCAGAGAACCTGATGAGGTATTAGTAAATTATATTAAAATAATTAAATCTATTCCAATAACCACAAAAATTATTTTTAGCTCAGTCCTTCCAGTTAATGAGAATTTTCTGCTGAATTCAAACATAAACAATAAAAATATCAGTTATTTAAACCTTAAACTGGAAGGTATCTGTAGCTTGTATTCTAATGTATATTTTTTAAATGTTTCTAAATTGCTAACTGATAAATTTTTAAATCTATCGAACACCTATCATGTAGGTGATGGTGTTCATTTAAATAAAGAAGGTTATGATATATGGATAAGATCTCTAAACAGAAAAATAAATTCTATCAATACGAACTCGACATATTAAGAGTTGTTGGAATGTTGGGTATCGTTTTTTTTCATTATACATTTAGAGGTTATGCTGCTGATGATATGTCGGTATTGCATTTCCCGATACTTGGCAGATTTTTTCAATATGGATATTTGGGTATTTATCTGTACTTAATGATAAGTGGTTACACTATTGCTTTATCTACCCAAAATAAAAACTTTACAAACTTTGTGTCATCAAGAATTTTCAGGTTGTATCCATCTTTTTGGATAGCAGTTTGTTTAACTGCTATTGCAACTATGTATTGGGGGGGAAATAGATATCAGGTCGATTTAAAACAATTTATTGTAAACCTTACTATGCTAAGTGAATTTGTTGGTATACCATCAGTTGATGGAGCATACTGGTTTATGTATGTCATTCTTAGATTTTATTTTTTGGTTTCATTAATGCTATTTTTTAATGTACTTAAACATCAGGATTTGTTTGCTGGAAGTTGGTTGATTTTATCATTGTTGTTAGTTTTTTTTGATATTAGATATTGGGGCTATTTTTTAATACCAGAATATTCTTCATTCCTGATCTCTGGAATTTTGTTTTATTCGACAAAAAAGGACGCGTGGAGTTTCTATAGAGTGTTTTTAGCTATAAGTTCATATTTATTTTCGATTTATATTTTATTAGAGGGTGTAATGGAATTTAATAGCTATTACTCAACAACATTATCCAAACCAATCGTATTGATAATTATAACATTTATATATTTGATTATGTTCTTGTTGAGCATTAAGCAAAGTTCTATAAAAGTACCACGTTACTATGTAATTTTAGGGGCTGCGACCTATCCTCTTTACTTAATACATCAAAATATTGGATTTATGATTTTTAACAGGTATGCACATTATGCAAATAAGTATATTATATTAATGTTAACATTTTTAATCATGGTGTCGATGTCAATCGTTATCGTGAAATACTTTGACCCCTTTATAAGGAAAGCGATGGTCAGAATTACACCAAATTTGATCAAGCAGAAAATCAGTTAATGATGAACCTGCGTTAACGGTTAACTGGTTGCAAGCTTGTTGATTCAAAAAAACGATAAAAGTACATCGCGAATAATTAATTTATTTGAAAAATGACGAAACAGGCTATTGTACCCTCGGCGGTATAAGTTTCTGATTTGGACTGCGTATGGATTTCATTAGGGATAAAATGTTCGTAAGGCTTCCAATGATCCGTCATCACCTGACCGATTTCTTTTTTGTGGATGGCTTCCCAAAGCTGTTGGCCTGTCTCTGTGTCGCGGTTGTCAAATACGCAGTTGACGAATCTTTTCCCATATCGATCAACAGCAATCCATATCCAGCAGTAGTTTTTTTTGAGCCGATATAGGTATGCATCTCATCTATTTTGACCACCTCAAGGACCGAATCAGAGCGAAGTTCATTCGCAGCTTCCCCAAAAGATTTGATCCAGTTATATACTGCGGCATGGCTACACTTGAGAAAACGCCCTATGGAACGAAACCCAAGCCCCTCAAGATAAAGCTCCAGCGCCTGTCTCTTTATATCTGGACTCTTTCCCCGATACTAACGCAATTTTCGGATCCGCATTTTGGACAAATAGCCATGAATCACCCTCCTCTGCTTATTTTATTTTAGGTGGTTTTATCATAGCTAATTTAACAATGCCAAAGTGCAAGAGTCTTTGTTGATTTTACAAGGCTTTAAACCCATTCATTTGCCATATTTTGGCTGAATTTACAACATATTATCTGTAGTTCAGGAAAACCTGATTATTTTCATCAAAAATATCGATAAAAAAAATGCTTGCGCAAAAAAAAATCACGTAAAACCTTGTGGCAGCCATGTTTAGGCTGCTTGAAAATTTTCCAATTTATTGATCGGCCGAACAAACGGGCAGTTTTTGCCGCCCATAGCACCATGGACAATCGGGCATTACTGCTTGCCAGATGGTGTTCATTTGCCTGAACAAATTTTTGGCCAAACATATAATCGTAATAACGAAAAAAATATTTCGATATATTTCTTTTAAACTTTTTAGTCATGTTTAAAAAAAGATAATTTCATAGTTATGCTTTAACAAATGCTTTGCAGCCAAATCCATCAAGACGAATCCCAGGGCGGCGTTTATCAAGGCGGCAAGGGGCAATGACCAACTGCCGAAGCGCCTTAACCGGTTCTTTTTATAAGATTGCCTTGAAAAACGGTTTGAAAAATTCTCACAAATAGAATAACACACTAAAATCTTGTTTTTCCCGGTATGGTTAACTGAATTTAGGTTTTCATCCGGCATGGGGTCAAACAAAAATCAATTACATGATAAACACCATACAATAAATCAGGAGGCATTTATGCAAAATGGAAATTTTAAAAGCGCGATGGTTTTAGGTTTCTTTATCTTTTCAGGCCTTGCGTTACTGGGCTACCTTGCCGGATCAAGCGCAATTAAATTTAAAGAGTACGAACGTACGGTAGTCGTAAAAGGATTATCAGAAAAGGAATATCCTGCTGATATCGCCATATGGCCCATTCATTTTTCCGCTGCAAACAATGACTTAACACAACTGTATGAATCTATAGAAAATGATACCAATGAAGTAATTGTTTTTTTAAAGACAAACGGGTTTGAAGCTCAGGAAATCAATAAATCCGCCCCCGGAGGAGTTTATGACAAACTTGTCCAAGGGTACGAAAAAACAAAAATCGAGTTCAGGTATTCTGCAACACAAACCATAACGGTATATACTTCAAAAATAGAGACTGTAAAAACCACAATGAACAAGCTAGCGCAACTGGGCAAAAAAGGAATTGTTTTTTCAGAACAGGGATATCGTAATAACACCGAATATCTGTTTACCCGGCTAAATGAAGTAAAACCCTCCATGATTGAAGAAGCAACGACAAAAGCCAGGGAGGTTGCAGAAAAATTTGCCAAAGATTCCAACAGCAAACTTGGAAAAATCAAAAAGGCGAGGCAAGGCCAATTTACAATTACAAATAGGGATAAAAATAATCCACATATCAAAAAGGTCAGAGTCGTTTCAACTATAGAGTACTATCTATCCGATTAGAACCGGAACATACAACTCTTGCCCACGTCACGTTGTGCGAAACATTTTACCACCGGCACATGACGGATATTGCGAGAATAAAATGTTCGCACGACAAGAATGATAAATCGGTTTTTCACCGCTTCTGAACTCGTCTAAAATCAAAGCCGGGAAAACCAATGGATTCACCCTTGAGCATATTTACCATTTTCATCTTCTGTGTGTTAAGGCGATTTGTGTTAAATAATATACCATCGTGCCTGTCTTTTTTCCCGTCTTGTGTGTTATGCCTTGAAGACGAAAAAATCTAAGCCCAATATGGTATCTATCTGTTAAGATGCTAATTTTTCTTCCGCCAATCGCCTAAGAGAGACTCCAAGAGGCATCAGATGCTCTTTTAGCCGCATCGGATTATTTCGCAAGCCCTTTGTTGGCTTCGCGCGTTATAGACCGTCTCGGCCACCGGAATTGCGTGTAAGAGGCTACACCTGCGTTCACTGCACGTTGCGGCATGGTGCGTTGCATATTTTCCCTAAAGAAAATGTTGCCGGAAAGCTTCACCATCTTGCTTTCGCGCCATGGCGCCTCCAAAGCTGCGAGGGCTAAATCTATAACCCTCGGCCGGACTTTCACCGCCAGGGCTATGTGTCCTTTACTGGACACGCCAATGGTCGGTCCAGCGTCCGCGGTATAGTTTGGCGGTTATTGGTGTTAACGACCGCAGGAATGCATTTCCGATTGGCTTGCAGCCTCGACAGTGCTGATTGTCCGCAAGTCTGTGCAAGTTCAAGCGTCTATCCGCTTACGTTGCTAAAATTCATTCCATCGGTTCGCTTTGTAACGGGGTATGTCAGAAATCATTCTCTTTGCGGCCAACGATAGCGTAGTAGTAAAGGGATTCTCCGGCTATGGAAAGGCGATGGCAGTAATGGTGTTTTTTGACCACTTTTAGGCTGTTGCTGATCATCTGTTGCAGAATCTGATTGTACCCGGTCTCGTCATCTTTGCTAAAAAACCGGTCCTTTATGTTGAAGACAACCCAACTGTTATTTTTTAAAAGGTTAAAGGCATTGACAAAGGCTGAGGTGGGAATGTCGCCGAATCCTAAAGCCGCTACGGTTATCAAGGCATTGAAATCCCATCGGCCCAGTTTCTGTTTATCACCTTCATCCGCCTCGCACAGGTCCATGACATAATAGTCGTCGTAAATATCGGGACGATCCCGTTGGACGGCTTTTTTGGCTTCTTCGATGATATCAACGCCAACGATCGTTTCGGGTTCGATGGCTTGCTTGAGGCACTCTCCGACTATTCCGTTGCCGGCGCCAAAATCCAGCACTCTGAGGGGCGCTTGCCTGTCACCGTGTTTTTTTAATGACTTTGCCAACAGATCGGTTATCACCTTGGGCGAGTCGCACTTCAGCTTGTTATACACGACTTCTTCGTATAAGCCTGGCACATCATATACCCGGTCGTACTCATGTAGACGGATGCGCTGACGGCCGTCTTCGGTCACCAGATCGAAATACTCTTTGTCCTGTTCAACCATGCATTCCTTACCGGGGTACATCACCCGTAAGTTGCAGTTACTCATTTTTTCCTCCTGAATTGTTCGTGTTTGGCAGATGATGCTTGCCGCCATCGCCAACGGTGAATTCGGACGGTGCGATATGAAAGACACTTACCATTCAACAACCGTGCCGTATCATAGAAAAAACCACTTAACTGTTAGATATTTTGTAGTTTTGTCTTGTTCACCGTGCAGACACAGGGCTCTGAACCGGACAAACAAAATAAAAAGTGTAAACTTATTTTACACAATTTGGTTACGCGAGAATCTACTGTAAATAAGTTGCACGGTACTAACCTCTAATTAGCAAATAAATTTGAATCATCAAAATATTTTAATTAATTAAATTCTGTAAAATAAGGACTTATTAAGAAATTTAACCCAATCTTGGGCGAAAAAAATGATTTGTACTTGACAGTGCATATTTTATACACAATACAACCATATACTAAAATACCTAAGCACTGCATCGATTTGTTCGACCACGCATTTGCCCCACATACCAAAATTATTCAAACAGGAAAAAAAACGCATGAGCGCATCACGGCGAAATAAAAAGAAAATCAATATCCTGGTTATCGCGCACGGCGTAGAACTGATACGTCAGCTCAAACAAATTTGCAGTGACAAGAAATATACCATCAGGGCTACACAGACCATCGAACATGGTTTCGAAAAATTTGAGGATCATGAAATCGACATATTAATTTTGACCGGTGCTGTGGCCCGTTTCGGGCATATTCGAGACATGGCCTTGCTTGACATTATTTCGGAAAAAAGCGCCGTAACCCAAATTCTGTTTCTGGCATCTTCAAAAGACATGTCTTTGGTTTTTTCAGCTCTTAAAAGGGGGTCCTACCAATACGCCAAGCTGCCCATATCCGATGGTGAACTGCAAATGCTAATCGATGCCGCGCTGCTGCATCAACCCCAATGCACACCCAATCTGCTCTTGAAGTCCGAGGCCCGCAAAACCACCTTTGAGAAAATGGTTGGCGGTTCATCGAAAATGATTGATGTCTACCGTCAGATTCGTCAGGCGGCGAACACGAACATGCCCGTATTGCTCACCGGAGAAACAGGTACTGGTAAAGATCTGGTCGCTAGAGCAATCCATCAGTTGAGCCCTCGAAGCAGAAAGTCCTTTTTTCCTATACATTTAGGCGCCCTGCCGCCGGAACTGGTGGCCGGAGAGTTGTTCGGTTATGAAAAGGGAGCCTTCACAGGTGCAACGCGAAGCCATCGGGGGGTGTTTGAAAAGGCCGAAGGCGGAACCATTTTTCTCGATGAGATCAGCACCATAAGCGAAAAGATACAAATCAGCCTGCTCAGATTGATTGAAACGCATAAATTTGAGCGAATTGGCGGGACACGCACTATTTCGGCCAACGTACGAATCGTTGTCGCCACCAATGAAAACTTGTCCGAAGCGGTGAATCAGGGCCGCTTCAGAGAAGATCTTTTTTTTCGTCTAGATATCTTCCAGATAACCCTGCCTCCAGTGCGCGAACGTGGTGGTGATGTCGTATTGCTGGTGAACCACTTTCTCAAACAATTCAGCGACGACTACCAGCGTGATATCCTCGGCATATCTCCCGAATGTATTTCAAGGCTCGAATCCTGCGAGTGGCCGGGAAATGTTAGAGAGATAAAAAATGTCATACACCGGGCTGTGTTGAATTCCACTGGCGCGATTTTGTTGCCCGGACATCTTCCCGAGCGTCTTCAGAAAGGCCAAAAACAGCGGCCGGAGATCAAGCTGCCTATAGGATGTACTCTCAAAGAAGGCGAACGGTCGATGATTCTGCAAACACTGAACTGGACGCAAAACAACCGGCAACGCACCGCCTCTATATTAGGCATTAGCAGGCGAACTCTATACAATAAGCTTGAAAAGTATGGCCTTTTATAGATCCAGGCTGCTTGCATGCCTCTAAAAATGAATTATTCCTGGTGCTTGCCTCTGATCCGGTAGTCGTCAAAAGCCGCTTTTAGCAGATCGCGGGTATAGGTTTCTTGCGGAGTTTTGAAAATCCGGTCCGCATCGCCGGCTTCCACCACCTGTCCGTTTTTAATTACAATAATCGAATGGCATAAGGCTTTTACTACTTTCAGATCGTGGGTAATGAACATGTAAGCAAGTTTATGCTCAGCTTGCAGGTTTCGCAGAAGCTCGATAATTTGGAATTGAACCGTGCGGTCCAGCGAGGAGGTGGGTTCGTCCAGGATGATCAATTGGGGCTTGAGCACCAGTGCGCGGGCAATGGCCACGCGTTGGCGCTGGCCACCGGAAAACTCATGGGGATAACGGTGGCGCAAATCCGGATCTAACCCTACTTCTTCCATGACCTTGATGACCAATTTGTCATGCATGGCCGAATTTCCCAGGCCGTGTATTTTCAGGCCTTCGGCAATGATTCCGGAGATGGGCATCCGCGGTGACAGGGAGCCGAAAGGGTCCTGAAAGACGACTTGAATTTCACGCCTCAAGGACCGCATTTTTCTATTACCGCATTTGTCCAGGCGAATATCACCGAAGCTAATGACACCGTCGGCTTCTTTGAGAACTCTTAAAATTGCAAAAGCCAGGGTTGACTTGCCTGAGCCCGATTCACCCACCACGCCCAAGGATTCGCCTTCGCGGATTTGTATGGAAACGCCGTCTACCGCCCGTACATGATCCACTGTTTGTTTGAAAATCCCTTTCTTGATGGGAAAATGAACCTTGAGATCCTTAGTGGAAATCAGCACGGGCGCGTCCGCGGCCCGGTTTGCCGGTTTGCCGGAGGGTTCAGCATCGAGCAGCTTTTGGGTGTAGGCATGTCCGGGATTTTGAAAAAGTTTTTCCGTGGGTGCGATTTCTACAATTTGTCCCTGGTACATTACCGCCACGCGGTCGGCAAACTGCCGGACGACGCCAAGGTCGTGGCTGATGAACAGCACGGCCATGTGCATCCGGCTCTGGATATCGGCAAGCAGTTGCATAACCTGTGCTTGAACGGTTACATCCAGTGCCGTGGTGGGCTCATCGGCAATGAGCAGGTCCGGCTCGTTGGCCAGCGCCATTGCTATCATGACGCGTTGGCGTTGTCCTCCCGAAAGCTCGTGAGGATATGCATTCAAGCGGCTCTCGGCATTGCGGATGCCCACAAGGTTTAACAATTCCAGTACTCTTCGCCGGACGGCGTTTTTTTCTATCGCTGTATGGGCCTGAATAATTTCGGCGATTTGTTTGTAAACCGTATGCAGGGGATTTAGCGATGTCATGGGCTCCTGAAAAATCACGCCTGCGATTTTTCCCCGTGCATTGAGCAGATCCGCTGCCCCGGCGTTGAGCATCTCTTTGCCGTTAAGCAGGATTTTACCGGAAGGATAGCTTGCTGCCGGGCAAGTCAGACCCAGGATGGAGAGCGCCGTTATAGACTTGCCCGATCCGGATTCACCCACCAGGGCAAGGGTTTCGCCCTTGGCAACTTCAAAAGAGACATTGCGAACGGCATGGGTTACCGTTTCGCTTGATTTAAAATCGATGGAAAGGTTTTCAACTTTTACCAGTGGCTCGGGCATTACGGGCCTCCTTGACTTTGGTTGAGGCGGGGATCGAAGGCGTCACGGGCGGCTTCTCCGATAAAGACCAGCAGCGATAGCAGCAGGGCCAGGGTGATAAAAGTGGAAATACCAATCCAGGGGGCATGCAGGTTGGCTTTACCCTGGGAAAGCAGTTCGCCCAGGCTTGGCGAGCCCGGCGGCAAACCGAAGCCCAGAAAATCCAGGGCGGTCAGGGTCGTTATGGAACCGTTCAAAATAAAGGGCAGAAAAGTGATGGTGGCGATCATCGCATTGGGCAGCACATGCTTGAACATGATGGTCAGGTCCCCTGCGCCCAGGGTCCGCGCAGCCCGCACATACTCGAGGTTGCGTCCCCGCAGAAATTCAGCGCGCACCACATCCACCAGGCTCATCCATGAAAAAAGCAACATAATGCCCAGCAGCCACCAGAAGTTGGTCTGAACAAAAGAAGAAAGAATAATCAAAAGAAACAAAACAGGCAGGCCCTGCCATATTTCAATGAAACGCTGGCCGAAGATGTCGATCCGGCCGCCGTAAAATCCCTGAATACCTCCCACGGTGATCCCGATAATGGAACTGGCAAGGGTCAGGGTCAGCCCGAAAAGTACGGAAATACGAAAACCATAGATAAGGCGTGCGGCGACATCCCGGCCCTGGTCATCGGTACCGAGCCAGTTTACTGTGG
The DNA here is from genome assembly GCA_024230435.1 of Desulfobacteraceae bacterium. GTDB lineage: Bacteria > Desulfobacterota > Desulfobacteria > Desulfobacterales > Desulfosarcinaceae > UBA2230. Next base: position 29,706 of record JAAERL010000147.1, read on the forward strand.
TCGGCGCACTAGGCGAGGGCCGGTTCAGGTTCCAGTTGAAGGTGTTATAGGAAAAGCGGATGGGCGGCCATAGCATCCAGCCTTCGGTTTCGATCAACTCTTGCACGTAAGGGTCGCGGTAGTCGGCTTCGGTGGGAAAATCTCCGCCGAATTGATTTTCCGGGTAGGCTTTCAGGACGGGAAAGTATAGGTTATCTTTAAAAAAAATTACAATGGGTTTGTCATTGGCCAGAAATTCAGCGCCCAGGGACAGCACAAAGAGTGTCAAAAATATCCACAATGACCACCAGCCCCGGCGGTTGGCCCTGAAATTGCGCCAACGCCGCTGAGTGATTGGATTTGCCGATTTTTTGCCGATTAGCATGGTCGTTTACATCCTTGTTTCAAAGTCGATGCGCGGATCGACAAGTGTGTAAGTAATGTCTGAAACAATTTTCAGCAACAGACCCGCCAGGGTAAAGATATACAAAGTGGCGAACATAACCGGATAATCGCGGTTGATAGTTGAATTAAATCCCAGCAGTCCCAACCCGTCCAGGGAGAAGATGACTTCGATCAACAACGATCCGGTAAAAAACATGGAAATAAAGGCGGAAGGAAAACCTGCAATGATGATCAACATGGCATTGCGGAATACGTGGCTGTAGAGCACTTTACGTTCGGAAATGCCTTTGGCCCTGGCTGTTGCCACATACTGTTTGCCGATTTCGTCGAGAAAGGAGTTTTTGGTCAACATGGTCAAGGTGGCAAACCCGCCAATGCTGATTGAAGCTACCGGTAAAACCAGATGCCAGAAGTAATCAGCGATCTTCATGGGCCATGAAAGTTCTTGCCAGTTTTCCGATGTCAGGCCCCTTAGGGGAAACCAGTCAAAGTAGGAACCGCCCGCAAACAGCACCACTAGAAACACGGCAAACAAAAACACTGGTATTGCGTTGCCGATGATAACCGCCGTGGAACTCCAAACGTCGAACCGGGAGCCGTGCCGCACTGCTTTTTTGATGCCCATGGGAATGGATATTAAGTAAATCATTAATGTGGACCAAAGCCCCAGAGAAATGGAAACCGGCAGCTTGGAAACAATAATGGCAATGACACTGCGGTCCTGATAAAAGCTTTCGCCAAAGTCGAATGTGGCGTAGTTGAACAGCATTTCAGAAAATCGCTGGTAAAGCGGCTTGTCAAAGCCATACATTTTTTCAATTTGGGCGATCAGTTCAGGGTCCAGGCCCTGTGCTCCCCGGTAGGTTCTGTTTTCATCAAGGCTGCGGGACTTGAGTTCAGCCGAGCCGCTTCCGGTGAAACGTTCGGTGGCAGCCACCTGCTCGCCTTCCATTCTGGCGATGAATTGCTCCACCGGTCCGCCCGGAGCAGCCTGGATGACAAAAAAATTAACGGTCATAATTCCCAGCAAGGTGGGTATAACCAACATTAGACGCCGTATGATGTATGCAGTCATAATTGGCCGGTCACTTCCTCGGTTTTGTATTTTGTAAAAGCGAATCCGATTTGCCGGTTTTTACCCACCAGGTATCTAAGGCCAGGGCGTATGGCGGCGGGTTGGGCGGGTGCTTTAACTTTGCGGTATAGGCAATATGATACTCGCCCGAGTACCAATGGGGAATGACGTAATGGCCCCACAGCAGTACACGGTCCAGAGCCTTACAACAGTTGACCAGATCTTGCCGGGTTTCGGCGGTGATGATCTTTTCCACCAGTTCATCCACGGCCTTGTTTTGGATGCCGCTGTAGTTTCGGGAACCGGGGATTCCGGCGGCTTCAGAATGCCAGTAATAGCGTTGCTCATTGCCCGGCGATAAGGATTGACCAAATGAGCCGACAATCATATCGAAGTCGAAGTTGCGCAAACGGTTAATGTACTGGGAGGTGTCTACCAGGCGCACCCTGGCATGGATTCCGAGCTTTTTTAAGTTGGCGGTAAACGGCAGGCAGACACGTTCGAAAGCCGGACTGTGCAAAAGGATTTCAAAGCTGAAAGGTTTGCCGGTTGACTTATTGCGAAGCTTTGCGTTTTTAAATTCCCAATCGGCCTCGTTGAGCAGTTTTAACGCTTTGCGCAGATTTTTACGCAGACCGTGTTTTTCATTGGTGGAAGGCAGCGTATGGGCATGGGTAAAAACTTCGGGCCACAGGTGTTCGCGCAAGGGTTCCAGAAGTTTCAACTCTGCTTCAGACGGCAGGCCCATGGCCTGCATTTCAGAGTTTTCAAAATAGGAATCAGTGCGTTTGTACATACTGTAGAACAGGTTCCGGTTGGTCCATTCAAAATCAAAGGCTTGTATCAGAGCCTCGCGTACCTTGCGATCGGAAAAAATAGAGCGGCGCTGGTTCATCACAAAACACTGCATGCCTGCAGGGGTTCCATCTTTTATGTTTTCGGTTTTTATCAGTCCTTTTTCGAAGGGCGGCCCTTTATACGCTGTGGCCCAATGCTTTGAAGTATTCTCCTGGCGAAAGTCGTATTCGCCGCTTTTAAAAGCCGCCAGTGAGATAGTTCTGTCGCGGTAGTAGTCGTAGCGCATGTGTTTGAAGTTATATCGCCCGCGGTTGACCGGCAGATCGCGCCCCCAATAAGTATCATCCAGAGTATAAGTGATCGATCGCCCCTGGTCGAACGAATTTACTTTGTAAGGGCCCGAGCCTAGAGGCGGAGCAAGGGTGGTGCGGCTAAAATCCTTGTCTTTCCAATAGTGCTCGGGCAGCACCGCCAATTGGCTCAGGATCAACGGCATTTCGCGGTTGGGTTTGCCGCCAAAGCTGAATTTGACTCGATAATCATCAAGGGCTTTGACGCTGCTGACATCGGCATAGTACCGCGCATATAAAGGCGATCCCTTATCAACTAAGGTTTTAAAACTAAAAACTACATCCGGGGCCTTGACCGGTAAGCCGTCGTGAAACCGGGCTTTTTTGTTGATATGAAAGATAACCCAGGAGCGGTCTTCGGGAAATTCGATTTTTTCAGCAATTAAACCGTATTGAGTAAACGGTTCGTCATAGGAACGGGCCATGAGTGTGTCGTAGGTCAGGCCCAGGCCAGCAGCGGGATTTCCCTTGGCTATAAATGGATTGAACGAATCAAAAGTGCCGGTGGCGTCCTGGCGAAGCAAGCCGGCCTTGGGCGCATCCGGATTGACGTAGTCAAAGTGGGCGAAATCCGGATCGTATTTCGACTCGCCGTTCATGGCAATGGCGTGTGAAACCAGAATTTTTTGATTGTTTGCGGCGTTTGCGGGCCCGAAGATGGTGGCTGTAAGAAGTGCCGCAACCAATAGCATATAAAGGCTCGAGCATTTCATATCCGTGTTCCCTCGTGATTAAAAAACGCCTGGGAACGGCGCGGGGCGAAAGCCAAAATTTATATAAAAGTATTATTTCTGCCTTGCAAGATAAAAAGATACACGGTTAAGATTAACTCTAACCTTCAATCTCTGATCGATCAATCATTCATTCAAAAACTTTAGACGACATGATTTATGGGTCTTGATTCCTATGACTCGATGATCAAGTTTTTTATGCTTGACATTGCAACTAATTGAATTTGTAGGGTTTTGCAAATTGTCAAATCACGGTTTGGCCAAAGCTGTTGTATGTAACCGTCTGAAAATACTGCATTTCAAAAAGTCAAATTAAAAAAACTTGATCATCGAGTATGACTATAACGCTGCTATTCTTTACCGGAATTTTATGATTTTTCAACAGGAATGAAAAACGTAAAAATTCAGGACCATAAGAAAGGAGTTAACGTTTATGTCGGAGCCGTTTAAAAAACGCCGGGGCATCTGCGGTATTTGCCCGGCAGGGTGTTGGATCGTTGCCACTTATGATCACGGGGGAAAAATTGTCAAGGTCGAAGCCGATTTGAATTCCCCCCTGGGCATTACCTGTAGATTAGGTGACCATTCACCGGAAATTATCTATGCCTCCAGCAGGCTCTTGCACCCTCTGCGTAGAAAGGGACCAAAAGGCGCCTATGATTTCGAGCCTATAAGCTGGGATCAAGCCTATGATGAAATCGCAGGCAGGCTCAACGCCATAAAAGCCGGATTCGGCGCCCATGCTGCTGCTATTTATACCGGCAGGGGCGGTTTTGAATTGGCGATGTGTGATATTTTTCAACCCAAAGGTGTTGCAATTTCTTCGGCTTCCAGCCTGCTTTTTCCCTTTGGTTCACCCAACACGATGGGAGTCGGGGCGTTGTGCTATGTCGCTTATGCTATGATTGCTCCCCATGTGACCATGGGAGCGATGTTGATCAACATGTTCCCGGATATTGAAAATGCCGAAATGGTGGTTGTCTGGGGAGCCAATCCGGCTACGGACAGCCCTGCTCTGGATCTGAACAAAATTGTCCAGGCACGTAAGCGGGGGGCTAAGGCGATTTGTGTTAAAGAATATACCATCTCGTATGTCTTTTTTCCCGTCTTCTGCGTTATGCCAAAGCCCGAATACGTTAAGTATGCAAACTGATCAGCACACTTTGGCGCGCCTTGAATACGAAAAAAAATCGAAGCTCAATCTGGTATATTCTTTTCCGCCAATCGCCTAAGACCATCCGGTATATACCAGTGGATATCAGTCCGGAATATTTAAACCAGGCAGCAAGAAAATTATGCCGCACCCATAGCAATCTAACCGTATCCGGTATTCAGGAGGACTTTATGCAACCGCTGACGGGCCTAAAAAATCACCGAAAAAAACTGATTCTTTTCCTCGGTAGCACCATCGGTAATCTGGACAAGGCCGAAAGCTTTAATTTACTGCGTAATATCGCAAGCATCATGTCCGATAGCGACCGGCTGATCATTGGCATGGACATGCTCAAACCAGTCTCTTTATTGGAAGCGGCCTACAACGACAGTCAGGGGGTTACCAAAGCATTTAACCTGAACATCCTGACACGTTTGAACAGGGAGGCGGGGGCGAATTTTGGCTTGGAAGATTTTGAGCATCTAGCTTTTTTTAATCCGGATAAAGAACAAATCGAAATGCATTTGCAGGCCCGAAAACCCGTCAATGTCGCCTTTGCTCAAATGGCCTGGAGCACTGCATTCGACGAAGGTGAGACGTTACATACGGAAATTTGCCGCAAATACAGCAAACTCAGCGCCAATCGGCTGTTTCGCGCTGCGGGATTCAGCCCTGTTGACTGGTTTGGTGATGATCGGGACTGGTTCGCTCTGGTATTATTGAAAAAGATAAATATTTTAGCCAAATAGTTACTTATGGACTTATTTCAAAGCAGCCTTAAACTTTTCAGCTACTTTAAGCAGGTTGGCCATCCAATCCTTTGCCAGCGGATCGGCAAATACTACCTGACCGTTGATTTCCCTGGCAATGAGTTTGGCGCTTTTGGCTGAAAACTGGGGTTGCGCAAAAATGACGATGATATGTTTTTTCCGGCCATGTTTGATCAGCTCTTTTAAATCGGCCGGTTTGGGGGCCTTGCCTTCAATTTCAATAGGTACCTGTTTTAATCCGTAAGCATGAGCAAAATAGCCCCATGATGGGTGCAATACCATAAACTCAAGTCCCTTTTGTTTTTCAAAGATCTGTTTCAGTTTAGTATCCAGTTCATCGATTTTGGAAATAAATTGGCGGTAATTTGCCTGGTAGGCGTTATGGTTGGATGGATCGATTTTTTGGAGAGTTGTCATTATCGTGTTGGCCTGTTTCTTGACCAGGGGCGGAGAAAGCCAGATGTGAGGATCCAGTGCTTTGTTTTTCCAGGCATGCCTTGCTTGTCTGCTGTTATCATTTGTTTTTTCATGATGCTCATTCTTGTCATGGTGATGGCGGGCAGCGATTGGGATCTTTTCAATGGCGTGATCCGTATGAACCACTTGCATTTTTGGATTGGCGGCGGCTATTTTTTTCAACCAGGTTCTTTCAAAAGGGACACCTATTGCAAAATAGATTTTAGCTTTAGACAAGGCGGCCATTTGCCCGGGATTGGGTTCGTAGGCCGCCGGGCTGGCTCCGGGCTGCACCATCGCCTGAACATCCACCAAATCTTTACCAATTTGTTGAATAAAGTATTTTTGAGGAACAATGCTGGCAAAGACAGACACACGCTCTTTAGCTATGCCGGGTTGGGCAAAAGATAACATCAATAACGAAATAACAGTTAATTTATTCAGAAATGCTTTCATTTCAAAAATCCTTAATTACTGTTGGTTGATTTTTATTGCGTTACAATAGTGCAACCAAACAAAGGATGCAAGCGTATCCAAGACTCAATTTCTTCTTGACATTTTGCGACATTACTCTATCCTGCTGAATAATGTCCAGGTGCTCGTCACAGAGCTTAATGGGGAACCTCGTGCAAATCGAGGACGGGCCCGCCGCTGTAATCGGTGACGAAAGCTGCAACGTGTCACTGGCCCAAATAAGGGCCGGGAAGACGCAGCCGGAAGGATGAACCGAGAGTCAGAAGACCTGCCTGGATATGAGGGTATTGACCGCGTGGACGGCGTCGTGCCTTACCCTTTCTTCTGAGGATAAAAAACGGTAAATCCCGGATCGAATTAAGCCGATCCGGTTTTTTTTTATGAATTGTCCGACCGTAAACTTTTTAAAAAAGAAAGGGGAGTCACATGCGAAAGCCTCTATGGATCGTTATGGTGATGATTACATCGATTATTTTTCCTTTATCCGCAAGTTTGGCCATGGGCAAGCACTCTGGTGAACCGGCGCAGGAAAAAACAGCTATTATTTTAGCCAGTTTCGGGACCACGGAACCCGCTGCGGTCAAGGCCATTACCAATATCCAGAACCACATTAAACAAGCTTTTCCCGGTATTCCTGTAAAGCTCACCTTTACTTCTAACATTATCCGGGACATTTGGAAAGAAAGGCAAGATGAGGCCAAAAAATGGCTGGATCAAGGTATTCCTGAAGAAGTTCTTTATGTGAAAAATATTATCGCCACCTTCGGGGATCTGCTCGAAGACGGGTATAAAAATATCGTTGTTCAGCCTACCCACATGTTCTATATGGAACAATCCTACGACCTTTCACAATATGTCAACGCAATCCGTTCCATTCAAACCGTTAAAGAAAGATGGCGGCCTTTTGGAAAAATCGCTTTGGGTAGACCGGCCTTAGGAACTGTTGGCGACCGGTACGACTACCATAAAGATATGCAAGCAGTACTCAAAACCCTTGCCGCCGATGCGGATATGGCCAAAAAACAGGATGCTTTGCTGGTTTACATGGCCCATGGCAATGAGCATTGGTCCACGGGTATCTATCATGAAGCAGCCAAAAAAATGCGGGAAATGTATCCTAAAGTGGTTACCTGCATTGGCGTTGTGGAGGGATTTCCGGGAATTGACGATATTAACCGCTACCTTTCCGACTTTGACAGGGGCAAAATTATCCTTAAACCCCTTATGATTGTGGCCGGTGATCATGCAATCAATGACATGGCCGGGGATGAAAAAGATTCCTGGAAATCTATTCTTACAAAAGCAGGATTCGAAGTAACGCCAAAATTGGAAGGATTGGGATCCAACGATGAATTTGCCCGTATCTTTGTGGATCGAATCCGCGACGCGGCCAAAGATTCCGGAATTTCATTAAAAGCTGTAAATTAATTTACGGATCATCATTTGTTCAAAAATATGACTGTAACAGTTTTCCACTGCAAATGTGTTGTTGACAAAATAAATTAAGATTGGTAGATCAGTGCCACTGATTCCTATCTGAAGATAGGCGATAAAAAGAAGAAAAAAATATAAATCAAAGTAACCTATAAGGCCACGAAGGCTCCCGGTTTTCAAAAGATAACCAAGCTCTCGTGGCTTTTTTATTATATACAAACTTCAGAGTATTTTAAGTCAGAGTTTTTTAAGGAGGCGTTTATGAAACAGGTATTCCGGTTGTGCATGATTGCTATTGTCTTTTTTACTCTTGCAGGTAAGGCTTTTTGTCATTTCGGCATGGTGATTGCTTCTGACAACATGGTGATGCAACACGATGATCGCAACATCAATGTGCAATTGTCGTTCAGTCACCCCATGGAAATGATCGGCATGGAATTGGAAAAACCAAAAGTTTTCAAAGTAGTTTTTGACACCAAACACTTTGACCTGCTCAGTGCGTTAAAGCCCGCCAGTGTAATGGATCATTCCGGCTGGCAACTGGACTATGGGATTAATCGTCCCGGTGTTTATGTATTTTATATGGAGCCCCAGCCCTACTGGGAACCTGCCGAGGATGTGTTTATCATTCATTACACAAAAACGATTGTCGCCGCGTTTGGCGATGATGATGGCTGGAATGATGAAATCGGATTGAAAACCGAGATCGTCCCGTTGTCAAAGCCCTATGGTTTATATGCTGGCAATGTTTTTCAGGGCATCGTCAAACTTGACAGTAAAATCGTTCCAAATGCGCAAGTAGAGATTGAATACTATAACAGAGACAAAATGGCCCAAGCGCCCAGCGATTATATGGTTACTCAAACTATAAAAGCCGATAAAAACGGCGTCTTCACCTATGGTGTCCCCAAATCGGGATGGTGGGGATTTTCGGCTCTCAATGAGGCTGATTTTGTACTTAAAACGCCTGATGGTGAAGAAAAAGATGTCGAATTGGGAGCTGTTCTATGGGTTCATTTTCAAGATTGGCAACATAAAGAGCAAGAGGGCAAATAACAATAAAACCGGAACAAACGCAAAGGGAAGTTTTTTTATACTGCTTTTGACGGAAAAACAAAAAAGGAACGCCGTACCTTTATGGCGGCGCTCCTTTTTTTAAACTGCTAACACAGGGCCTAAACCTTAAACTGGTTGACCATGTTTTTAAGATCATCGGACAGCTTGGAAAGATTTTGGGCGCTCATATTTACCTGGGAACTCGACGAGTTCATCTCGTCCGCCGTGGTATTGACCTCGGCAATGTCATGAGAGATGTCCGAGGCAACAACTGAGCTTTGTCCGACATTTTCGTTTACATCTTGAATTCCCTGGGCCGCCTGGGAAACATTGGTGGCAATTTCGGAAGTGGTCGTGGACTGCTCGTCTACTGAAGTGGCGATGTTGGCCACAACATCGTTGACCTCGGTTATTACTGTGGCAATCTGATCAATATCTTTGACGGTCACCGAGGTGGTCCCTTGGACTCCTTCGATTTTACCTTTGATATCCTGGGTCGCATCGGCAGTCTGTTTTGCAAGTTCCTTGATTTCATTGGCCACGACTGCAAATCCCTTACCTGCCTCACCTGCTCTTGCCGCCTCGATGGTGGCATTCAGAGCCAGCAGGTTCACCTGTTCTGAAATATCGGTTATGGTTTCGACCACTTTGCCAATGGCTTGGGCGGCTTCGCCCAATTGCTCCATGGTCGTGGACGTGTCGGCTGTTTTGCGGGCGGCTTCATCGGAAATTGTCCGAGCTTTTTCAGAGTTTTTGGCGATTTCGCTGATCGTGGCGGACATCTCTTCTGCTGCAGCGGCAACCATCGAGGTGTTGGTGGCGGACTCTTCCATTGCCGCGGCCACGGCGCTCATATTGCCGCTCAATTCTTCGGAAGCGCTGGACACCTTCTTGGATTTGTCCGAAGTGTTCTGGGCAGCCTGGGACATCTCTTCAGAAATGGACGAAAGATCGGTGGAAGATATCGCCAGGGTGTCCACGCCCTGGCCGATTTGTTTGATAATTCCCTGAAGTTTTTCTATGAAAACATTGAACCATCTGGCCAGCTCACCCACCTCGTCCTGACTGGTCACTTGCAACCGCATAGTCAGATCACCCTCACCCTGGGCGATATCCTGAAGCCCTATTACGGCGTTATTGATCGGCTTTACAATGGATCGGGCCGCTAAAAACACGATAACCGCCGTGATCAGGCCGGCCAAAACGATCACCAGGATATTGGTATTGCGAATGGTGTTCGAAGCCGCCAGGAACTCGCTTGCCTGCTGGGTTGCGCCGATGGACCAGCCGTTGATGCCTACAGGCGCGAATCCGGCTACTTTGTCTAATCCTTCGAAATTGTAAGGCTCCATCCCGGTTTCACCGGCCATCATTTTATTGATGATCGAAGTCATTTCCTTAAGCGTGGTCGTATCCAGTTTGAGTACGAACTCCGGCCTGGGATGCGCCAGTATCAGGCCTTTATTGTTGATCATATAACCATAACCGGTTTGGCCAATTTTGCGATTGGCGATAGCACTGCCGAAATAATCCGCCTTGATTACCGTGCCTAGGGTTCCAATCATTCTCCCGTTTGAATTCTTAATTGGAGCTAGTGCTACAACAATGGGTTTGAAGGTGAGTTTAGAGATCACCACTTCGCTGATTACAGATTGTTTCTGACCTATAACCTTTTGATAATAATCCTGATCCGAAACATTGATCCCTTTGTATTCCGCCCCGTTGTCAAGAATTCCTGTATACGCCTCACCTTTGGTATCGGTTACAAATATGCCTTGGTAATAGCTGCCGAAACTGCGAAACTGGATCGACAAAGCCTGAAACACATCTTTGATTTGTTTCCCAGACTCTTTAATACCTGATTTTTTCACGGATTCAGCCATATCAATAATTTGTTTCTGGGAGGCAATAATATCGGCTTGGTTGATCAATGAAGTCAGGGTCTGGTTGGTCAGGTTGGCCAAATCAACAGCCATGCCTTTCACCCGCATCATCGAAATGTCTTGCAATGCACTCTCTGATTTTGAATACGAAAGCCAGCCAGCGATGATCAAAGGCAAAATTACGATAACTATACCGCTGAGGGTAAGCTTGTTGGTAATAGACTTTAAATTGAATTTCATTTTTTTAAGGTCTCCTTTTATTGGGCCCCGCCGAGCTTGAGTAATGCTGATTTAAGCTGCAATCGTTGCTTATACCCGATGTTCCGATGTTCAAGTTTTTTGCAAAACGCCTGAATTTATTAGATCTGAAAATTTACCTATTTAGCTTTGTTTTATTATAATATCAATGAGTTGCATGACATTTTTACACATAGTGAGGGAAAAGTTGAACGTCAAGTCATATAAAAACTTCAGGTTTTCCAGCTAATCCAGGCCGCATTTTTGCCCACTTGTTTTGATTTTGTTTCGGCACAAACATGCAATAACTTTAGTTAAAAAAAGAGAGAATAATAGACGGGCTTTGGATTTTGAAAGGTGCGCACCGCCCCTGAACTCAATTTAAATCCGGAGTAATAACGGATAGTTTGTAAATTTCGGAACTTTTAACAAAAATTAAGAATTCTAGCCCGAAGAACTATGTTTCCTATTTTTGGTAGTGCCCCAAAGGTAAGGATGGCGTAACTGATTGAATGCATAGTATTATTTGCTATTTTCATACAATTGGAACTAAATAAGATAAATCGCCTAACAAAGCGTTCGAGGTCTCTGCATATAGAGGGTTCATAGATTCTCACTCGGTTAAAACGAAAAGCTTGATCGATCAGAAAAAAACAATATACTTATAAGTTAATAATATATTGATATTTTTTATCCTTATATTTGGAGCGCCACCCGGCAGTAAAATAGTGTAGAAGAACAAAGCAATGTTCTGCCGGGGTTTAAAATTTTACCGTCACCCATTTGTTATCATCAGGATCATTTGGGCATTTTAGATTAAACTTGGATGCATAACCTAAATCTTCAGTTTCACATCTTTTCCAATATTCAGGTTTATCATTGAACACCTTCACTCTCCAAGGGCATTCGCCACCATCATCTTTATTGCATCTTTTTATATAATTATGATCATGACAATTTGTTAAATTTATCGATCTACGTTTACCCCAAAAGCGCCGAGAAATATCTGGACAAAATGATCGATTGGGTAAAAGAGACAGCGCTTGCACCGCTAATAAAATTTGCCAATGGTCTTGATCGAGATCGGAAAGAGATTCTGTCTTTTATTCGCCATCGAGTTACATCAGCAAAGCCGGAAGCATTTAATGCGACTATATCACACATTGTAAAACGAGTTTGTGGATACCGTGATCTTGATTACTTAGGCGATTGACGGAAAAGAATATACCAGATTGAGCTTCGATTTTTTTTCGTATTCAAGGCGGGCCAAAGTTTGCATACTTAACGTATTCGCATCTTTGGCATAACGCACAAGACGGGAAAAAAGACATACAAGATGGTATATTCTTTAACTGCAAATCGCCTTATTCTTAAAAATTCGGCAGGAGGCGATTCCTCCTCTTCTGCAAACATGACAAAGACCAATAATAATTATCTCCAGTATTAGAACTGCTTTTTGAATAATACTCAGTAAGAAACCAGAACTCATTAATACTCCAATCGCCTGCTAATAAAATATTACCCTTACCCATCTAAAATCCGCCAAAATTTCACCTTATACTTATTATGTTCAGGGCTCCCAAATATCTTTTACTCCATAAAGCACATGACAATACTGGCAATAATGCCTGCGAGGCTCCTTAGAACGCTTCATCTTATTAGACCCTTTTTTCCACTTGCCGAATGAATCCATAGTTAAATTAAGAGCCGCTATAACGTCTGCTAAAGCTTTTCCTTTTAGGTCCTTTTGTTCGATATAGTCGGTACAAAGGGCGGTTATAGAGTTAATTAAGGCTTCTAAGGTTTTATTTTGGCAAAGGTCATTCATGACTTACATCCCCTTATCAGTGCTAATCGTATAAAAATACATGACTTTCCATTCAAAAAAGTAACCGCTCCAGCGGTCAATTTTTTTTATTTACTAGGGGAATTAGAGGTGGACTCAATCGAAATTCGAAGCAATATTCTTTTAAAAATGAACAGAAGCTAAACTCAAATATCAGGATTATAGTACTTACAACCATGCAAAATTCGTGACAACCCTGACAGAAACATCTAAAATAAGTAATTTCAAATGCTTATAATTTTTTATAATTTTCTAAAACTATAATTGGGTAATAGAATTCATATAAATTGGGTAGATTTGGTTAACAAGCCCTTTTTAAGATATTTGAATGGCGGACGCAGGACGCGCATTGGCCAATTTAAACAAACTGTTGCAAAAATAAACATCAATTCAAACAAATTCCCAATAAAAAATCAAGCATCCCAGTTTTTATCAAAAAATTCTTCCTCAATAGCAAATTCGCAGGCCGGATTGTGATCTTCTAAAACGGCAAAGGGCTCTGCTTCAATTGCCAGATAAGGCTCCACTTGCTGTGTTAACATGTTGTTAAAATGCGGGCCGATTACAAGCCGCCAATCCGGCAAGGGCTTTAGGCGATTTATTTTGCCCAAATTTTCATCACTCCACGGTAGAGCTATCCGTGCAGCACGATACCCGAGGGAAGGGATTCGCCGAAAAGGTCCTGCTCTTGTTGCCTTTCCATGGGAATTACTTCCAGCAGGTAGCGGTGTTTGTCCTCCAGTTCGGTATGGGGCTCCATCCATTCTACAATACGGTCCACCACTTCTGGTTCCACGTCGCGTGTGCGGTCACCGGTTTTGCGAGCCAGTTGCACCAGGGCTGCGCCTACGGCTTTTGGCATGTTCCAGTCTTGGCTCAACAACATATCAATCCAAAGAGCCGCTTCAGGAGCCGGGATAACGCGGTCCGCCGGGCCGTAGAGCAATTCTCGCGCTCCGAGACGTGAAAGAGACCAGAAATGTTGATGTTTGACCTGGCCGGGCTGCATTAACGTAATGAGCTGCCGTCCCCACTTGACTTTGTCTTTAACATAGAGCCGTTCCAGATTGGCGACCGCCATCCATAGTTCCAGTTGCCGCTGAAGGGGAAGGCGGACTTTTTTGCTTTTTCCGCCTTGCAGCAATTTGCTTAGCTCCTGGCTCAACTGGCGCTGCTGACCGGGGGCCAGGCCTCCGGAAAGCCTTCGCCACATGATCCACCACTCTGATTGAACCTGGGCGTGTTTAGGCCGCACTGCTCCAGTATTGTGGATTTTCCAAACCTGTCTGATGCGCTCGGCATCCAGGGCGTCACCAAATCCGGGCCGCAGGCAAAAGCCGGTCAGATTCATCCAGCGCGCTTCATGAATGGCGGATTGGCTGCACCGAGGCTGTAGTTTCAATAAACAATCGGCCATTTCCCGGATAAGAGACAGCGGCCACTGATCTCGGGTCAAATCCACGATTGCGATGACTTTTTTGACTAACCCGTCAATTTGGCTCTGGTCTTTGCTCTTAAATGCCGTTTGAACGGCCTGACAGGCATTCTTGACCACTTCCTGGTCCAGAATGGTTTGCTCACTCACTTGCGTAGGTACTGCCATATCTCTCAATTGGAATTCCAGCGCCCAGCGATGTTCGCTTTTTTGGGAGCGGCACCAGAGAGAAAGTGTGCCCAATTCGGTGTACTCGGCTTCAATGCTGACGGGCAGTTTTGTTTTCTTTGCCTTTTTGCCATAGCGTATGACGGTCTGCATTGGCGGCATGGGCATAAGGCTATCATCAACGGTGACCAGATCCCCTATGCGGTCTTTGCTTCTGTAGCTTGAGCTGAAAAGTTCGAACCGCACAGGCTGGTTGGCCAGAACCTGAAATTGCCGCTCGCCCAACTCTATGGCCGTGCCTTCGTCAAGACCACGCTCTACCAGGCAAATGGTTTGAGCCCCTTTGGCTTGATCTTCTTGCCGCCGCCCCACTCCGAGATAATAGGCTCGAGGGCTGCCGCTTCCCACCCGAACACCCTGACCGGTTTTGACCCGGCCGTAATAGGAGGCTCCGAGCGCCACGGCTGTGTCGTGATAGCGGTTTTCCAGAATACGGGGCGGCTGGGAATCCTTTCCCCCAAAACTGCGGAAAAGATCTTCTACAATTCTGTGTTGAATAATTTCCGGCTTTAGCGCTCCCCCGTTAAAAAGCACCAGGTCCGGTAGCGGATTGTCTTTCCCGATGGCTTCGGCCACATCCTGCCGGTGCCGTTCCAGAAAGCGATGCAAATGCCGGGTAATGGCGGCCTCGGGTTCATAGGGCAACCCAAATTCGGTAATAGCCGCGCGTTGTCCTTTGGGACCTTCGCCGTCATCACTGGTGAAGGGAAAAAAGCCATCCATGATGACCTTTTCAACTCCGGCGCGATCCAGTTCGGCCGTAATGGTTCCGGCAATCAAGCCGCTGCCTGATCCCATCAGGGTAATCCGGTGGCTGTCCACCTTCCCCGAAAGGATTTTTTCTTTGGCCTGCCGGCATTGATGGCATAAGGATTTCCACCGATTGGTGTCCAGACCGCTTTGCCTCCCGGACCATTGAGCTTCCACCATGCGGGCCAGAGCCAGGTCCACATTATCGCCGCCCAGGATTAAGTGATCGCCTACCGCGATTCTTTCAAATCGCGGGCTGGAGCCAAAAATCTCATTGAGCGTGACCAGGGTAAAATCGGTAGTACCTCCGCCCACATCACAAATCAGAATTAATTCATTGGGCTGAACACGGCTTTGCCATTGTTTTTCATGAAGCATGAGCCAGCTGTAAAAGGCGGCCAAAGGCTCTTCCAACAGCGTGACATCACGATAGCCCGCCATTGTTGCGGCGGCCAGGGTCAATTCCCGCGCGACTTCGTCAAAGGACGCCGGAACCGTGATGATGACATTTTGGTTTTCAAGAAAATGCTCTTCTTCATCACCCCGGGCATGGTTCCAGGCTTTACGGATATGTTCCAGGTAAGCGGCGCTGGCTTGCACCGGTGACACCTTGGCGACCTCGTCGCCGGCGCCCCAAGGCAAAATCCGCCCATGGCGGTCTACATTTGCATGGCAGAGCCAACTTTTGGCCGATGAAACCAACCTCGCAGGCACCTGGCTTCCATGATCGCGCGCCAGCGAACCGGTAAAGTGATCTTCTGATTTGGGCCACGGATGATTGATTGACTTCAAATCGATATCAAAAGAGCCCGGAATATAAAAAAACGATGGCAGCACCGGTAATTTGCCGAATTCGCCTAATGCGACGCATTGGGCGATTTGAAAAATTTCAACGGGACCGTATTTCTCTGACGGCTCAGCGGCAACCGCATAAGATACCGCCGAATTGGTGGTTCCCAGATCGATGCCAATAATGTACGAGCTGGTCTGCTCCGTTTCGCTCTGATTTTCTGAATTCAAATTTAAATTTTGTGACATAAAATATTCAAGCTTTTAGGCGATTGGCGGAAAAGAATATACCAGATTGAGCTTCGATTTTTTTTCGTATTCAAGGCGCGCCAAAGTTTGCATACTTACCTTTGGCATAACGCACAAGACGGAAAAAAAGACATACAAGATGGTATATTCTTAAACATAAATCGCCTTAGTTTAGTGTCTATCGGACAAATTGACCCTTTATGGATGAGCATCAGTCTATATTTCTAACATTAAATTCAAGCTTCCATTTTTGCTGGCCTGTTTTCGATACACACCACAACTCCAGGGTCCCTACTTCAGTAACCCGAAGCTCAAGATTAACCGGAATGGCCTGCCGGTTTTCGCCCTTCAAAACAGTTTCCACCGTAGTAATATCTTCTATTTCATCTTGCCAGTCTTCTACTATGGTCCCGATTTTATCGTTGGGGCGCAAGGTAGAACCTAAAAAATCGAATTTGGCTTCCTCGCCCACCAGCAGTACGAATTCCTGATCCTCAATGGCCGCGGTTGTTCCTTCTTCAGTTCCGAAAGGCGCTACGCACAAGGCTTTTATAGGAACGGGCATACCGGGCACCGCAGGCATAGCAGCAGCAATGCCGATGTAATAAGAGCGCCCGAGTCCGCCGCGGATACGAATGCCTTTGCCCTGGCACGCCAGACCGTAATAGGCGGCGCCTCTGGCCACGGCAAGGTCAAAATCCTGTGCGCCCAGCTCCCGTATCCGCCCATTGGGATTCCAAGAATTTAAAACGGAAACGATTTGCTCGCGCAACAATCCGGCTTTCATAACGCCTCCATTGAATAGCACGGCCGTGGGAGCTAAAGGACGGCCGGAGTCGTCATGCCGATCCAGAAACGTAGCCAGATGTTTCGTAATCGCCGGATCAGACTCGAAGGCCAGCCCGAATTCCCGAATTCCGGTACGCCGGACGGCGGACGGCTTTTCATTGGAAGCGCAAACCGGGAAAAAACCGTCCCTTATCACCTTCTCAATCGTATCGCGGGTAAGCTCGGCGGTTATGGCTCCGCCTATCAGACTGGCGCCCCGCCCTAAAATCGAAACCGGCAGCATTTCACAGCCGGGATCGGAAAGGATACGCTCCTTGGTGCTGCGGCACGTGTGCCACAAACTGTTCATTTGCCAGGAATCCAGACGCGTGCCTTTATCTTTTAATTGATTGGAAAGGCTATATGCCAGCGCCAGATCCATATTGTCTCCGCCGACAAGCAAATGGTTGCCCACCGCTATTCGATCAAGGACCAGATCACCGTCCTCTTGTCCGGCCTTAATCAGGCTAAAATCAGTGGTGCCTCCCCCGACATCGCAAACCAGAATAAGATCCCCGGGTGAAACCTGCTCACGCCATCCGCCTTGCGTAGATGCAATCCAGGAATAAAATGCCGCCTGCGGCTCTTCAAGCAATGTAAAGTTTGATAAACCGGCCATATTCGCCGCCTTCACGGTCAATTCCCGCGCAACGGCGTCAAATGAAGCCGGAACGGTCAAATAAATCAACTGATTTTCAAAACGCAGGCCTTCGTCCGGCTCTGATGACGATCCGGCCATAACGTGGTTCCAGGAATCACGGATATGCTCTAAAATCAGTGCTGATGCTTGAACCGGCGACAGCTTTTTTAACGTCTGGGCGTTATTTGCCGCTGATGCGCCCGCGTCCCACGGCAGAATCTGCGCATTGCGATCCACAAAGGTATTACAAAGCCATGATTTGGAAGAAGAGATCAGCCGCTGGGGAATCTCCTCACCCCGGTAGCGGGCGTATTCACCAACCACGTTGGAATGTGAATTGCTCCAAGGCAGCGCCAGCGCCTCTTCGGCCGTTTCAAGGCCTTCGGCCAGCATCACAAATGAGGGCAATACCGGTGACGGTTTAACCACGCCTGCTTCCACAAGTTGCGGGATATCGAACACACGCACACTTGCCTCTTCTATTTTATCGGTGTCTGCCTCGGTATAAGCCACAATGCTGTTTGTTGTTCCCAGATCGAGGCCTATAATATAAACAGGTTCGCTCATAGTTATTTTCCTTGCACTTCAATTTCAGCCGGAGCGATAATGCTGGGGTCCTGCTGGCCGGAAAATGCCGGCAATTCAATTTTTCCAGCGCGCCAGCCTTTATGTCTCACAACACCTGTAAACGGCGGCTCTCCAATCACATTGCCGACCAGCTTCAAGGCGTTTGGGTCAAAGTCCTTTTCAACGGTAATCTGCTCCCCTTCTTTCTGATCAACCACACAATGGGGGGACAGATATTTTTTGATGATCTTCATACAATTTTCATGAATATTACGAACCGCCGCCCCGATTTGAGCATCGGGAAATTTTGTCAGGTCTTCGGAAAAGAAATCCATCAGACGGCCTTCCCTTTGAAGCACGGTCATCAAATGCAGATACATGCGCTGCTGGACGCCCATATCCGATTGTGTTTGCCCGGCCTTGTCCAGTTTGTCCAATTTGTCGAACTTGGCGGCTTTACTTCCTTTTTTTGATTTATCCTTCACCGGTTTTTCCCCTGTAAGCAACCCGATCCGCTTCCTGACCGAACGGCTCACGGCGCTCGAAAGCATCAGTGCCAGCAATCCGAAAAACAGTGCTGAGGCGGGAACAAAATAAGGCCAAAATAAATTACGGGCCTTTTCGGCAAGCTGTAACAGGGTATCGGCTTGAGCAATGGAAGGATTATTTTGAGCCAGCAATTGGACCTTGGGCGTAACGAGATTTAGCACCCAGTATACACCACCATCGACTGCCAGGATAGCCAGGAACATGAAAAAAAACACCCAGCCTGCCAATCGCCGGGAGAGGGGTTTGACGGTTTTCATAGATTCTCCTTATATATAACAAAAATTGAACTTCTTTAATTATCTCACTCAACTGTATTATCACGCACGGATAAAATCCTAGGCGGATACGGCTTTTCATACCGTATGTCACCGCAAATTAAAACAATTTCTTAATTAATTAAATTAACATTTCTAAGGTTTAATTTGATAAGGCGGGCTCGAATGGCATCATAGCCTAAAATCAAAATCGATAACAACCGGTTTAATCACCATAACACGGGTATGTTGATAACCAAATACCAAATTCATTCATTCAGATCACCTATACATTTTATTCGAATACCAATAAATGAAAAAATTCATTCCGATGGACAAAAGGAAAACGAGACAAAATGACCAAGTCCGATGCGTACAATCTTTGGCAGCGGTTATAAAAATATAAACGTGCTAAAAATAGAATTGATTCTCAAAAAGACAAACACAAAAAATTGTTGGCAATTCGCGCTAAATGCTCTAAAAAACGACAACTTTTTTGGCGTTAGATATGCTCTGTTAGAGCGAAAACAATCATATCTATTTGAAATAATTCAGTTGGTATAATTTTTGCTGCGATAAAAGCAATTGGTATTTTTTTAATTTCGATTTATGTTCACGCAATAAACACAGGCAAGCTACTCTAAACGAAAAGGAAATAGATGACGACGACAGGTAGCATTCAAAAACTACAGGATAATAATCCGGCACATAATTCAACCTGGGCTTGGTTTTAAGCAAGACCTTTTTTACATGCGATTGCCCTGAGACCAAAAGGCTTTACCTTTTATTTTTTATTGATTTATTACAATTGACCCCATAATTTCATGCGGAATAACACTTGAATCTTGATGTCTTTTTTACTTCGCTATCTGTAAAGGAATTGAACGAATATGAATCCCATACCACCTAGCTCCCATAACGATAATCATGATGGTACAACATCAAACAATTGTCAGCATTCGTCAAATATTAAAAAATTACGTTTTGTCAAAAAGGGATATAAACAAGTTGGCAGGGTCTATAGTACTTGCAATACTTTTGACGGGAAACTTAACATAAAAAATCTTAACGGCTTGGCAAAATTAGGCAATAGTAATATAAAAGCTGTGTGCCGTCATATGTCGCTTCAGCAAATTATAGATTGGCAAGCTGGTGATTTATCTTCCGAACCTAAAAAACCTAACTATGCCACATTAAAACCTAACTATGCCACATTGCGCTCAATCAATCGAGGAACTAAAGAAAAAATGGAAAAGGTTATGCAACCGGAACTTGATAACCTTTACCAAAAAATCGAAACCTGTGCGACTGAGAACTGCCTGGTAGAACACTCGCAATGGGGGATGTTTTTAAAACATTCATTTTGTAAAATGAAACTGGCCAATGAAAAACATAGCTATTGGATTGTGACCTCCGGCAGTCATGCCATGGCTATCAGACTTCGCTTAAAATCAGATTCAGCATCGGGCAAAACCAAAAATGTGGTCACTTTTAATGATCCGAATTACACGCTTACCGATCGTCGTGTGTTTGTATATGAATCAAACGACTTCACTAACTTTTTATGTTCAAACTTTATAGATAATAAAAAAGATATGGAACTTTATTTCGGTAAATCTGAAAATAAAAACTGCGAAAATGTTGTCATGTTTCAACGTGTACCGGACAATTTTTATAAAACGTACAATTCCGGTAAAGCAAATGACTTTGATAAGGTCTATCCGCAACGGCGGATTAAAAAGTTTTTTCCTGAAAATGAAACCATGGACATGGAACCGGTGATAAATTTTCATTTAATGAATTGCAGGCTGCCATTAACCAGTTTGGAAAATGGTATAAATAATTGTAAGGATAATAATAAAATAATTAAAATGCTGAAGGCTGAAAATTCAGACGGTATGCCCGGGCTTTTTTTGGCGCTGCAAGAAGGCCATACCGATACAGTTAAAGAATATTCAGCAGCTGTGCTCAAAGTACTCGAAACAGAAAAAATAACGGCCCGGGACGCCATTGACTTGCTCAAGGCTGAAAGTTTAGACGGCACGCCCGGGCTTTATATGGCGCTGCAAGAAGGCCATACCGATACAGTTGAAGAATATTCAGCAGCTGTGCTCAAAGTACTCGAAACAGAAAAAATAACGGCCCGGGACGCCATAGACTTGCTCAAGGCCGAAA
>JAAERL010000148.1 GCA_024230435.1 Desulfobacteraceae bacterium
CTTCTTCTTTGCTTCCTCTTCTGCTTTCTTTTGAGCTGCTATTTCCGCAGCAATTCTCTCCTCCTCTGCCTTCTTTGCTGCGGCTACCACGATGATAAGCATTAGAGCACATGTTAGATGATATTAAGTAGATACTGTCCTTATTGAAAAAATGCAATATTCAACCTACCCTCCTCAGCAGCGCCCGCCCCTATCACTGACCCCGTTTCTTGAACCTTTTCAACTACGGGTGAATCTTGAACGAGGCCTGACTCTGGCGGCGGTGGCGGATTGCCGCTAATACATCCTTTACATTTTCCGTTTGAGCCCTTTTGCCATTGATTTTTTGAAAACTCCGCCCTCGAGAAATCGTTGGAACAGCTGGAACAGGTGCGAGAGGTCATCGTAAGTATTGAAATAGGAGTAAATGGTTATTGCTGGAAGAGGATCTTTCGTCCACTGGGCGCAAGAGGATCTGTGGATGGCGTGGTGGAGAGTAAGTTTTTAAGCGTGGAGCGGTGGGCGGGGGGTGATTTAGAAGATTTTTCTTGCATTTTTTCAGTTTTAAGTTTGAACTGCCTGAACCAATGAACCAAACTTGTTTGTCCTTCCCAGTCCCTTTCCGACGAGTAAGAAAATAACGCTGTGAGCTGCGCGCGGGGGGTTTGTATCTGTCAGTAC
>JAAERL010000149.1 GCA_024230435.1 Desulfobacteraceae bacterium
CTACATAGGAATTAATATATTAGAAAAAAATCATGGATTCGCGTACATATTGCCATTTTTGGCGGGGTTGCGGGTTTTATGGCGGGATCCAAATTCAATTTCCATTCAGCTTCTTGCTTTTTGCTTTTTCTTTTTGCTCAACGCATTGCAATCTCAATGGTGATTGTTTAGCCCCACGTCCTAGAATCCGCTCAGTGTATCAGCTATCATTCACCTCGAGCCCAAGAGAGAGAGAGAGAGAGGGACATCATTCTACTGCGCCATTGGAGTCGGCGAGGTGAGTTTTTTTGCTGCGTATTTGCCCGCCCATGAGGTGCGGGATGTGTCATGTCATCAAGACGATACACCCAAAACGCGCCATTAGTTCACGCCAGGAATTAGTTCCCGCTGGCTGCAGACCCGCTCGATTGTATGTGGGCATTGCTCCATCAAGAAGTGCTCGTTTTACTTGCTCTTGTGATTGAGTGATTGATGTTCGTTCCTCTCACTTTTTTAATGATAAATACTTACTTCTTTTTATGCCGACAGAACATTACACCGAGATTATTGAACTGTAAGTGAACTACGATACAAATAACCATCACACTCTCATGTTTTACTCCCAAATCATCCTGGCCAAAAAGGGGCCCCTCGGCAA
>JAAERL010000150.1 GCA_024230435.1 Desulfobacteraceae bacterium
AAACTTGCCCCTAAGTAAACTCGTAAATACGCTTAAAACGATCAGTTCCAGACAACTCAGAAAAGAGTTTGGCGGGCATTTGAAAAATTTTTATTCGAAGTCTGTTTTCTGGTCGCGATCCTACTGTATTGTGTCTGCCGGGGGCGCCTCTTTATCGGTAATTAAACGCTATATCGAAAATCAAAATGGCGGAATCCATCCTGACACAGCGGCCACTCTACGCTTGGCTTAGAGGATGGAGAATGCGCCGCCTGTTTTTTGTTCAACCTCAATTTACCCCCTCCCCTGCAACGTCTGATAATAGGCATACAGATCAAGTTCCGAAAAGTTACTCAAAAAGTATCAGAATAACTGGAATCGCTTCAGCGCCAGCTACCAAACCAATTTGGTAATCAAAAGCACTGTCTAAAAATAATTATGGATATTTGGAGCAAGTTCGTGTGTATACACTGAATATTTTATTTAGCAAATAGTAATTATTCTGATTTTCGGATAAGAATTTTCCCTACAACATGTCATGGCTCGCATCACTCGAAGAGTGAAAAAAACCGGGGAAGCAATAAATAGTTGTTGATTTCTTATTCATTATTAGCTACTTTTACCCATTATGAAAAAATATTATAGGATAAATGAATTTGCTAAAAGGATAGGAAAATCAACCTCGACTTTAAGACGTTGGGACAATGAAGGCCGGTTGGTTGCGAAAAGAACACTTACAGGACAGCGCTATTACGATGAATCGGATGTCAGAAAAATTTTGGGGATTTTAATTGTCGTTACTCGGGAATTATAAATGTCGCTCATCAAATTTTAAAAGAAAAAAATTTCTGTCTTTAATATAGATC
>JAAERL010000151.1 GCA_024230435.1 Desulfobacteraceae bacterium
ATGAACGAATTGGAGATGAGTTGTGGGCTTTTGTCCCCCAAGCCGTGCTGCCCCATTTAAAATGGATTTCCCATGAGGATTATACCCATACTTTCTTAGTTGATGGAAAACCTAGAATTTTTGATGCTAAAATCTTAAATGATGACACCCATTACACCGATGGCGATTCGGACCCGAACTGGGGAACCATACTGGTTATGGGTATGAATATGGGGGCCAAACAAATCAGCGTATTCGAAGATTTCGGCAGTGGCTCTGATGTAGAGCGCACTTTCTATCCCTCCTACATTTGCATGGACATTACCGACCCGCGCAACCCGGTTTTATTGTGGGAAAAAACCTATCCGGATGCGGCGATGACCCGTGCTGTTCCGGCGCCGGTCAAAGTTGATGATCAGTGGTACCTGGTATTTGGCTCCGGTCCCACCGAGTATGACGGCACAAGCGCTCAAAGCAGCTACTTGTATGTGGCCGATATGAAAACCGGAGATTTGCTCAACCGGTTCGGCCCGTATGAAAGTAACGCCTTTTTCAGCACAGCAGCCGCCTTTGATAAAAACCTGAACTATAATGTAGACGGTATTTACATCGGCAATA
>JAAERL010000152.1 GCA_024230435.1 Desulfobacteraceae bacterium
GAAAGAACCAAAAATCACAAGACAACTATGATACCTTCATTCTTCAGACATGAAGATTTAGAGAGGCCCTCTTCCTGGAAAAAGAAGCCTTGTGAAATGAGAGGAGAAGGCCGTTTCAATCCGACAGACAATGCTGTACTGTTCCTCAAGGAAGGCGATATCGGCAGACGACCAAATAAGACCTGACAGCGCAGCACTGGTCGGCTAATTTGGCCATTTGGCTCTGTCTGGGCCATTGTGAATAGGGAAAGGACACGCTATTATCTCAGTCCGCGGGGCACCAATATGATAACTTGAGGGGATAAAATAGCGATATGGCCATGTCGCGGACTGAGCTATGGGGCCGTTTTCGAGCATCGGCTACCTGAAGTTAGCGCAATTTTGGACACCATGAACATACTTACATTTAATGAAACGCTACGTGAAACCCACAATATGGGGCAGAAATTACGTACGTAGGTATATCGGTAGAACGATCTCTCGAGATCGATCTATTTCCCCTGAGTGCGCGGGCCGAATAAATATAGCTTTCAGTAAATAAATTCTATCTTTTTTTATCACTTATAACAGAAAATACTTAAAACTAAAAAATACACAACCAACCCAGAGGACCCCTTCTCCCCCCACCAGTGTGTTCCATTGTACTTAAAAAAGAGGTGCTAGCTATTTATTTATCAAAAATATATTC
>JAAERL010000153.1 GCA_024230435.1 Desulfobacteraceae bacterium
GTGATTTTGAGGGGCTGGTGCTCCACCTCATTGTTGTGAGGGGTATACCGCCCCTCAGTGGTGGGGGACCCATCCCGGCCAAGTCCCTGGCTAAGTGTAGGATCAGCCTACCCCAAACGTCAAACCTAGACAAGTTTTAGCTCCCTGACCACATGGCTACCACCAAAAAAATCGTCTGAGCAAGCTGAGTCCAAATCCAAAGAGAGACAAAAATGATTTTCAAATTTTTATCATCCCATTATTTGCCACCATCACCAATCAAGTACTGTCCTATTACAGTAGAATTGGCTATTTTTTTTAGTTCGCTGGTCGAAGAATCCAATTCCCGAATGCTGGATGTCAATCGTTTTGATTTTGACAGAGTTATGGTAAAAGCTTACTTTACCTAACGTATTAATTTTTTTATATTAATTGTATCTAACATCATGTACGTACTTATTCCGACGCAAACGTTAAATTACTATTTTTTCAAAATGACTCACATTCTTTAACATATTTTTGCCAAACTCGTCTGTCATGTTCAACGCCAAGTCGAACAAACTGGCGACGATGACTTTCTCGATGTCACCTCCATGTGTTGAATCGCCATTTCATAGGTGAACCAATGAAGTGGCGATTCACAAATTGGCGAATGGATTCGTCGACCTCATGTGAGACACAAAAAGCGCAACACATCAGAACTTGACAGGTTCTCACTTTGCGA
>JAAERL010000154.1 GCA_024230435.1 Desulfobacteraceae bacterium
AAACGTTGTGAAAAAAAGAGTGTCGAACAATAAGTGCAAAAACGACAGGAAAGTGTTAAGAAAAAAGAGTGTTGAAAAAAGAGAGGAGTTTCTATATAGATTTAAAAATATAGCTTTTTCAATGCGTAGTTATATCTCTTTCGATATATTCAAGGTTTAAGGTGTTTCTTGACTTTTTGTCATTCTCCGAAGAATACAGTTCCGTCTTTCGCAGTCTCCATTCCTTCTCCGTGTCGTAATCCATTTTGAAAGCCGCCGACATAGATATTGCCTTGTGAATCGCACAATGTTCCCTTGCCACTAGCTTGGCCGTGTTCGAATGTGCCGTGATACTAAGAACAGTCTTCGTAAATAAATGTCCCAGCGCCGTGTATTTTATCTTGAAAGAACGATCCGATATACTTGAGATAATTCGGAGCCAGCAACACACCGTGTCCGTGACGAATGTTGGCCTCGAAGCATCCTTCGTACGTTGCGCCAGTCGTTGCATGCGTGTACTTGCCGAAACCTGTGCGGTTATTTTTGCTGTCTAGACAGCCAAGATACGTATCTCCGTTGGGATAGCGGTACGTATCGGATCCATCATCTGCTGAATCTGAATCTGTATTCGTCTGTGATTGTGATTCAATGGGAAGATATAGAGTGTTGTACATAATCTCAGTTATTTGCGGATCTTGCTTGAGTTGCATTGTAATCTCATCCGCAGCTGTTACATGACCATGAGGAGAACCGGATTGCTCTTCAATATCAACCACACCCACGCGACGAGTCTAGGGACATCTTGGGTAAACGTTGGCTTCCACGTGAAGAGGACGACACCATTGTTTGATCCGATTATTGTTGTTGTTTTTATTTGCTGTTGTGGTGGTGGTGATGGTATTGACATTATGTTTAGTTGGTGATGGTGTTGGACTGGCGCTTGGAGCTGGATTGTTGATGCTATCCATGTTAATGTTTCGTCAGGCTGAGGCTGAGGCGTCTGTAGCTCTTGAAAAATAATCCCAAATGCCAACCACATGTAAATTTAACTGTAGTCAAACCAACCTTTATACGCATCACTGTAGGCAGCATCATGAAGAGACAGTTGCTTTGGTGTTTGTATGATATAAATAATCCATTCCATGTCCCTATTTTTTTAGTTGTTTTTCCTTCTCCTATCTTTCTGTAGATTACAAAAGAAATTGTGAAACCATCAGAAAGTTGATTCATTCATTTATACCCTATTATATATTAGAGCTTAAAATCAATATTTATTTTAGTTGTTATATTCGGCAAAACATGATGATATCGCACATTCTTGAAAAATGGATGAAAAAAACTGATCCCCAGGCCGTGCGGTTTGGCGCGGTGCCAAAAAAACGAAAACGCAAAATGCAAAATTGGACTTCAGGGACACAAAAACTTTCGATTTTCGATTTTGTATTTTGCATTTTCGTTTCTGAGTGACATCACCTCAAAAACGCAAAACGTAAAATGTAAAATCGAAAAAACAATGCTGAACATTTCCTGTCTTTTTTCCTCTCCTTTTTCCTCTCCTTTTCCCTGCATGTTTTTTGGTAAAATTCTGGCAAAATATGGGATTTCCCGCTCCTCCCTGCTCCTGCTGCTACTCTGTCGCCACTTTCCGGGTTATTTAGTATTGGACCTGTAGTATGTAGTGGGCAAATCGCACGAGAGCTAAATTTCTATTCGCTCGTTAAATAGTATCGATCCAAAGAGAGTAGAGGAGAAGTTAGTCACAAGTTTCGTAATTAGCACTTCTCGTTAATTTAGGACATCCAAGCGATCAATATCTGAAACTAAATTTTAATAGATTAATATATTTATCGCTTGGATGTCCTAAAGTTTAATGTAAAAAAGTTATTTTAACATAGTTGGAATTTGGGTGTATTTGGTACACCCTGTACGTACGGGACTCACTTTTTTGGGTGTAGATTATGCACCTATTTTCTTTTTACGCGAATTTAAAAATCTGAACAACGCTAGTTATTTTGGCAGTTTAACACGGGGACTTTTTTTTATGTACATAAAAAAGAAAAATGGGTGTTGTTTTAACACCTATAATTTTTAGTATAAGAGCAATAGTGACTGTCTAACGCTAATCATTTTGTTTTTAATGACTATAAACGATAAAATAATATTGCTTACTTATTCGTTTGTTTTGGTTTTTGTGTCTTTTAATTACCATGGCTCCAGGACCGTCACTTATTATTGG
>JAAERL010000155.1 GCA_024230435.1 Desulfobacteraceae bacterium
TATACCGTCTTGTATGTCTTTTTTCCCGTCTTCTGCGTTATGCCAAAGCCCGAATACGTTAAGTATGCAAACTTTGGCACGCCTTGAATACGAAAAAAAATTCTGCTCAATCTGGTATATTCTTTTCCGCCAATCGCCTTAAGGGCTGACCACTGGGAATCGGGCATTCGGCATATTATTAAAAAACGTCTGCGGCCATTTCTCCCAATCGTCCAAGATCTTTACACACATGGATGCCCGCTTGCTGCATGGCTTCAATTTTGCCCTGAGCCGTTCCGCTGTTACCACTGATAATGGCTCCTGCATGTCCCATGCGTCTGCCCGGAGGAGCAGTCAATCCGGCGATAAAGCCAATTACAGGCTTTTTGACATTTTTAACGATGAAATCGGCCGCCTCTTCTTCAGCGCTGCCGCCGATCTCTCCGACCATCACAATGCCCTTGGTAGCCGGATCAGCCTGGAAGGCTTCTAAGCAGTCAATAAAATTGGTGCCGTTTACCGGATCACCGCCAATTCCGATACACGTCGTCTGACCGATACCTTTTTGGGTTAGCTGATGGACCACTTCATAGGTTAACGTTCCTGAACGGGAAACCACACCAATGGGACCGCCCGGCTTGTGAATGACTCCCGGCATAATACCGGCCTTGCATTCACTGGGAGTGATAATACCCGGACAGTTGGGACCAATCAGACGGGTAGCCTTGTTTGCCATATAGTTTTTTACCCGCATCATATCCATCACCGGAATGCCTTCGGTGATACAAACCACCAATTCGATATCCGCATCCACGGCCTCGAGTATGGCATCGGCGGCAAAGGGAGGAGGAACAAAAATCAGGCTGCAATTTGCGCCCGTGGCCGCTACTGCGTTTGCCACGGTATTGAAAACGGGAACCTTGTCCATTTTCTGCCCGGCTTTGCCCGGTGTGACACCGGCTACGACATTCGTGCCATAATCAACGCATTGGCGTGTGTGGAACTGCCCTTCGCGACCCGTAATTCCTTGAACCACTATTTTTGTACTAGCATTGACGAATATACTCATAATATAACCTCATATAAAAAAAGCATTTATTTCTTTACAATCTGAGCCACTTTAGCCGCCGCATCTTTTAAATCGGCCGCCGTAATCAGATTCAGGCCGGATTTGGATAAAATTTTCCTGCCTTCTTCCACATTGGTGCCTTCCATACGAACCACTACCGGAACAGTGATCCCGGTTTTTTTGGCAGCCTGAACAACGCCTTCAGCCAACACATCACAGCGCAAAATACCACCAAAAATATTGATCAAAATCCCTTTTACATTGCTATCTGAAAGAATAATTCGAAAGCCGTTCTCCACCATCTCGGCGCTTGCGCCGCCGCCTACGTCCAAAAAATTTGCAGGCTCGGCTCCCGCTTGCTTGATGATATCCATGGTGGCCATGGCAAGACCGGCTCCATTGACCATATTGCCGACATTGCCGTCCAAGTTTATGTAATTCAAGTTATATTTCGATGCCTCTACTTCCAGCGGATCTTCTTCATCCAAATCACGCAAATCCACGAGATCTTTGTGACGGTACATGGCGTTGCTGTCAAAATTTATCTTTGCATCCAGGGCGATCACTTCTTTTTCCGCGGTGATGACCAGAGGATTGATTTCCAAAAGAGAGCAATCGTATTCGATAAACATACGGTAAAGATTGATAAGCATCACGGAAAAAGGCCGGATCACTTCTTTGGCTAAATTCAATCCAAAGGCTGCCTGCCGGCAATGATAACCTTGAATGCCCATTAAAGGATCGATAAAAACCTTGATAATTTTTTCAGGGGTTTGCTCGGCCACGGCCTCAATATCCATACCACCGGCTTCGCTGACCATAATGACGTTTTTGGCGGTGGCGCGATCGGGCAGAATACTCAAATACAGCTCATTAGCGATATTGAGCCCTTGCTCGATTAATATTTTTTTGACTATCCTGCCTTCCGGTCCCGTCTGATGGGTTACCAGGTTCATTCCGAGAATTTTCCCGGCCTCTTGCTTTACTTCGTCTCTGGATTTAGCCAGTTTGACGCCGCCGCCCTTGCCTCGTCCGCCTGCATGAATCTGTGCCTTTACCACAACGGGATATCCGCCCAGGTTGGAAGCGACTTGCTCGGCTTCGTCAGTGTTAAAGGCAATCCCGCCCTGGGGTACCGGAATATTATATTTTCGAAACAATTCCTTGGCTTGATACTCATGTATTTTCATTTGATAATTCTCCTTTTGGAAAAATGGCGCTTTTTACTATCCGATGATACATAAAACGTCGCCCTTGGCTACAGAATCACCACTGCTGTAGTTAATTGCCGTAATTTTACCAGATGCCGGGGCAGGCAAAGCGTTTTCCATTTTCATGGCTTCCAGGACAACAACGGTTTCACCTTCGCTGACCGAATCGCCCACCTTTTTGGAAAAACTTACAATCATCCCCGGCATGGGCGCGGTAAGCGCTGTGCCGTCTGCTGCAGCGGCCGCAGGTGCCGGCGCAGCTTGCGGTTTGGCTGCCGGAGCTTTCGCGGGCGCCGGCGCAGCAGCGGGCGCCGGCGCAGCAGCCGGTGCTGGCGCAGCGCCTGCCTGGGCGATGCTCACGACAGGCGCGCCGCCTATTGGATCTACATCGACTTCAAAAAAATCATTGTCCACATAGACATTAAAGGTTCGCACGTTTTCAGTCTTAGACGGAGCGTCTTTTTTCTTTTCGACCATCTCTCCGGCCAAGGCTTTTTTAATAACCTGATCACGTTTTTTTACGTCTTCCAGGCTCATCGGTTTTACGCTTGCAGGCGGCTCTTCCTTACCGTACTTCCATTGCAGAAATTTTTTGCCGGTAACCGGATAAATGGTGTAAAGCACCAGGTCA
>JAAERL010000156.1 GCA_024230435.1 Desulfobacteraceae bacterium
GCCAAAAATGTAACAATTTTGCCTCCTGTGCCATTGGATATCCATTTGTCTTTCCCTCCTCGGACTCATGATGCCTCCTCTCCCACTCACTACACTGCTGCCGCGCCGCCAATTAATGTTTTTTTGCCTAGATTCTTTTAAAATATGTTAGATTGGATGCTCACCACATGTTTTTCCACGGGGAGATTGAATCAGGGCTCAGCTTTAAGATCAGAGCAACGGTTTCCTCATGATTTGTGACGAGAGCTGTAAGGAAAATGGGAAACAATGAGACAATTTAACAGTAATCGTCGCGATAACTCGGCGGATATAGTTTAAGCCTTTATTGTTGTACTTACCACAACTAATAGTGGGATGGCGGTCATCGTGGTGTAGTCAGATTAAGTTTTACTCATGTGTATGATGCACATGGCTAATGGCATCGGCGTGATGTGGGTGTTACTTTTTGTGCTGCTTTGTTGTGGAGCCTTCCGATTGGTTATAATAGAATAGGAATAATAGAAATAGTATTTTCCATTATAGCCCTTGGTGGTTGCAAACAGAGTTGCAACCAGGTTGCTGAATTTACATGCGCCCTATAATAGAAAAATAATAAAATAACCGTATCGGTCCCTTGGATGGAATCTTTGATGTGAGCTGGGGTTCAAAAAGGAGCTCAAAAAGGTTTTTGAAAGTTTTAAGTTTCTTTTCGTCCTCGTGCACATCAAACAAGAAGAAATGCTACGATGAAATGTTTCCGCCATCGTAAACTACGGGGCAAACAATATTAATGCAGAGCGAACTAGTAGACTTATGAAAATAATTCTTGTTTCAATTGCAATTCGTGCATGACCAGGTTGATGACTAGTACTTTTATAAATTGCATCATATTATGAAAGGTTCTCTCTATTGATTTGCGAATAGTAGCTACTGTAGTAGAGAGATAGATAGATATGTAAATATTGTGATAAGTTGTTTGCTGAGAATTTACACTGCTATAATTATTGATAGCTGTCCATGCCATGCCACATCGATCTTTCAAAAACTGATATTTCCAATTTGATGCGGCGTAGATCGCCACCACTTCTTCGTAAAGATAATATTGCCTCTCTCGCCTA
>JAAERL010000157.1 GCA_024230435.1 Desulfobacteraceae bacterium
AAAAATACCATTAGATTCAGGTGTTAATTTAACACCTATCGCGAAACCTTTGCCAATTTGTCGCCAAGGGCTGGTCCGTCCGGTCAGTGTCAACTGACGAGAGTGACACCTTGATTGTCGAAGGCCATTTTGTTTACGAGAGCGTTTTTGCCCTCCAAAATCGATGTCTTTCGCAAACACAATATTTTCCACGCGAGCGAAAAACCAAGACAAGGCCGCATTTTAGATATGTGTAAAATTAAAAGTTTCTGGCCTGTAAGCAAAATATAATTTTGAGACGAAAAATCAGTGAACCAACATGAACCTGCAGAAAGCAATGGAAAATGGAAAAGCTTGGAGCGGTTGATATTTTCTAGACTATTCTAAAATTATGCCAGTGATGCAGCCATCTAATCAGCCTTGCAATAGATGGCATGTGTTATTTATGGTGCTCTTGTTCCTCAAACTTTACCCTGTTTCAGATCTGTGTGGCTCACAGCAGGAGCATAGCACAAGAAGGAGGAAGTTTTATG
>JAAERL010000158.1 GCA_024230435.1 Desulfobacteraceae bacterium
CATCGGATGCATAAATTCGTACACATGTTTCATTTCATCAAATTTTGAAACTATTCGTTCAATAGCATTTTTATTAACCTCTTTTTCGGCCTTTAAAATTGTTAAGCTTTTAAATAATTCTATAATTTGGGGTTCATCTTTCAAATCCATCTCTAATTGTAAGCGATCAAAATTATGGTGTTTTAGTTTTGTATCCAAAAAGTCATTTTTGTATTCTTCTGCTTTCTGATCGCAATACTCAAGTGTTAAAAAATCGGCGCATCTTTTTAATTCAAATTTGGGATCTTTTATTATATCTTCGAAATACAAAACAATATTTCTATCATTATCGACATTTCTTAACGCCTGGAAATGATATGAAAACCACAATTTTAAAACATATGGCTTATATTTTCCCACTAAATGAAATTTATTATTCCGCTTATACCTTCTATGTTGGGATTCTGCAACTTCCAATGGATTCCTGAATATATGAACATAATATATTTCACCTAATTGATATTTTTTAATAACGTGTTGCCAAAAGGGTAATAAAAAGCATAGTCTTGGATCTTTTATGCCCCAAATCTTTTTTTTCGAATAATATTTATCAAGTAGCGATTTTGCTGTAGCAATTGGTTGAATAAATTTTTCTAAGGTGTAATCTACCTGCTTACCAAATGCCAGATCATCCCAGGAACTGCCCAAATAATTCAATAAACGATCATTGAAGTTGGTTATTTCAAAATTTTCAAAATATCCTTTTTCATTTTGAATACTGGACAAATTATTAATTTGTCCAATATCAACACCGATTTTATTCAAACCAGCCATTAAAGCAGAGGTTCCGGACCGATGCATTCCTAAAACAAATACAATTTTCGTCATATATTTATAGCCTTCCAAATTAAATTAAATTACAGTCAATTAGAACTTTGAGTCATAGTTAGGTTTTTTTTAACAATTTGTGATTTGCAAATACAACAATGATAGAGACTCTATTGGATTCCGTAAACAGCAAAATCATACACCTTCAAAAGGATTGAAAAGTCTATACTTTCAGATAGTTAGTTCCATCCTTACATTTGGAGCACTACCTTTGTTTGAATCCTGGACGCAAGTTTGCCGATACGGTACATGGGTTATTTTGAATTGCCCATCAGGTTGTTTGTCAAAATCCTGAATATGATCCAGTATCAAATCTTTTTCCTGCCGGGTTACCACGGCAAATCCGTGATATGAATTGGTATATTTAAGAGGGCCTTTTGATTCAATACGATTGTTTACAAATTCCAAGTGATTGTCAAACCGCTGACCCGCCGTTGCTTTTGATAACTCGGGTGCTGAAACTGCCCGATCAAGAATGACTGGTTCCAAATCGCTGTCAATTTCATAGCCAATACTGTTGCGGCCAGTACACATAGCAGCCAGCGCGGTTGTTCCGCTTCCCAGGAACGGATCAAGCACACAGTCGCCACGGAGGGAAAACATATTGATAAGGCGGTATGCTAACTCAAGGGGAAAGGCGCCACTGCGATTTCGGCCGGCGTTTAAGGATATTTTTTGGTTTATACCTAAAAGATCAAACCATATATCCGAGAACCATAAATTGCGTTCTTCCCAAAAATAGGAGCTTTCGCGGCGCTGTTGTTTTTCATTTTGATGATCAAAAGAGCGTAATGCGCCTTTTCTGAATACCAGGATATATTCATGCTCCAAGGTGACATAAGCTCCGGGCGGCATCATTCCAGATCCCATAAATTTTGTGGGGGAGTTGGCTGGTTTGCGCCAAATAATTGTTGGAAGCTGATTATAGCCGAGCTGGCGGCAAAACGTAATAATACGTGAATGATTGGGAAATAACTGGAACCTGCCATTTATTGAGCGTACTGCATCGCCAATATTGATGCATAAAATGCCGCCTTCTTTCATTACGCGTAAAGATTCTTTCCAAACTCGGTCAAGAAGGCTGTGCATAAGATCAAATGCCTTATCGCCGTCAGATTTTTCAAGAGCCCTGGCAATTTTTGCATCTGCCTGACCAAATATATTATCCCACATTTCGATCATTGGATAGGGAGGCGACGTAACGATTAAATCGACACTGTTTTTTTTCACCGCCTTCATAGCACGTGAATCTTCAAATATTATTTTATGAAAGGTTGAATACATTTTTTCCTTTTGATTGAGCAAAATAAAAAAATAAATTGAAAATCATAATACCGGAAAATCTGCAAGAACTAATGCCTAAAAGAAGAAAAAAAAATACGCGATGACGTCACAGTATGGATTTGTGACGGCGTATGCAAAAAAATGGATGAAAAGTAAAATATTGCTCACGGGTTAAAGTTAGCATTTGGCTTGAGATTCTAAAAACTTGACCATTGAGCCGCCAATTTTGCAATAATAATTTGAGTATGCCGCAAACTATCGTAATGACAAAAAAATTATAGACTTTTAAATTCTTGTGTACTATATAGCCGGGTAGGATAAATCATTAATTGTAATGGCCACATGGGTTGCATAAGAACTGAACTGCCGCTTTTTGATCCATGAGTGTAGCCCGCTGATAATTGGCTTATAATTAACCGAAAATGATCTTTATTGAAGGATTTTTAGCGATAACCGATTATGCGTGTTTTTCGTAAAATACTGCTAATGATAATGCTAATAGTTTTGGCTCGCCTGTGAGGATCGATGATCGATAAGCGTGAATCCTTTCTTATGTCGCTCAGATCTGCGGTAATTTGGAAGTCATTTGATAGAATCGTTGGGCTGCTCAAGCATATAATCATTGCTGCGGCCATTGGTCTTTCTGTTCAACTCGATATTTTTTATATGGCAATGGCGCTTATGGGCCTGTTTGTTTTCACATGGGCTCAGATGCTCGAAGTTATGGCCGTGCCAAAACTTGTTGAATTAATTGGAAAAGAAAAAATATCAGAATTCAAATCGTTATCAGGCGGTATATTTGTTTTAAGCTTATTGTTTGCAACTATTCTTGCTTTAATTCTTTTTTTTGGAAGAGAGCATCTTTCAAAAATCGCCTTGGGGTTTGATCCTGAAAGAAAATACCTTTTGGCTGAGTCCATCATATGGTTTTTTCCAGTGCTGATTCTTTATATTCCATTTCATTTTATAGGATCAGTTTTCAGAGCGATGCGGCGATTCTCAATCTTTTATCAGGCAGAGTTTATTGCAGGCGCGTCTGCCTTAGTTTTGATAATTACGTTTAAGGAACACCCAAGAGTTTTACTATGGTCGTTCTCAGTTGGATTCGCAGGAGCATTCTTATACCTGTTTTACTTTTTTTGCATGAAGCTTAAACCATGGGGGAATCCTTTTTCAAAAGCCGTTGTTAATGTCCTCAGGGTTGCGCCCGGATTGTTAATGCTTCAGTGTGCGCATTATATCTATATTTTGACAGATCGAATTTTTATTACCTTTTTAGCTAGTGGCAGCATAGGAGCCTTGGCCTATGGAAGAACATTGGCTTTTATGGTAGAGGCAGTAGTTAATGTAAAAGGTTCATTTGTTACAATATTTTCAGAAGCAAAAGATAATCATAAAAAAAATGAAACATTTAACAATCTTGTATCTTTTGTAATTTACTTATCTTTACCGCTTACAATTTTTTTTTTGTTTTTTGGAGAAAAAATTATTTCAATCTTGCTAAAAAGAGGGCTTTTTACCAGCGCTGATACACAGTTGGTTTATCTTGCGCTTTCAGGTTTTTCATGGTCCATAATGCCTATGATGATGCAGATGCCCATGGAGCAGATCTATCAAATACACGGAAGAATAGACCTTATGGTAAAAAGGAAATTTTCGGGCATACTGATTAATCTTATATTGAATTATACATTTATATTCATACTTAAAATTGGTGTTTTGGGTATTGCGCTTGCAACTTCCATCAGCTATTGGTGTGTGTTGGCATATGGAATAATTGCTACGAAAAAAATAGGGCTTGCCTTCAAATTAAAAAGGCATTTTCTTTGGTCGTTATGGGTAGCTGCCAGTGCTTCAATTGCTTCGTTAATATTGTATTATATAGGCGCATTGTTTGAATCGCCGTTTACAATAATTTGCCAATTCGTTTGTTTTTGTCTTTTTATAATCGCAGTTGGAGTGCTATACTGCGGAGAAGAAGGGACTCTGATAAAAAACGTAATAAAGAGAATGCTGTC
Organism: Desulfobacteraceae bacterium; assembly: GCA_024230435.1. Taxonomy (GTDB): domain Bacteria; phylum Desulfobacterota; class Desulfobacteria; order Desulfobacterales; family Desulfosarcinaceae; genus UBA2230. The sequence continues at coordinate 4,170 of JAAERL010000158.1, forward strand.
AACTTGTTCGTCATAGAATCTTTAGGGCCACGGAAAAATGTTTTATGAAACACACAACCGATAATAATCTATTGGCAATCTATATGCCCTCCTTTCGAGGCGGTGGAGTAGAGCGCGTCATGGTAAATCTCGCCAATGCCTTTACGAATAAAGGAGTTCAAGTTGATCTTGTGATTTGCCAAAACGAAGGGCCTTATAGAAAATTGGCTGATTCAGCAGTACGTATTGTGGACCTTAAGGCAAAAAGGGTTTTTTACAGTATGCCTAAGTTAATGCAGTATATACGCAGCCAACGTCCAGCGGCCATATTGTCAGCTATGAGACATGTCAATGTGATTGCCATGCTGGCAAATAAAATGGTTGGCCTTCAAACCCGTCTTGTCTTATCGGAACACAGTAGCGCACTGCATTCAAAAAAAAAGGTCAAATTGCAGAGGCAACAGCTATTGCCTCTGCTGATGCGCTTTACATATCCCAAAGCTGATGGATTGGTAGCCGTTTCGGCTGGTGTGGCAACCGAACTTTCTGAAATTACAGGACTGGAATTTAGAAATATAGACGTGATTTACAATCCTGTTGTGACGGATGAATTAAAAGTAATGAGCCGGTTGCCGATCAATCATCCGTGGTTTGAATCTGGCCATCCTCCTGTAATTTTGGCGGTAGGCAGATTAGCAAAACAAAAGGATTATCCCACATTAATCCATGCTTTTTCCCGTTTGCGCCGCAGAACTACGTCCAAACTCATCATCTTAGGGGAAGGGGAACAACGTGGCGCATTAGTTTCACTAATAACGAAATTAAAATTGGCAGATGACATTTACTTGCCAGGGTTTGTTGACAATCCCTATGCCTGGATGAGGCAGGCTTCGCTATTTGTAATGTCTTCATACACGGAAGGTTTTGGCAATGTCTTGGTGGAAGCCATGGCATGCGGAACCCCAGTGGTGAGTACCGATTGTCCATATGGCCCACGAGAGATACTAGAAAACGGCCGATGGGGGCAACTTGCGCCAGTAGGCGATTCCGAAGCATTGGCAGAAGCTATGGAGTGCTCATTGGCAAATAAAAATCATCCAAACGTAGAGTCCCGAGCCGATATGTTCAGTGTTGAACAAGCAGTAGATAGATATTTATCGGTTATTGGAATGTGAGCATGAGCAATTTATTAGCTTTTGTTATTTAGGAAGGAATATTATAGAGATGGTGTTTAAAAAAACATGACACGTCCACGCATCATGCATATTATAACAGGGTTGTCCACCGGGGGAGCGGAACGGGCTCTTTATAATCTCATCAAAGGAGGCCTGGGCAGTAAATTCGATACGGCCGTCATTTCTCTATCGGATATGGGAGTGTTTGGGCCTCGAATTCGTGCCTTAGTAGTTCCAGTGTACGCATTGAATCTAAAAACTCCTTCGTCGTTACCTTTGGCCATGATGCGCCTTTGGCGTATTGTCAGAAAGTTTCGTCCGGATTTGGTTCAGGGATGGATGTATCACGGCAACTTGGCAGCTACAATGATTTCACGTTTTTTTGCGCATCAGGCGCCTGTTGCCTGGAATATCCGCCACTCATTATATAGTCTGGAATACGAAAAACCTGCCACCCGTCATGTTATTCATGGCAATCGCATGATTTCCCGCTGGGCAAACAAAATCATTTACAACAGCAGATTGTCCCGCCGCCAGCATGTCTCATTAGGGCTCTGTGACAGGCGCGGACTCGTTATTCCCAATGGATTTGATCTTCACTATTGGAAGCCTGATGACAATGCCCGATTGGCGGTACGTTCGAGTTTAGGCATTAACCAGGGGGCTCTTGTTGTTGGCAATATAGCCAGGTATCATCCCATGAAAGATCACATTTTATTGCTGGAAGCCGCAAAGCAAGTGCTAAAAAAACGATCTGATGTTGTCTTTCTTCTTGCGGGAAGACAGGTGGTGGATTCCAATCCAGATTTTCAGCCATTATTGGCGCAATTGCCATCTAAGCGTCTGATGCTTTTAGGTGAACGCGCTGATATTAAAAAATATTTGTCCGCAATGGATATTTTATGTTTGTCTTCGGCTTGGGGTGAAGCCTTTCCCAACGTTCTCGGTGAAGCCATGGCTTGTGGTGTGCCATGTGTCACAACAGATGTGGGTGACAGCAGATATATTGTTAGCAAAACGGGGCTGGTTGTTCCTCCGAAAAACAAAAATGCTCTGGCAGAGGCATTATTGAATTTTCTGGATAAGAGCCGAACTGAACGCACTGCATTGGCAATTGCGGCAAGGCAAAGAATTCAGGCAAACTTCAGCCTTGAGGCTGTGGCCGATCAATACACTGCCGTTTGCCGGGCAATGATTAATCCGTGAGATAATTTGTGCTAAACATAACGGATAAGGCCATCAGTTCGAGTATTGACAACAGCATGGCTTTCTTGATAGATCCCATGAATTTGCAAAGTGTTTATTTAATATCATGGAATCAGTTCCTTTTGATAATTACCTTATGTTCAATTGCAGACAAGGAGTTTTTTAGTGAGAGTTTTAATTACCGGCGGGGCGGGTTTCATCGGTTCACATTTGGCGCAAGCCTATTTGCAAAGAGGTGATGAGGTCTACATTATTGATAACCTTTCAACCGGCTCACTGGAGAATATAAATCATTTAAAGGAAAATGCCGATTATCGTAAACGGCTGTTTGTTAGCATCGACACCATCTTGAATCGGGATATCATGGTTGAACTGGTGGGCACGTGTGACGTGGTGCATCATTTGGCGGCGGCTGTGGGCGTTCGTTATATACTTGATCATCCAATGGAATCTATCAATACCAACATTCAAGGAACCGAAAAAGTCCTTGAACTGTGCAACAAGTTCAAGAAAAGATTGTTGATTGCCTCTACATCCGAAGTTTATGGAAAACATCTGCATGCGCCTTTGGTCGAGACGGATAATATTATTTATGGCCCTTCCAGCAAATTCCGCTGGAGTTATGCCGCTTCCAAGTTAATGGATGAATTCATGTCTTTGGCTTATTTTCGCACAACGGGGCTTCAGGTAACTGCCGTCAGGCTGTTTAATACGGTCGGACCCCGCCAGACGGGAACCTACGGAATGGTCATACCCCGCTTTGTATCACAGGCCTTGAAAAATGAGCCGTTGACGGTTTACGGCGATGGCCGCCAAACACGAACCTTTACCGATGTCGAAGATGTGGTTTGGGCGCTTATGCGCTTAATAGAAAACGACCAGGCTTTTGGTGAAGTTTTCAATATCGGCGGTACAGAGGAAATTACCATCCTGGATTTGGCTAGCCGAATTGTTGCAGCCTCGAATTCGTCATCGGAAATTAAAAGGATTCCCTATGACGAAGTTTTTGGCAAAGATTTTGAAGACATGCAGCGGCGGGTACCGAGTATCGAAAAATTGCGCGCCCTGATTGGCTTTAATCCCAAAACACCGTTAGATGCGATCTTGTCAAAAGTCATTCGATTTACCTCCAAACGGACCAACGGCATCTGATGTCTGTTATATGGCCTGCCATTCTCGCTTATTTGGCGCCATCATTTGTTCTTGCCGGCATTTTTACCCCTTTGGTACGCTGGGTCGCCATTCGCAAGAATTGGGTGGCTCGGCCTGTCCAGGACCGTTGGCATAAGAAAACTACTGCACTTATGGGGGGTATAGCCATTTTTGCGGCGATGGCGGCTCCTGCCTTTATCGCCGCTGACTTTAAATCCGTTTATGGTCATTTGTTCAAAATGAACAGTATCCATGAACCTGCATCCCTGTGCGCCGTCATATTTTTAGGGGCGGCTTTTTTGTTTGCACTTGGCTTAATTGACGATCTTTATAATATCAAGCCCCATAGCAAACTCATCGGCCAAATTCTGGCGGCGGCCCTTGTGACTTTCCTGGGATTTCGATTACATTGGTTTGAATCATTGACGTTGGATACAATGTCAACTTTGTTTTGGATCGTGGGCATCACCAATGCTTTCAACTTGATAGATAATATGGATGGGCTGTGTGCAGGGGTCGGCACGGTGACTGCTTTGAGCTTAGCGGTATTGTACCAGCAAATTTCGCCCCAGGGGTTTCAAATGGCCCTTATTCTGGCCGGTGCTATGGGCGGCTTTTTGATTTATAATTTCAATCCGGCCAAGATATTTATGGGGGACTGCGGCAGTTTGGTGATCGGTTTCAGCATCAGTGTTTTAAGTTTGCATTATGGCGAAACTCGACCTGTAAACCCGTTAGCCTCAGTTGCGGTTCCCATCCTTATCCTGATGGTTCCCATTTTAGACACTACGCTGGTGACGGTCATCCGAATGCTCAGCGGCCGAAAAGCTTCTACCGGCGGGCGCGACCATACGTCCCATCGGTTGGTCCTTATGGGATTTTCAGAAAAAAAAGCCGTGCTCTTGCTTTATTTGATAAGCGCAATTTCCTGTTTGGCGGCAGTCTATGTGAGCGTTAGCGATACATTGACTTCGCCTGCAGTGATCATTCCAGTAGTCTTGGCTATTTTTTTGATGGGCGTTTATCTTTCTCAATTAAGGGTTTATCCGGAAAAAGAGTTCTCGGTTTTGCGTGGACGCAGCTTTACACCCGTGCTTATGGAATTGACCTACAAGCGCCACCTATTGCTGGTGATGCTCGATTTCATATTAATATCATTTTCTTATTATCTGTCTTATCGCCTGCGTTTTGAAGGATCTGAGTTTAGTTTTTATTTTGAAGTGTTTCTCAAATCCCTGCCTTTGGTCATTGGATGCAAACTTCTGGTTTTTTTTATTATTGGAATCTACCGTGGATTGTGGAGCTTTATCAGCACCAATGATGTGATAACCTATGTGAGGGCGTCAATTATCAGCACCATTACGGTAATTGTAGCGATAACCTTTATTTTCAGGTTTAAAGATTTCTCAAAAGGCGTTTTCATTATTGATTGGATTTTGACGACCGGTTTGTTGCTTGGGGTCAGAGGGTCATTCCGAATGTTTCTTGAAATCCAAAAGCGCAGATCACTTTCAGGAGATTTCGTAGTGATTTATGGCGCAGGCGCGGCAGGCGAGTTGCTTTTACGTGAAATCCTGAACAATAACCGGTTAAACGTCAATCCTGTTGGATTTATTGATGATGATGTTTTTAAAACGGGCAGGAAGATACAAGGCTATCCGATTCTCGGAACATTTGAGGATCTTGATCAGATTATAGAAAAACAAAAAGTTAACGGGATAATTATCTCTTTTAACAAAAAAGACAAAAGGCATAAAAAAGCTCATACTTGTGCCGGTTCATTTTGCCAGAAGCATAAACTGTATTTGAAAATCTTTAAAATTAAAATAGAATCAATAGAATCAATTGATCTATAGTTTTGCAGAAGGCGCAATCACTCAATCATGCACAGTATCAGCAGGTTTGCCTAAGACGATATGGGAATTTTAGTATGAAGGAAAAAATTGAGCTGCTGATCGAAAAAGGGGTAACGATAAACAATCCCCAGAGCGTGGAGATCGGCGATGATATAGATGTGGCCCGAATTTGCGCTAAGAACGTGACCCTGCATGCCGGGAGCAAGTTATATGGAAAGAACACTTTTATAAGCGAAGGCGCCCGGATCGGATTTGAAGCTCCGGCCAGCATTGAAAATTGTTTTATCGGGCCTGATGTTGATCTAAAGGGCGGCTTTTTTAGTGGAGCGGTTTTTTTAAAGGACGCTTCATGTGGCTCCGGCGCTCATGTGCGTGAGGGAACAATTCTTGAAGAGCAAGTCAGTATTGCCCACACCGTAGGTTTAAAACAAACCATTCTATTTCCGTTTGTTACCATTGGAAGTTTAATCAATTTTTGCGATTGTTTCATGGCCGGCGGAACAGATCGTAAAAATCACAGTGAAGTCGGCAGCTCTTACATTCATTTCAATTTCACACCCAATCAGGATAAGGCTACGCCGTCTCTTATTGGTGATGTGCCCAAGGGGGTTATGCTTGACCAATCACCAATTTTTTTGGGAGGTCAGGGCGGCTTGGTCGGACCGTGCCGGTTAGCCTATGGCACCGTGGCCGCCGCCGGGAGCATTTGCCGAAAAGACCAATTGGCTGAAGATTATCTTGTAATTGACACCGGCGGCGCTTCCGGAAAAATACCTTACAAACAAGGCCGATTCGGCAACGTTAAGCGGATACTGGTAAATAATTTGCATTATATCGGAAACTTGGCAGCCTTAATGCAATGGTATAACTGTGTAAGGCGCTTGTTTATTGGCGAACAGTTGCCAGATCCGCTCTTTCAAGGACTGATACAAACCTTGGATAAGGCGTTTCAGGAAAGGCTTAAACAGCTTGGCCGTTTATGCGAAAAGATGCAAATGATTCAAACAGCAACTGCCGTGCAGCAGCAGTTTTGCCAAAAATGGCCAGAAATTGAGGCGTTTTTACAATCCTATGAATCTTTCCTGCAAGATGATTCAAATAAGGAAATCTTTTTGGAAGGGATCAACAAAACGATTCAGCAAAACGCAAAAGATTATTTAATGATCATTAAACGATTGCCTGAAGAGCTCAAAAATCGAGGAACCCGATGGTTAAACAGTATTGTGGATCGGATTTTAGATGGCGCCGGCGGTTTAATTGGGCTAAAAAATAATTGAAAGAAGCATATTATGGGATCTCTATTTGGAACAGACGGGATTCGCGGTATCGCCAATATTTACCCTATGGATGCCAAAACAGCGCTCCTGGCCGGAAGGGCTGTAGCGCAACAATTCAGAAATCAAAACAATAATCCAAGTATTGTTATCGGACAGGATACAAGGCTTTCAGGCGATATGATATCCCGGGCTGTAGCTGCTGGTGTATGCTCGGCCGGTGTTGATGCCGTATTTTTAGGAATTATACCAACGCCTGCGGTGGCATACCTGGCCTGTGCAACCGGCGCTGTGGCCGGGATTATGATTTCCGCATCTCATAATCCTTTTGCCGATAATGGCATAAAAGTCTTTAATTCAGAAGGATATAAACTTAACGACAGTTTGGAATCAGAAATAGAAAAACGAATTATCGAAACGTCCGAGGACCATGTGCCGCCGGATAGGATTGGGCGTATCCGGTCAATGAATAATTCGGAAGATAAATATATCAATTTTTTGATGCAGGCTGTTCCGGGTTTGGATCTAAATAATAAGAAAATCGTTTTTGATTGCGCCAACGGGGCAACATTCACAGCGGCTCCGGTTTTATTTGAACGCTTGGGCGCTGATGCGGTTTTTATGTATTGTTCGCCTGATGGTGTTAATATCAATAGTGATTGCGGCTCGGAACATCCGGCGGCATTATCCAAGGCGGTTATCGATCACAAAGCTGATCTTGGGCTTGCCTATGATGGTGATGGTGACCGTTTGATAGCCGTTGATGAAAATGGCAAGGTGCTCACCGGCGATCAGATAATGGTCATTTGCGCCAAGCAGCTTTACGATAAAGGCAAGCTTAATAAAAATATGGTGGTAAGCACGGTGATGAGCAATCTTGGATTTCATAAGGCATTAGATGCTTTGGGGATTGAGCCGGCGATTACTCCGGTTGGGGATCGATATGTATTAGAGAAAATGATTGCACAGGATGCCTTGTTGGGTGGCGAGGATTCAGGCCATATGATTTTCAAAGATGTACATACCACTGGTGACGGTATGATGGCCTCATTACGGCTTATTGAAGCTTTAATAAGTGAAAGCAAACCTTTATCCGAATTATCAAAACTGATGACAGTCTATCCTCAAAAACTTATAAATGTTGATGTAAAGGATAAGCCGGATCTTCAGAAAATTCCTCAAATTGTTGAAATTATAAAAAAAGTTGAAAAAGATTTAGGCGATCAAGGCCGAGTTTTGGTCAGGTATTCCGGAACCCAAAACAAATGCAGGGTTATGGTTGAAGGCCCAACGATAGAAAAAACACAAGCTCAATGTAAAAAAATCGTCCAAGTTATTCGAGATGTATTAGGATAACATTTAGAACATAACGAAGATATTTCGTTTAGGCGATTGGCGGCAAAGAATATACCAGATTGAGCTTCGATTTTTTTTCGTATTCAAGGCGCGCCAAAGATTGATGATCAGTTTGCATACTTAACGTATTCGCACCTTTGGCATAACG
>JAAERL010000159.1 GCA_024230435.1 Desulfobacteraceae bacterium
ATGCACAATCGGAATATCCCGATCCTTAATCTTAAACACCACCACATCCCCCACAAAAACCTTCTCCACCGAATTATTCAAAAACAGAATATCCCCTCGTTGAAAAGCCGGCTCCATTGATCCACTGAGGACGACTACCACGGGTGATTCGGATTTGGTCATGAACATGAGGCCCTTCCAGATCATGAGGGCGGAGAAGACGATCATGGCGAGGTTGAGGAGTTGGAAGGTCAGTTGACGTTTGTTGGCCCAGAGCTTTTTGAGCTCGAGGACTTGTTTGTCGATCATGTCTTTTATCATGGTGGATGGTTGGTTGTTATTATATCGTTTGGATGATAGCGTAGTAATAGGTAGTAATTCAGTGTATTAGTTGGGCATAAAGCGCAAAGGCAAAATGCAGAGGAAGCGGAAATAAAAGTAAAAGACGAAAAAAGATGGAGCAAGCCAGCATAAAAGGGGGCACAGTTTGCCTTTTTGTAACTTTGCGCCCTTTAGTAGCCAAATTAATTAGACTGATCTGCAACATCATAAAGCGGGCATCCCCGAAACCAGTTCCACCTGTCAAAATCACAACACTAAAACTCGAAGATTCGAGATTTGAGATTCGGATGTCACTTCTACTTACCTACCGACCTTGCTTATCAAAGATACGGATGGGGCAGACTTTGCTGTGC
>JAAERL010000160.1 GCA_024230435.1 Desulfobacteraceae bacterium
TGACAACGACGGCCTGCCAAACCAGTGGGAAATGGACAACTTCGGCAATATGAACCAAGATCCAAACGGTGACGAAGACAATGATGGGCTCACCAATCTCCAAGAATATACTTTTGGAACAGACCCTAATCTTTCGAGAAGCGATCATGACAACGACAGTTTGCCCGATACCTGGGAAGCTCAGTACGGAAAGTTGTCAAATCTCAACGGCCGAAACGAGGATAAAGACAGCGATGGTATTTCCAACTGGATCGAATATAAGCTGGGCACTGACCCAACGGCTGCAAACGACAAAGCAATCGGTATTTTCTACGAGTACGATAAACTCGGCCGTATTAAAAAAATTGAGCGGACGCCAAGCCAGTAAAATGCCCTGATTTAATCAAGATTTTTTTCTGCCCATTCCAAATAACTATAAGGGATTGTATATGAAACCTATCAGTAAAATTAAAGTTGCTTTTTGGGGAATCGCTTTAGCTATATTTTTTATTGTCACACAGGCCAGTGCTGAACTGGAAATAGACCCTCCTTTACCTTATAATAGCTTTCCTCACATGATTCCGGAGATCAACAATTATTCCGGTGCGGTCACTCAGCGTATCCCTATTACGGTGCCACCCGGACGCAATGGTATCCAGCCGGATCTGGCTTTTAGTTATAGCAGTTTTTGGCAAACCGGCCATGTGGGAAAGGGATGGAAAATTCCCATAGATGCTATCCAAAGGCAAACCAAGCGAGGGGTAAAATACGATCAGGATCAGTTTGAAATCCACACCGATGGCCTGAAAACCGAGTTTGTACCAATCGGAAATGATTACTTTCGGCTGCGAATTGAAAAAAATTTTAGCCAATATTATTACAATCGGTCAGCAAACTATTGGGAAGTGACCCAAAAAGATGGAACAAAATTTTATTTCGGTTACTACCCCATTACCAACGCCTATGGTAATTCGCGTCAAAAAGATGGAAGCTGGGGTACCTTTAAGTGGTGTTTATCTCAGGTGATTGACACCAATGGCAACTACATGAGCATAAGCTACACTCAAGATCAAGGACAGGTTTACCCAAGTCATATTGACTATACAGGCAACATGAACAGCGGCCTGAAACCGTCAAATCGGGTGATGTTCAA
>JAAERL010000161.1 GCA_024230435.1 Desulfobacteraceae bacterium
CCCCCGGACCAAAAGTTGGATTCGGCATATTGGCTCGCAATCCTGCACTGGACAGTTGTGGAGCAGAGGTAAGTACATGCTCTAACCACTAGTTGGTGCTACGTGCGTCTCGCCTTTCAATTGCGAGCACGCAACCCTGATACCTGCTTTTTGCAGCATATTCAACAACACATAGCTAGACAACGACAATAAAATGTGCGTATCAACAATTATCATTTGTTTATTTGGACAACGAATGAACAATAAGACCATTTTTCGGCAAAAATGGCCAAATCCATTGATTTGTACCATGAAATTGCTGGTCTTAGACTCAATCTCTCAGTTTTTCTGTCAACTTAGCTTTTCGAAAAGCGGTAAGTTTCAAACATGTGATGCTTGATTGCAGCCGTCACACAATGCCATATGTCCGTAGCAGAAAAAATGTAAAATAAGACTGTACCTGGATTTCTGTTTGAATTCGCGCGTCCAATTTGTAACCGCTAGTGATTCATACCCCCCATCACTACCTGGCATAGCAGGGTCAATGCTCGTTTCTCCGTCGGCACAAACAGATAGTCTCCCTTCTCCTTTTGTTTTCGATTCACCTCATTCAGGCAGCATTGATTCTTATTGA
>JAAERL010000162.1 GCA_024230435.1 Desulfobacteraceae bacterium
GCGGCGGTTACAACGAGTATTGGTATTGGCACTCTCAGGGTGACGCTGGTTAACAGTATTGCAATAGTTTGACATTACTGACGCAAATGTCATCATCATCGGCACCATATTCATTTGCATTTCAATATTGGTCTTCATTGAGCTTAGAAAATCAGCCTCGATCTTTTTGTTCAACAAGCGAAGTCTCATCTCATCAGTGTGAACCTGGCGGCCGGCATCCTTGTCAACAACTGCAAATGCATTGGTCAAACGAACTTCAAACTCGTCCCACCACATGTGTGGCTTCTTCTCCCCAGCATAAAACAGGTCTTGCAAATCAGTTTCCGCCTTGAGTGTGGCCTTAGCGTTAGCGCCAACGCCTTCGTAGAACTCCTTCAATGTCATAAAATCAATCCTACCATCGTTAAGGTCCTTGTGGGGCAGAATTTTCTGCTCAGCTACAGGGTTATCGGAAATCAATCGCAAGACGTACGAATGTACCTTGGCTGCATCAATTGAAAACATCTAAAGGGCATTTGCATAATGTTTTTATATCTTTTATAATGTCGTATTATTTTTTATAGAAATCGAATATAATTTATAATCTAAACTAATTTAGATAAATTTTCTATATTATTTACATCCACAGAAACAATGTAGGCACCTTTTCGCATAAAAAAATGTCACTATAACTTATAATCTATTCATATATAATAGAACAGACTGTAATAAATTATGATTACACGTAATGGTTTATAACTCCCAAGCATATTTTAGTATCC
>JAAERL010000163.1 GCA_024230435.1 Desulfobacteraceae bacterium
AAAAAAATTCAAATTTCAAGTGGATATAAAAATAGCATGGGTGCGTCAACCCGGGTGCATTGGAAAAAGCCGACCGTATTTTCAAAGTAGGGTTTAGGCGATTTCTGTTAAAGAATATACCACCTTGTATGTCTTTTTTCCTTTCTTTTTCGTTATGCCAAAGCCCGAATACGTTAAGTATGCAAACTTTGGCACGCCTTGAATACGAAAAAAAATCCTGCTCAATCTGGTATATTCTTTTCCGCCAATCGCCTTAATATTCCCGGGCTGCTACTTTATGATTTTCATAGCCCAGGATCATTCGTCAACTCAAATTTTCTAAATATTTAATTCAACTCATAGCCGCGGCGGGCCGCAAATTCAATATTTTTTTTCCTTTAATCGCCTTAACCGGTTCTATTGTAGTATAAATTTGTGTGCGCAAGCACCCCAAAGGACATACCCATGCCGTAATTTTTTAGACTGCCGTGATCATAAAAGGCTCTGCAAAGAAAACGTTTTGGAGGTATATCTTCAGCGGCGATATGTGATGGCCAATATGAGCTGATTGCGCAGCATATTCAGATGCCGGTGCTCTTTGGCGCTAACAGGCGGGCCGTTCTTATCGCGATCGGCATAAAATGCGCCCATACATACATCTTTTACCAGCACGGGCAAAAAGATAAATGCTGGAGCATCGATATGCGTCCGGTACCATTTTGGGATCAAGTTGCTTATTTTGGCATCGTATGCATCGGTGACAATGAGATCTTTGCCCTTTTGAATCGAAAAATTAAACAGGTCCTTATCAACATTGGCCTTGAATTTCACCGAGCCGATTAGTCTCGCAACGTCGTCTCCATAACCGAAGCGCACATTCATGTACCGGCTGTTGACATCGCGGATAAACATCAGGGCACGTTTGAATTGCAAGGAGCGATATAAGATTTCCAGGCTCATCAAAGCGATATCATTGACATTATGTCCTTCAATCAGAGTACGGGAGATTTCCTCAATACCCTCTAAAATGATGTCTTCTGAACTTTGAAGATTTTGGCCGTCCATGCCCACTTTAAGTTCATCATCATCGGTCAGATGAAAGCCCAATGACGGCTGATCATTTTCAAGCTCCATATCTTCCGGGCGCAAGGGCGTTTTTCCGGGGTAACGGGTAAGCGATGAAAGTTGTTTTAGGAAAAAACTATTATCTAGATCGATATTCATAGCGCAGGCATGTTTTTGCGCCAGGCCGATGGAGTTATCGATCAATTTTTTAAGCTGGCGTTTGGAAATCTTGAGTGAGCGCTTGTAACGGCGTATCAAATCTTCGAATACCTCATTGCTATTTGACAAGTCATTATTCTGAATTGAGAGGCTCAGATCGTGAACAAAACTGGTCAGAGCCAACATCGCGGAAGGAGGATTCTTTTTATCCTTTAAATCATCTTTGGTCAGTGGTTTCATGGAATCGCGGATTTGTGGTGGAAAATTCCATTGATCCGCCAGCGCCAGGCCCAACTCTTCATAAGTTACGCCGCATACCGATTTTGCCGCTTTTGTTGGCCCACAGTCTTTTTCCAGTATGCAGTTATGAATTTTGCGATAAACATCAGGCAAATAATAGATCATGGCCAATTCGCCAAGCCGGTTCATCAAGGAGCAAACAAAAGCCTCTTCAGGATCGATGTTGTCATTTAACTTTGCGATTTCACGGGATATTACACCCGACCAGAATGAAGACACAACCACTTCCTTGAAAACTTTGGTATTTGATTTGTTTTTAAATTTATCAAATAAGACCAGGCTCAGGGCGGTCATGCGAATGCTTTCATAGCCTAAAACCACCACCGCGCGGGTAACGGTGGTCACGTTGTTCGTGGCAAGCCCGTAAAATGCAGAGTTGACCAGCTTGAGCAGTTTGTTGGTCAATGAATAATCCTTCAAAATTACATTGGCCAGATCAGAAGCATTGGAGCATTCTATATTTGCGGAAGCTTTTTGGTTTATTTCAGCAAGATATTTAGAGACCGCAGGGAAATCATCCGTATGACGAATGCGTTTCAACAAGCGCTCTAAAGCGGTCTCGGAACCAGGTTGTGACTTTAATTGCACTTGCAGCTTTTCGGCAGTATCCATTAGCAACGCTCTTTTTTTTCAGGTAAAAGGCGAAATTCAACAATCATAGCAATACCTATATTTTTATTATCGACATCCCGAACGATAAATGAATTGTTATTTTATTGTCCGTGCCTATTAAGAGCCTGTTTGGGAATTATTAAATCGGCTGCAAAAACGCGACAACGGTCCACAATGACGCAAATTTTCGACAAATAGGCCGGCTATTCACAAAAGGCTGGGCAAGCTGCTTTATCTGAAGCGTTAAATCTGAAGCGTTAAAATAGATATCTAAAAACTTGAGCATTAAGAAGAGCCCTTGGGCAATTGGCCGATTTTAAGAATATCTTCGTTGTTTTGAAAAATTTTATTTTTGGAATATCAACCCTTGTGCATATCAATTATGATGCCTGCGGTAAAAGTTTCCGTGCGCCTCGATTTTGACTAAATTTACCTGTTTCGCCAATCGCCTAAATTTACGTTTTGCCTATCAGACTAAATGGGCAAGGTGCGATATTTAGCTTCGATTACAAAGAGGCTTTTTTTTGGTTTGATTTTTGCAAATATCTTCAAGAGGTTCGGGTGCGATGATGAAAATTATAGGCTTAACATCCCCCTTTGCCGCTGGTTGCAAGGCTTTCAACCGGTCCGGAAGGTTAGGCTCTAAAACTAAAAAAAATCAATCTTTTTAAGAATTGTATTTCGCATGCCGAAAATTGTCACCTTTGTTTTTTGATTTGCAAAATTTTTATTTTTACAAGATTGGCTGCCGGGGCCCGGTAAATGACCACTTTTTGTGTGCGCATTTATGTGATGCGCCCATTTCGTTCAGCCAGAGAAGGGTTAATTAATCTATGGTGAAAAAAGAAAAAATACGGTTTGGTTTTTTCCCAAAAATTCTAATTATCACGTTTGCTGCGGCATTGCTGCCTTTAGGAGTTAACTGGTATTTTAGTCTGCAAAATTCCGCCAAAGTTGCGAGGCAAAACGTGGATAAACAATTTAGCCAGCTAAACGGCGGCCTTGTTGAGTTTGTGGATACCTGGATTGAGATGAATGTTCGTATGCTCCGGCAAAATGCCGGATCGGAAAAGATGATTTCAATGGAAAAGGAGAAACAAACGCAGGTATTAAAGCAAATTGCCGATGTTTATGACTGGAATTATTTAGCGTTTACAGTTGATCTGTATGGACAGAATGTAGCCCGCAATGATGGGAAAAAACTTAAATATTATGGGGATCGAATGTATGTCAAGGATGTGCTCAGAGGTGATCCTCTTGGAAAACAGGTTTTGATTGGCAAAACGTCGGGTAAACCGGCATTCGTTCTTTCAGTGCCAATTAAAAAAAAATATGGGCCGCGCAAAGGTGTTTTGGCAATTGCAATGACCATTTCCGATGTTTCCGAGCGAATTGCCAATGTTAAAATCGGTGAGACGGGTTCTGCCTTTCTGGTTGACGAACGAGGTAAAATTATTGCGCATCAGTCGATGGAATATACAACAACCCGTAGAGATTTAAGCCGTCATCCGGCTGTTATGATGAGTGTAAGCCAAAGAGATAAGTTGATCTACTATACTGATCAAGACGGCCAAAAAATGGTGGCTTCGGCCCAAAAAACCAGTCACGGGTGGACTATGGTTGTGGAGCAAAACTATGAAGAGGCATTCAAGCCTATTATTGAGGCCAGAAAAAATGCCATCATATTAGGAATTTTTGCGGCCGTGTTTGCATCTTTTATCGCATTTTTTTCCTCCCGGGGCTTATCCATTCCAATACAGCGCATTACCAGTATCGCCGACAAAATCAGTGTCGGGCGCCTTGATTCAAATGTAGATTATACATGGCGCTCAGATGAAATTGGTATGCTGGCAAGGGCTATTGAACGATTGAGCACAAGCACAAATATTCTTATGTCTCAATTATACGGAAAGCAAAAGGGTTTATAAAATCCATATTTCTTGCATCTGCAAGGTAAAATACATAGATAAGAGCCTGTTTGCCAATCAGGCTCTAAATCAGGCGGCTGTTAAATTCAGCCGCCTTTTTCGCGCCTTATCTTTTTCAATTCCCGAAAATATCATCCTGGGGTCAATTGTTGATTTGACAAGCCGGCGGCGCCAGCGATATGTTAAATTAATACCACCAAGCATAAAGATAATCGTGCCGGAGCCAATACTGAATTTAATTTTCAAGCGAGTCCGTTTTCTAAGAGCTTGTTTGGGAAAGAAAAAATTTAGTGAAAAAAGGCCGATGGCGTGGCCAAGATGTCTCAAATTTGAGATGAATAGCCGGTCTATTTGTCGAAAATTTGCGTCATTTTGTACCGTTTTCGCGCTTTTGCAGACGATTTAATAATTCCCAAACTGGCTCTAAGGATCTTAGAAGATGCCAATTTAGACGTTATTGAGCTTAGATTTGGATTCGTTTTTAAGGTGTGCCGATGGGTGCATACTGATTATGTACTAATTGTCTGTACACATTGACGCAACACAAAAAACGAATCATAGGACAAACAAAAGCGGTATAGCCCGCATCTTCCATGACCCTAAGATAGCCTCTACTGTTCTTCATTCCATTTTTTTAACCTCATCGAACGCCGTTTCAGTTTGTTTTTCTCTTATTTTGATATGCCAGTGCCGGTGCAACATCTGGTTTTAACCTTTTAGAAGACAAGGAGGTAATCTATGGAAAAGAAACTTATTACTTACGATACGTTACTAAAGATTACAAATGGAATATCGGCCAGCCATGATCCTGAAGAAGTGTTGTTATTAACGGTTAACAGTATCAAGACAGCTTTGGGGGTAAAAGGGTGTACCTTGTTTTTGGTCAATCGCAAGGAACATGCCCTGGAAGTTGCCGCGTCTGTAGGATTAAGTAATGAATATCTTGAAAAAGGGCCTATTAGCGCATTGCGCTCCATTGCAGAATCTCTTGATCTTGGGCCCGTGGCCATTGATGATGTGATGGACGATCCCAGGCTGCAGTATCCGCAAGCGGCTAAGAAAGAAGGCATCGCCTCTATTTTATCGGTGCCGATTTGCGTGCATAGCCGTGTTATTGGAGCCCTGCGTGTATATACGGCCGAGAAGTGGGAATTTACCATGGATGAAGTGAATTTTGTTCAGGCGGTTGCTCTCATCGCCGGTATGGCGATTGATTTTTGCAGGTTGAATAAGGGATTAAAATCCAGTATCGAAATTTTAAAGACGCTACGTGATCCCAGTGTTCTGAGAACAAAGCGGCGTACACCTTACGAGGGCGTTCCCACATATGCCTAATCTTGTCAGCCTGGTTGCCGGGCTTTTCTGATTTTGGGGATCCCGGTCGCGTTATTTCTGTTTCTAATTGCACTGCGAATGACGGAATCGAGTTCGTGTTTTACGATAGGCTTTTCCAGCAAGGCGTGAACCCCTTGAGACAGAGCTCTTTGCTGGTCTATTTGATCGCTGTAGCCCGTACACAGGATGATAGGCATGTCTTTGCGTATGGACATGACCTCTTTTGCGAACTTGTCTCCTGTTAATTTCGGCATTGTCATGTCGGATAGGACCAGGTCAAAAAGGTCTGGTGAATTACGTATTATATCAAGTGCTTCCAAGCTGTTATTACTAACTGTTACCTTATATCCCAAACGTTCCAGCATTTGTTGTCCCATTTGAGTTATGGCAATTTCGTCATCTACGAAAAGGATATGTTCTGTACCCCCGACAAGCGGTCCGGAGAAAACCTCGCGGGGCTGGCTTTGTTTTTCAAGAACCGGTAAATAGACATCAAAAGTTGATCCCTTGCCGACTTCGCTGTTTACATGAATCGCTCCGCGCATGCTGTGTATGATGCCCTGGACAACCGATAGCCCCATGCCTGTTCCTTCGCCTTGTTGCTTGGTGGTAAAATAGGGATCGAAAATTCGATCCAAAACTTCTTTTGGCATACCGTGCCCGTTATCAATGATTGAAAGCATAAAGTAACGGCCGGGCATAACATTGGTGAATTTTTTTTCGCTGTTTGCCCGAATACTTGTTTCTTTAAGATGAACTTTCAATATGCCGTTTTTTTGACGCATGGAATGTCCAGCGTTTGTACATAAGTTGACGATGATTTGGTGTAATTGGGTGGGGTCCGCCATAATGATTTTTTGGGTGTTAAGCTCGGTTTGTATATCGATATTTGAAGGAATCGTCGAACGCAGCAGTTTAATGGTTTCCTTGAGAATGATGGCAAATTTGATGGGCCGTTTTTCAACATCGGATTGACGGGCAAATGTGAGAATCTGTTTAACTAGGTCTGTAGCCCGCTGTGTGGCGATGCGGATTTCCTTGATGTTGTCATACAAGAGACTGTCTTTTGGAGCGTCATCTAAGGACAGGTCTGAAAAACCATCGATAGCAGCCAGAATATTATTGAAATCGTGGGCAATACCACCGGCTAACGTTCCTATGGCTTCCATTTTCTGAGATTGCCGCAGTTGCATTTCAAGACTTTGCTTTTCCAACTCGACTCTTTTTCTGTCTGTGATATCCAATATTGCGCCATCAAGGTAAAGTCCGCCGGAGGATTTGTTTACCAGCCGTTTCAAGTGTATCGCACACCAGATCAAGGTACCGTCCTTGCGCTGAAAACGAATTTCCATCGCCTGAACTTCTTCCTTTTCTTCAATCGCATCGATTAGATTTTGATAATCATCCTGCGAATCAAAGAATTGCTCCATGGGCAACGCTAGCATTTCCTCAGTTTTCGAATATCCGAAAATTTCAAGACACTTCGGGTTTACGAACACTAATTGACCATCAATGGTTTTTCTAAACAAACCGATAGGAATGTTCGATTGTAAAGAGCGAAGCTGGGCTTCGCTTTTTTGCAATGCATTGGCCATTCTGCTGCGTTCCTTGATTTCGGATTGCAGGCTTTGATTGACCTGGACAAGAGTTTCGGACCGGCGGCGCATTTTGCCTAATACCCGATTGAAAGCCT
Organism: Desulfobacteraceae bacterium; assembly: GCA_024230435.1. Lineage (GTDB taxonomy): Bacteria > Desulfobacterota > Desulfobacteria > Desulfobacterales > Desulfosarcinaceae > UBA2230. Next base: position 7,072 of record JAAERL010000163.1, read on the forward strand.
GGGTAAAATAGATAAATTCTGCATGGCGAACGTGTTGTTCGTCCAGTTTTGTTTGCTCATCGTTTTGGGCGATTGACAGTGCGTTGTTCGCCAGGGTCGCCAGAGTTGATGTGATTTTGCGTAAAATAAAAAAAGTTACGGTAATGGTCAGTAAAAACAATGGTATGCATATCAATGCAAGGCGTTTAACGATAAAGCTCCGTTTTTCAGCAAGCGGGATATCAGTGGTCATCAGATACAAAGAAGGAAATTCTTTTACAGGAATGAGCAATGGATCGTTTTTTGTCAGATTCTGAAGCTGATTATTCATTGAGAAATGATTTAATGTTTTTATTTGGGTTGTGTAGTGCCGGTTGGCATAGATATCAACATATCCCTGATTGTTTTTGCGCACAAGTTCCAAATGGCCAAAGGCCTTTAAAAGATTGTAACTTTGAGGATCCTGGGAAAGATCATATAAGCCCACTATGTGGCCCAGAAGTTTTGATTTATCAAATATCGGTACGCTGAAGACGATTTGGGATGGATTTGACGTGGCATTAAAATTTCTGTCCAAGGTTTCAGACCATTTTCCGATTTGCTGTAAATGGTTATTTTCCAATGACAGATCCGGGCAATACATGCCGCTTGCTGCGTACCGCAGATAATAATAGGCGCCATCTGCGGCTGGGTATAAGGATTCCATAATGCCTGATACTTTGGAATGCAGTCCCAGTAGCAGGCTGACCTTTAAGTTGTTGTTGGCGCTGATTTCCCTCACTCTGGTTTGGATATGGGTTATGCGATTTGATAGATAGATTCGTAATTCGGCTTGTTGGACACTGAGTTGATTGATATATTCGTGTTCCATGGCGTCATCGAGCAAACCGTAAAGAAAAAAGATGACTACAGCCAAAGATAAGCCCTGAAGAATGAAAACCATAATCAGTAAAAAGCGTTTAAACGATGGCGGCTTTTTTTTTGTTTGAACAGATCGTTCCATGTGTAGTGCGTTGACCCTTTTATTTAATTCCGATTCCTTAATTCCCTGTATAGATTATCCGCACTGCTTATCAGTTCAAAGGGTGGTTTAAAATCAATCAGCTCTGCTGCTTTAAGGTTTACATCGATTGTAAGTTTTGTACCAACATCCATGCGTAATTGAGCCGGTGGCGTTCCTTCTAATATTTTAATAGCGTATTGAGCGCATTGCCGTCCGAAGCGATGATTATCTTTTCCAATGCCCATTACAATTCCTTTTTTAATATTGGTCTGATCACCGGCGCTGATAATACGGTATTGAAGAAATGCATCCCGGAAGATGCTGAACTCTCGTGTAAATGTGTTCGATGTTTGTACAAAAAATGCTTCAACCTTCGGGCAAATTTCCTGAAGGCAATTTTTCAGGTTCTGCCTGATGATTTGCTTAGGGTAAGGCATTGAATTTTTATCCCTGAAGGTAAATCCTTTTTTGATAAATTTAAATCCGAGTTCACGGGACAAGTTTTCAATTTGAATAATGCCGGCTTCATGGCTGGGTGATCCTTTAAGATAGACCATACCCAGACTTTTAAATGGGATGAAGTTACGCATGAGCCCAACAACTTTAGTGTAGTAGGAAGGTGTTCCCACACCGGTGTAATTGCCCCCGGAGCTTTTCCAGTCTTTGACAATGCCTGCGTTTTTTGGATCAGCCACCCCGGTGAACACGAAAGGAATTTTCTTTACATGCTCGACCATTATTTTGCTCGAATGGGTGCCAATTGAAAATATGAGATCAAGCTCTTTGTTTTGGGTCAGGGATTTTACTTTTTTTTTGAGTTCATTGATATTGTTATAAGCGTTATAATCTACTACAATTTTGATGCGTTCTTTGAATCCCATGGTGGCTAAACTTTCGATAAATCCTTCCCGGGCCTGTTCATAGTTATCGTATTGCTGATGCCTGATTATGGCTACTTGGTAGTTTTCCATGGACCATGCCAGCTTTGAGCCGGCCAAAAAAATAATCAAAATTAAACTAAATAGGTTTGCCCATCGTTTCATAAGGAGTCCTATCTTTTCTTTAGTGTTATAATTAATAATTGTTTTTTTTAATGTGTTGAATTGTAAAATCAGCAATTTTTGTGCCAATTATATGTAAAGGAGTCATTAATATAAAGACCAGAGGACCAGAGTATGAATATGAGTTTTAAAGAAATAGGCAGATACAGCAGATGGTAAGAATATCCGGAAGCACATCATTTGACCGGTGTAGATTGAGGGTGAAACGGTGGTCAATTTAATTATCATTCAATTCAGATAATTATAGATAAATTGAACGAATGCGCCTCGCCAGGGGAAACTTTTTAATGCTCCGTCTCTTGTCTTTCTAATATGATTAATGGCGTTTTGTAAATGCTCAATTTTCAATAGGCCTAATATTCTTTTAGTATTTGGGCGAAGCTTATTTTGCCAGCATTTTTCGGGAACTATAAATTCGTAACCCATCTGCTCCATAAATTTCAATCGGGGAGCACCGGCATAAACAGGGCCTATGATAGTTCCAACGCCGCTGCCCACAGCGGCCTGAAAAACATGATAACGTAGGACTTGGTTCAATCCAATGCCGCGATATTCAAAACTTGTTGCGACCGAATTGAGCGCAATGGCGGGGTAAATAACTAGGTCAGGAAGTTTGCATTCCAGGATGCTGGAAGCCACTTCATGATTTTTGAGTAAAATGGCCCTCATCGTACTTACGGCCTGTTCGTTATCCCATGCTGCTATAACGATGTTTTCATCGTCTGTTTTGCTCCAAAGCAATTTTTCCGGTTTAATTAAAGCAAAGTCATTGGATAGATTATACTCTTTAATTCGCAAATCGCTGATCGCCTGTTTGTCGGAATGAGCAGCTAACCTGCTGCATTTCATGTCTTCCTCCTTTTCCCATAAGGTCTTGGAAGCTGCAAATATTGCGCTCTTGCCTGTATATATCTACAGGTGGTTTTGAATCCGGTTTCGTGCATTACGCCAATGGGCAAAGACCAATGATACTTAAAAATAGATACATAAAATTGGTATGCACCCATCTACGTGGCTTGAAAACGAACACAAATCCGGCGAAATAACGCTATATTTGCAACTTGCAATGTCTTTGCGCGTCGTATTCTATCGATTTGTCAGTATTATTGAATTCAGCTTGCTGATCCGGTTGCTTTATGGGGTGTTGATTTGGGTTTCTGTAATGCCAGGAAAATATTAACAGCAAAAATTAAGCCAGTTCCAATCCAGCCATAAATGGTTAAAAACGGATCTGCGGCTATAAACGGTCCCAGACATGCCGCTATGGGTATTCTGGAGGAAGCGATAATGCTGCCTTCTACGGCCGTTACAAAACGATGGCCAAATGTTATGCAGTATTGACCTGCAATAGCCAAACCGCTGCACAGCATTAAATAGTATACTTCTTGTGCATTGGGCCAATGGATGGCCTGGTGAAAAAAACTATAACTTGAAATAGTTCCGAGCCCAAACAAATAAAACAAGATGGTTTCGGTATCATGGTAACGCCTGCTGGCATTTAAAAAAAGTATAGCCAGTGCTCCGCCAATACCTGAAGCCAGCCCCCACAAGTGACGCAACCCGATTGCCAATTGACCCTTTCCCAGAATAAGGTAAATACCGGCAAAAGCGATAAGCACACATAGGTTGTCTAATTTATTGCGTTGTTTTTTAAGGAAAAACCATGCAAAAATAGCTACGAATACCGGATAGGTCATATTCAAAATGTTAGCTTCGGCGACTGTGGTTATACGAACGGCCTTGTAAAAGCAATATACGGCGATTGTATTGGCCACGGCTCTTCCAATGAGCAGGACGTAATTGTTGGCGTTTAAGCTGCGCCGTTTTACAATCAATGATGTGCAGACGATGATAAAACCCAATAAAAATCGCATAAACACAAAGTAAGCCGGGGCGGTATCCACATAATGGCGTGCCCACCGTATAGTGGCCGAAGATAAATAAAAACAGGTAGATGCGGATAATACAAAAAAACAGCCGACCCATCTATCAATTCGGATTTTATGCTGCAAATTTTTGTGATCAGTTATTTTTAAATTGAATTTTAAGGTTTTAGGCCTGATAATTGCTATCTTACTCATTAATTATTTTCTCGCATGAAAGGCGCTATCGAATTTTCACAATATTCGATAAGGAGACAATGTTATGTACAAACGTTTAAAACAATATGTTCTTATTGCATTGGCTGGTGGCGCATTTTATTATTTGCTGAGCCATCATTTTATCTTTCTCTCATTGACCGAATTCGAAACTTTGATAAAAACGCAACTGACCCTTCGGACATCCTTTTACAGTCTGTATCAACACGCACCTGAGGAGACGCTTCGCAACAATAGGTTAAGGGACGCCGGAATCGGCGAACTTATGGTCGAAAAGGGAATGCTGACAAAAGAAAAATTGCATGCCATTTTAGCTAAAATTGACGAACAGCAATAACCCATCATTTTTTTAAAAAAATAAACGGTTTATTTGGTTGTTTTATCAATCATTATCAGTCAAAAAGATTTTAGGGTCATGGAAGATGCGAATATGCCACTTATGCTGTCCTTGAATTCGTTTTTGTATGCTGCGTCAATGGGCACAGACAATAAATTCCGGAAAAATTCGAATTATTTTTATCTGATTCATATGACTCCGGGCGATTTGTGCAATTTTACTCAAGCACCACCATAGAAGATGAGTTTGCGTCATGAACTATTGGCAGTTTTTGCCAATTTTTTGTCGGTCCTTAAGGTAGCTAGCTTATTTGTCACTGGGAGGGGGCGGTTGTGTTTGGGTAGCGGCAGCTGTGTTTGCCTGGCACTTTTCAAGATAGACGGACATTAAAAAAACGATGGCAAATGGCAGTGTAAACAATATGCCGGCCAAAAAAACCAATTTTCCAATTGCCATCAGGGATAGAAATAAAATGGTTGTGACAAGATGTTCCGGCACATTGTCATTTACGGCCATCTGCCAGCTTTGCTTTATGGCATCCACAATTGCCATATCTTTATCGGTCATCAGCGGAAGCATAAACAAGCAAGCGAAACTGATGCCCAACGAGATAATAAGTCCCGGCAGAACTAACATAATAATGCCTATCATTATAGCGATTCCTGCAACAATGTAAAATACGAGCAGCGGCAAAAACAGTTGCATTTGTGAAAACAAGTCCTGGACCTGAGGTTGGCGTTGATTTTGTATCATTGAGATGACAGCCTGCATAAAACCGGCCATCATAACCGGCAACAATATGCCAAGGGTTAAAATTCCAACTGCCAGCATTACAATGGTCATTAAAACTAAAGGTACTATGTTTTTAAGCGTTAAATTCCATGCGGTTTCTAAATGCTTTTTAAAATCCATTTTACCTCTCTGTTTAGTGTTATTGTTCAAACGGACTTGAAAATATAGAAATAAGGATTGTTGAGGATAAAATTTGTCACATAATTTAGAATGCTAACATAAACGAATGAAAAGAAAAAGTCCCAAAATCCAAACTTAAAAATCAGAGTTTACAATCCTGCTCATCGGACTTAAAATATGCAAATTTAACCAAAGGAAAAGACATGGCGTTGAGCTGTAAGCATATTAACTTTTATTATCCCGGAACTGACAGTCTTATTTTTAAGGATCTTTCGCTGGACATTGTCAATCCGGGATTACATGCTATTTTCGGTCCCTCCGGGGTTGGAAAGACTTCACTGGCTCGTTTGATTTGCAAAGAACTCACGCCTTCAAAAGGCCTTATCCGGACCCCGGATATCAATGCATTGCTGTATGCTTATAACATGGAGCGCTTGCCGGATTGGTCAAGTATTGACCGTCATCTGGAGCGTATCACACCAGAGCATAATATTGCCCGTAAGCAAGCCCTCGTAAAACATTTTGGTTTATTGCCGGTATTGAACCAGCGTTTTGGCCAGCTTTCTCTTGGCCAGCAAAACCGTATTAATCTGGCACGCTATCTGGTGCAGGATTTTGACATGCTGATTATGGATGAATGCCTGGCCAATGTTGATGAAAAAACCCGGGAACATATTTTGCTGACCATCAAGGATATGTTCCCCCAACTCTTTTTTGTTTATATCAGTCATAACGTAGCAGAGGTGGCAAAGTTTTGCAGCCGGATCTGGGTACTGCGCACACCGGGCCATCACCCCCAAACCTGTTGCATAAGAGGACGGGACTTTAAAAATGGTCAGACTTTGGATCGGCAAGCCTTTGAGAAAACCATGCTGGAGATCATGAATGCTTCTTAGACGCATGTATCAATTTGGCCTGATTTATTTTTCCGGCATAGCGTTTTTATTTTTGGTGAAATACAGCCTTGGACTATCCGATTATGTCATTCCGGGCCCTGGCGCAACATGGCAAATCGCCGGTCAAGTGGCATTGCGTTATGCCCGCGATGTTTCCAATACGCTCGCAGTAGCAGTCGTTGGTCAATTTGTGTCTCTTTTTTTTGCATTTATCGTTGGTATTTGCGGCCGTCAGGCCACTTGGTTCGGATCATTAATCAAGGTCGCGGCATATAACGTACAGGCCTATCCAATAGTCGCCATTGCGCCGATTTTGTTCATATTGTTAGGGGACGGCTTTTTTACCCGTCTGCTGATTGCTGCAATGATTTGCTATTTTCCCTTGCTGCTTTCCATACTTGGTATCATGTCCGAACCGGTCATCGATATTGAGCATTTTTATCGCCAAACCCAGCGCATGCGATGGCAACTGGAAGTTAAAATAAGAGCTTTTGAGAACTTGCATAAACTGACAACCGTAATTTCCGGCAGTGCGACTCTTGCCATGGCCGGTACAATTGTGGCGGAGTTTATTGCCGCCAATGCCGGAATCGGTTACAGCATAAGGATAGCTCTTTATCAAAGTGATTTGGGAAAAATTTTGGTTGCCCTTTTTATCATTGGTATAACGGTTTCGCTTTACCAGGGTTTGCTTGAGCGAATCGGATATGTGATTAAGGCGATTTGGGGGCGTTCACAATAAGCTTAGGCGATTTGTGTTAAAGAATATACCATCTTGCATGTCTTTTTTCCCGTCTTCTGTGTTATGCCAAAGGTCGAATACGTTAAGTATGCAAGCTTTGGCATGCCTTGAAGACGAAAAAAAATCCTGCCCAATCTGGTATATTCTTTTCCGCCAATCGCCTTAGGCGAAGGGAGATCGTTATGACCGGTTTTGCTCATTTTCGAATAAGGCTCTTGCAAGCTTTCAAGACCATAAGCTCCAATTGGATACTTAAAGCAGTTTTTACAATCTTTGTGTGCATTATTGCCGTAAGCGCCCAGGCGGAAGATAAAATCACTTACCGGCTTAAATGGCTGATAAACATGTCCACAGTTGGAGATCTTTACGCCAGGGATCTGGGGTATTTCAAGGCCAAAGGTATGACCGTAAATATTAAACCCGGCGGACCGGAAAGGGATGCTATCCGGGAACTCGAGCTTGGCTATGCCGATTTTGGGGCCGCTTCGGCCGACCAGGTTATCCGGGCATTGGATAAAGGCGCGCCGCTTGTGGTTGTGGCGCAGCTATTTCAGGTCAATCCTTTGCAATGGATTTATCGTTCCAGTGGCATGAAGCTGACATCTTTAGATGCCCTGCGCGGCAAGGCCATAGGTATTACCTATGGAAAAAACGACGAAATTATTATGCAAACACTTCTGTCTCAGGCCGGTATAAAACACAATCAAGTCCGATTTTTCAGTGTCCGGCTCGATTATACCCCTTTTTATAAGGGAGACGTTGAATTATGGCCGGTATACATCAACACCCAGGGAGTTGAAATCGCAAAACGGTTAAAAAGTGCTGGTGAACAAGTATCATTTTTCAGGCCTGACCGGTTTGGCGTCCGGTTTGTAGCCAATTCGGTGGTTACTTCGCGCCGTATGGCAACGAAACATCCGGATACCGTCAAACGCTTTATTCAAGCCCTGTTAAATGGCTGGGGCGATAGTCTTGATCCCGCTAATGCTCAAAAGGCGCTATCAATTATAAAAAAATATGACCGTGATGCTTCTGATGATGTCTTAAAAGCCCAATTGAAAGCCACACGCAGCCTGATTGTGCCGGGGGCGGGCAAAAAGGTCGGCATGATAGACCGGGATGCCTGGAAGCAAACCGAAAAGATTATGCTGACTCATGGACAGATAAAACGGCCGGTAAACGTCACAACGGTTTTGTCGCCCGTGAATTGAACTTTTTATCGCTGGTTGATCTGGTCGTCCAAAATCCGTGAGCGCATCCAAAAAAAACCGGTATTGAGTTTTGAGTCAAATTGCAACATTCGATCCGTATCCTGGCTCCGCCATATATAACGTTCTTCGCCGCTGTTTGCTTGGACGCCTTGCCCGTAGTGATCAAAAACCGATTTTTTCAGAAGCCGGTAGGCATAGGGCCCTTCTGTCCAGAACATGATGGAAAAAAGTTTGTTACGCCAGAAGCCATAGACAATGCCGTCCAATCTGGCGCGGCCCAGGCTCAGCGGATCATCAGGGCGATGGTATTGATCAATGCCTTGGTAATCGGAGTCTTTTTTAATAAAAACAAGTCCCGGAATCTGTTCTGGAGGCATTTGCCAGGTTAAATCCTTCAAACCGGTTCCTGCTATGGATTTAACAGGGGCTGAAATGTTTTCGGGTTCTGCTTCCTTGCGTGGGGCAAAGAACTTGAGAAATGATTCGCTCTTATCTTCAGACGATTTTTTTTCATGGGTTACCGTTTCCGGGGACTGCCCGGATTCAGGGGCAAGAACGGTTTTTTTTTCAGATTTACGCATGATCTGGCGATCTATCGGCGCAGAACGATTATTCGATGATGGCCTTTGCAAGGGTTGAGCATCTTTGACGATGATGGCATCGACTTCACTTTTATCGATTTTGATGATTAATCCGTTCATATTGAAGCGGATTTTACCATTTTCTTCCCATATCTTGTCCGATGTAAATCGTTCTCCGGTCTTTAGTACGATCGTATCAGCTCGCAGATTTGTGCAAACCAAAATATGAATGAGCACAAATGCAACAAAATATTTCAAATCACTTGTTCCTTATTTATTAGAATTGGCAAACACTCAAAATCGGTGAAAAAGGCGCTGTTGGTAAGGTAAATCGGCTGTATTGCTGGAAACTTGAGCGTTAGAGGCAGTTTGGCAATTTATATCGGCTGTAAACGTGTGGTAACAGGCCAGCGTGGCGCAAATTTTTGACAAATCGGCTATCGATCTCAAATTTACGATATCCTGGCCTGTCTCTGGCGCGTCTTGGTCAAATTTTCTATTTTCAAAACAGACTATTAAGGCGATTGGCGGAAAAGAATATATCAGATTGAGCAGGATTTTTTTTCGTATTCAAGGCGTGACAAAGTTTGCATACTTAACGTATTCGGGCTTTGGCATAACGCAGAAGACGGGAAAAAAGACATACGAGATGGTATATTCTTTAACAGAAATCGCCTAAGGCGATTTTTATCCTTTAAAAGTCTGCAATGCCGGTATAATTTCCGGGTCTGATTTTTAAAAGTTGAGATTTTACCTCATCGGATACATCAAGAGTCCGAATGAACTTTTCAATGACATGAGCATTGATGCTGCCATGTGTTCGTGTCAGCGACTTCAGGGCTTCATAGGGTTCGGGGTAGCCCTCCTTGCGCAAAATGGTCTGTATGGCTTCGGCTACAACGGCCCAATTGTTTTCTAAGTCATTGCCAATGGCCTGTTCATTGAGCACAAGTTTATCCAGTCCTCTTAAAATGGACTTAAAGGCGATCAGCGTGTGGGCAATGGGGACGCCAAGATTACGGGTAACCGTTGAATCCGTCAGGTCCCTTTGCAATCGTGAAATAGGCAGCTTAGCAGCCAAGTGTTCAAAAAGCGCATTTGCAACACCCAGATTCCCCTCTGCGTTTTCAAAATCAATGGGGTTGACTTTGTGGGGCATGGTTGAAGATCCTACTTCACCTTTTTTTATTTTTTGTTTAAAGTAATCCATGGAAATATAAGCCCACAGATCACGGCATAGATCGATCAGTATTGTATTGATTCGCTTCATGCCATCGCAAAAAGCGGCCAGATTGTCATAGTTTTCTATTTGTGTGGTAACACGTGAGCGTTCAAGCCCCAGAATTTCATTAACCAGTTGCTCGGCAAATTCGATCCAGTCCACTTCCGGGTAAGCCACGACATGAGCATTCAGATTGCCCGTTGCCCCGCCGAACTTTGCTGAATAGGGAATCGTTTTTAACAAAGCGTATTGTACCGATAGCCGGTTGACAAAAACATACAGCTCTTTTCCCAGGCGCGTTGGCGAAGCAGGCTGGCCATGAGTACGCGCCAGCATGGCTACTTTTTTCCAAAGCTGGGCCTTGGCCGCCAGGTTTTCTGCGAGCGTTTGCAAGCATGGCTCAAATTCATTTATCCAGGCTTCTTTTAAAGTCAGTGGAAGCGCAGTGTTATTAATGTCCTGGGAAGTCAGGCCGAAATGGATAAATTCTTTGTAATCACCAAGACCGGCGTTTTCAAAGGCGTGCCTGAGATAGTATTCAACAGCCTTGATATCGTGGTTGGTGCTCTCTTCGATTTGTTTGACCTTCAATGCATCGGATATGCTGAAATTTTCATAAATAGATCTTAAAGATTCAGCTTTTTTAAGCGTGACGCTCTTGAGTTGGGGTAAGGGAATCTTGCATAGCGCAATAAAATATTCAATTTCGACGCGAACCCTGTATTTGATTAAAGCCCCTTCGGAAAAATAATCCGCTAAATTTGAAACGGCCTTTCTGTATCGGCCGTCAACCGGTGAGATCGCTTCCAATGTGGTCAGATCCATCCCATGCCCCTTTCATCTGCGATAGCGATTAACATATTGATATAATATGAAAAATGAATATCTCAAAGTTAATTTACGTTTGAATTATAGGCGGCCGTGTAACCCAGTGTCAAGTAAGCACGCAAAGCGACTTCAGAAAAACCGCATTTGGAACAAATCAGGGCTCAAACGCCCTTTGACATCAACTTGATGGCTTGTAGCATGCTGATATTACATAAGCCAAAAAAAAATAAACCAGCTACTATTTAGGCCAAATGCGGTTGCCCTGCAAAGTATCTGCTCACGGCAGTTGATTGCCGGGCAAAGCCAATGCAAAAATTTTTAAGATTTAGAAATTTTTAGTATTTGATCATCAAATATTTGACAAGGCCTTCCAGGGTGTTCCATAGTATAACCTCAATAGGTTATGAGATATTTGCTCTGTTTATTTCATGGTATTTTTCAAAAATATTCATTTGCCGGTCTTTAAGGTCAACAACTATGGGGTATGTATTCGATTTTAAAGAAGCTCAAGCTTACGCTCATTGGGTTTTGCAGAAGCGAAACCGATGGACGGCCGAGCTGGAAAATGATCTGATGCTTGGTCTTCTCAAGCCGTCCAGAGGCGAGTCGATTCTTAATATCGGCTGCGGGACAGGTGCGAGCACGTTGCCGTTACTTGATTTAGGGCTCAATGTAACCGGTATTGATCCTTCTCCATATATGCTCGATATCTCACATGCAACCCTTGGCGACACAGTGGATCTGTATCGCGGGTTTGCAGAGGAGTTGCCGTTTGATGATAATTCTTTCAATCACACTTTTTTTTTCATCAGCCTGGAATTTGTCGACAATCCGATAAATGCTCTTAACGAGGCTTGCCGGGTGGCCAAAGATAAAGTCTTTATTGGATTTATTAACCGATTTGCATTAAAAGGCTTGCAACTCAGGTTGCAGGGCCTGTTTAGTTCTACGATTTATGATAAAGCCCGCTTTTTCAGTGTATGGGAACTCAAACGCCTGTGTCGGCTTACAGCCGGACATTTACCGATTGCCTGGCGAACGGTATGCCAATTGCCTAATCCATCAGCGAAAATGATTCGATCCTTTGAACGCTCGCCTTTTGTACAGCGATGTCCCTTTGGAACTTTTGGCGGTATGGTAATGACCCTGATACCCAGATTACGCACGCGGCCTCTTGCAATTCGTTATCCGGATGCTGAACGCCAAAGTATTGTAACCGGTTCGGCGCCGGTAAGGACAATCTTTGAAAACGGTGATTTTACCTTTAATAGTATAAAAACCAGGGATTACCTGGTATCTATCGGGCCTAAAGGAAAATAAGCAAATGGAAGCTTATCTTTATGAAACCTTGGAAAAAAGCAAGGTCCGTTGTTTTTTATGCAGCCATCAATGCCTTGTCAATAATGGCAAACGCGGACTGTGCGGTGTCCGCGAAAATCGGCGCGGTAAGCTTTACTCGCTTGTCTATGGCCGTTTGATCGCCAGCAATGCGGATCCAATCGAAAAAAAACCACTGTTTCACTTTATGCCGGGCAGCCGTTCGTATTCAATTGCGACAGCCGGATGTAATTTCAGATGCAAGTTTTGCCAGAATGCGGATATTGCTCAAATGCCAAACGATCAGCAAGGCTTGATTATCGGTACCACATTCAATTGTGAGGGAGTTGTCAAAGATGCCCTGAACCAGAATTGCCAGAGCATTTCTTATACGTATACTGAACCGACCATCTATTTTGAATTTGCCCATGATACGGCGAAACTTGCCCATAGTTACGGTCTCAAAAATGCGTTTGTAACCAATGGCTATATGAGTTCCAAAGCCCTGGAAATGATCTCGCCTTATCTGGATGCAGCCAATGTGGATCTGAAGTCTTTTTCCGATAAATACTACAAGCAGATGTGCGGCGCCCGGCTTGCGCCGGTCAAGGAAACTCTCAAGCAGATGAAAGCGATGAATATCCTTGTAGAAGTAACCACCCTGATCGTACCGGGATTAAATGATGATCCTGAAGAGCTTCACGCCATTGCCGGATTTATCGCTAACGATCTGGGTCCTGAAACCCCCTGGCATATCAGCCGTTTTCACCCTACCTACCAATTGACAGACCGGGATTGCACACCTGTGCAGACGTTGAAAACAGCACGGGACATCGGATTGGAAGAAGGGCTGCGCTATGTTTATCTGGGAAATGTGCCGGGCCATGATGGCGAAAGCACCTCGTGCCATCACTGCGGATCGCTTTTAATAGAACGCTGGGGATATGTTGTGCAAAAAAATCGAATCAAAGAAGGAGCCTGCCCCGGGTGCAAAACAGTAGTTTACGGCATTGATATTTCAGCATGAAATGAAGATATCGGGCAAATTGGCCATTAATGGACGGGCATTAGAGCTTGTTTGGCAAATAGGGCTCCTAAATCTGCGTGTGCTTTTGCGCCAGGCGAATGTAGTGTTGCGCTTCTTGGTTTCTGGATCGCTTAAGGCAGCCATTTGCATAAATACGGCATTTTTTTTTCAACATGGAAACAGCCGCTTCTTTTTGCCGGTCTGACAAGCAGCCCGCATCAATTAGTTTACTCAGTGCGGCAATGCGGTATTTATCCAGTTGAGGCATTTTGGACAATTGATCTTCATGACCGCCATGTTTAACGATTAACGGCGTGGTCAGCAAATAAACAGGGTATTTCCAGCTGATACGCAACCACAAGTCATAATCTTCACATGCAGGCAATTGTTCATCAAACAAGCCCACCTCCTGGAGCAACTTCTTGCGCATCATGACCGCTGAAGGGCTTACCAGGCACAGGGGCAATGTTTTTTCGAATATATACCCTGAATATTTCCGGTGACGTTTACCCGGATTGACGCGCACTCCCATTCTTATCCAGATTTCTTCGGATTGACAAATCATCGCTGATGGATTGCTTTTGAAAAAAGACGTTTGCATTTCCAGTTTTTCAGGTAACCAGTAATCGTCCGAATCCAACAAGGCCACCAGTTCGCCGGAAGCTGCCCTTATTCCGGCATTTCGGGCTGCGCTGACACCGCGATTGGGTTGGCAGATGGCCCGTAGCCGGGGGCCATAGCCTGCCAATAGTTCTTTAGTATCATCGGTAGAGCCGTCATCCACGACAATCAGTTCGTAATGAGGATAGGTCTGGGCAAAAACAGATTCCACAGCCTTTTTCAACATCGTGCAACGGTTGAAGGTGGCAATGACAACAGAGACGAATAAATCGCTGTTTACAGGGCCGCTATCCGGGGATTTTTGGAGTATGGTTGACATTTTTTAATATTTAGCACTATTTTATACAAACTGGTGATTGTTGTCTGCTCCCGTATATTTAGAGAATCAAAATTGAGTACAAGCGTTTAAACAGTTTTTCGCATTTATAGAATGCCTGCAGTCATTATGTCAATTCGGCGGTTGTATCTGCCAATTGTCTAAACTAAAAAACAAATCAATTTTTAGTGTACGCCTATGGTATCGCCTTGGCGTTTCTGATAATCCAATCAATTGCTGAAAATAGGAGGAGCGGTTTATGAAAAAGACATTACTTGCGGTAAGTATCATCATTGCCATGATCTGTGCAGCACTGGGAGCTGATTATATTATTTACGAGGCAAAGGCTGGCTCCGTCAAGTTCGTTACTATAGGCACTGGCGGCATCACCGGGGTCTATTATCCAACCGGGGGAAACATCGCTAAACTGGTCAATAAGAAAAAAAAGGAATATAACATTCGCTGCACGGTTGAATCCACTGGAGGCTCAGTATTTAATGTCAATGCGATAATGGCCGGAGATCTGGAATTCGCAGTGGTTCAATCCGATCGTCAATATCAGGCTATCAAAGGAATGTCGGAATGGAAAAAGCGGGGTCCGCAAAAGGATTTAAGGGCCGTTTTCAGCATTCATCCCGAATCGATTACCCTGATTGCGGCTGTGGATTCCAATATTAAAACAATCGAAGATCTAAAAGGCAAACGGGTTAATATCGGCAACCCCGGATCCGGGCAGCGCCAGAACTCTATAGACGCTCTTGAGTCTGCGGGATTAAATTACAAAAAAGATTTAAAAGCTGAAAACGTCAAGGCGGCCGAGGCTCCCGGCTTGTTGCAAGACGGCCGTATCGATGCGTTTTTCTACACAGTGGGCCATCCCAATGGGGCCATAAAAGAGGCTACCGCAGGAGCACGCAAGGTCAAGATCGTACCGATTACGGGGGTTGATAAAATATTGAAAAAATATCCTTATTATGCAGAATCCGTAATTCCTGTAAAACACTATAGCGGAGCAGCCAATGACCAGGATGTGAAATCCTTTGGGGTAAAGGCCACATTTATGACCTCGGCAAAAGTGCCCGATGATATTGTCTATGCCATTACAAAAGAAGTGTTTGAAAATTTTGAACAGTTTAAAAATTTGCATCCGGCATACGAAACAGTTACCAGGCAGGGCATGCTCGAGGGGATGACAGCTCCTATTCATCCGGGAGCGATAAAATATTACAAAGAGGTCGGATTGATCAAATAAGGCTAAGGCGATTTTTGTCAACGGCCATACCGTTTTGTTTATCTTTTTTTTGCGTCTGATTAAGCTGTGCCAAAGCTGCGAATACCTCAGGTATGCAGACTTTGGCACACCTTGAAGACGAAAAAAAATCCTACGCAATAAGGTATCTGTTTAAGTGTTATATTTTCCCGCCAATCGCCTGATTGCAAAAGAGAGGATTCATGATCGACAAGCAAAATCCCGCCCGCAACGATAAAGGGTTCGAAAAAGCTAAAAAACTTGCCCAAGAGGAAGAGGGATTCGGGCGGCGGATCAAAGGCTGGCAAAAGTTTATTGTGCCTGCCGTTGCCATTGCCTGGAGTCTCTTTCAACTTTCGATCGCCAGTTGGCTGATCCTGGATTCGACTTTCATCAGAGCCATACATCTGGCATTTGCGTTGCTTATCGTTTTTTTGAATTTCCCGTTATTAAAAAAAGAACGGCTGGGCATTTTTTCTTATTTTTCTATCCACAAACGCATCACCATTCTGGACTCAATTATCGGTGTTATTGCCGCATTATCCGCGCTGTATATTGTTCTTGATTATGAGGGGATGATCGAGCGCTACGGATTTCCCGAAACACGCGATATCGTTATCGGGATTATCCTTATCGTATTGTTGTTGGAAGCCTCGCGCCGGGTAATAGGCCCGGCGTTATCCGTTATTGCGATCTTATTTATTCTTTATGCGTTTATGGGGCCGCACATGCCCGCCGTTTTTGCTTTCAAGGGAGTATCCATCAATCGCTTCATCGGTCAGATGACCATGTCAACCGAAGGAATTTACGGCATTCCACTGGATGTATCGGCCACCATTGTCTATTTGTTCGTATTGTTCGGCGCCATGCTGGATAAAGCAGGCGCCGGGCAATATTTTATCAGGCTGGCGTTAAGCATGCTCGGCGCTTTCAAAGGCGGACCGGCCAAGGCCGCTATTTTGGGAAGCGGGCTGACCGGGCTTGTCTCCGGTTCCAGTATTGCCAATATTGTCACCACCGGAACGTTTACCATTCCGCTTATGAAAAAAGTCGGCTATCCCGCAAAAAAAGCGGCAGCCATTGAAGTCGCAGCCAGCACGGACGGTCAGCTGGCGCCGCCTATCATGGGCGCCGCCGCTTTTATCATCGCAGAATATGTCAATGTACCCTATGTTGAAGTAATAAAAGCAGCCGCTATACCAGCGTTTGCATCTTATGCAGCCTTATTTTACATCACTCACATCGAAGCCTCGAAACTTGGGTTAAAGGGCATTGCCCGCAGCGAGCTTCCGCCTTTTTTAAAAACTCTTGTTTCCGGAGCGCATTTTTTACTGCCTTTGGCGATGCTTCTTTATGAGTTGATTGTGGTTCGTCATTCACCCGAAATGGCGGCTTTTAACGCCGTAGGGGTTATGGCCCTGGTGATGTTTATCCAACGGCCGGTTCAGGCATATTTTCAGAAGAAACCTCTTGCGTCTGCCTTTAAACAGGGGATTGAAGACATTTTTGGAGCGCTGGCCGGGGGCGGCCGTAACATGGTTTCAGTGGCGCTGGCCACTGCTGCGGCGGGAATTATCGTTGGCGTAGTAGCAATGGGATTGGGAAGCCGTATCACCGAGATTGTGGCGATTATCTCCGGTGGAAAAATTTTTTTAATGTTGATCATCACGGCAGTAGCGAGTCTGATTATCGGTATGGGATTGCCCACCACGGCCACCTATATCGTGATGGCTTCATTGACGGCTAAAGCACTTGTGAGCGTGGGCGCGGCCAATGATTTTATTGTCCCTCTAATGGCGGCTCATCTATTTTGCTTTTATTTTGGAATCTTGGCTGATGATACGCCCCCTGTGGGCCTGGCCGCCTATGCCGCAGCCGCTATCGCAAAATCTGCGCCCATTGCCACGGGAATACAAGGTTTTATGTATGATATCCGTACGGCCATTTTACCGTTTATGTTTATTTTTAATGCCGATCTGATTTTAGAAGGAATCAATAGCTGGCCTTTAGGGCTGTTGATTTTTGCCATGGCGTGCATCGGAAATTTCGCCTTTGCTTCGGCAACCCAGGGCTGGTTTATCACCCGCAACCGCATCTATGAAATTCCTCTTTTTCTTTGTGTCACCTTTATCCTGATGCAACCTGGCTATGTCAGCCAATGGCTTGGATTTGCTGAACACAAATACTGGGCATATCTGATCGGGCTGGGCTTGTTCGCGGGCCTGTACGGTATTCAAATGCTGAGAAAAAATGCCCGGCGGCCAACGGGTTAAACCATCCTTTGTATTTGCTTGATCTGTTGCCTGAGTTTTTTTCCGGAAACGGCAAAGGCGGTTTTTATTTCCTGAGCGAAAATGGATACTTTATACTCTTGAAGTATCCAGTAAAAATCTTCAACCGCCTTTCGTTTTTCATCACTGCTTTGCAGGGTAAGCGATTGAATCATTTGTGCAAGCTGATGCTCGAAAGGTTCCACCTGGCGGGCTTTGGAGCGGTCTTTTTCAAAGTCCAGCGCACCACGCTGGGCCCTTATGGTTAACGCTTTGAGATAGCGCACCACATGGCCAAGGCGTTCTTGGCTGTAGAGCATGATAAAATTACCGGGAATCAGTTGATCCATGGCTTTGCGCAATTCGTTCAGAAAGCCTTGAATGATCTTGTTTTTTGTATAAGTGCGCTCAAGGCCGGAAAAAACTGAGCAAAATCCCTGTGCGGCATCTAAAACCTCACACACACGCTGGCGCATCTGTTGCCCCTGCCCCACGATTCCACCGCGTTTCAATCGGGCCGACAGATTATCGTATTCGTGTTTGCTGCGGACATTTTCTGACAGCAAGTCATTTATGATCCGCTGGGCCAATTGATCTTCTACCTTCTTACGGCCTCCGAAAAAGTATGAAACTTTGTCATAAATTGCCGGAAGTTTGAGGTTCTTTCGAAGATATTTCAAATCGGTGTTTAGCTGATTTTCCAAAAGCCGGCGCACACCTTTGCAATGAGCCTGTTTCGCCTTGGACGGATCAACAAATGCTGTCAAAACCACTTGGTCACCGCGGATTTCCAGACCAGGGTATGCCTGCCATTTTTTACCGGACGCACCCTTTATGGTAATTATGTCTTGCAGATCTCCAAAATCCCAAGTTTTAATTTGCTTTTTTTCAAATTTTTTAATGGCTGAGTTAACGTCTTTGGCCAAAACGCCATTGGTTTGCGTACTGCTGAGAATCGCCGAATCGCGGCTGCTTTTAATGACGCGGCCCTTATCATCCGTAACGGCAATGAGCATGCGAAGATGATCGGGAAGCTGAGTTTCATCCCAGCTTGAAGCGGGAATATCCACATTAAAACGGGCATGAATAAAACGGCTCAGGGCAGTAGCCAGGCTGATATTGCGTTGCAAAGGCATTTGTCCGGCAATAATGGAAGCCGTATCGGCAAGAGGTACAAGTTTTTTACGCAGCTCTTTGGGCAAGCCTTTCATCAAAGCCAAAATTTTTTCTTTTAAAAAACCGGGAACCATCCACTGGAAACCGTCCGCCGGAATTGAGGCGGATGACGCTGCCGGTACACATACGCTGATTCCGTCTTTTTCCTTTCCCGGCGTATAGTGGTAGCTGCAATCAACGTGCTGATCGCCAATTTCAATATGATCAGGACAGCAGTTGAGTACTTTACCGTCAGGCGTATAATTCATCAGGTCTTGTGAAGTCAAAAATAAAAAAGAGTCACCGCCTTCGGACTTTATCTTTTTGTGTAAGCTGCGCATGTCATAAACCGGCCCCAGGCGTTTCCGGTAGATCATCATCAGTTGATACTCATCCAAAAGAAGATCTCTGCGCCGCAGCTTTGCTTCCGTATCCTGAATATCCGAAACAAGGCCCATATTATGCTTCATAAAGGGTAACTGTTTACGGACATCTCCATTTATCAGTGCTTCTCTATAAAATATTTCTGAGGCTTGATCCGGGTTGATTGGACCGTAAGCGCGTGGCCGGCGATCAATGATCAGCCCGTAGAGGCTGACTTGTTCGGTTGCCACAACCTGCTCACGCAGTTTTTCCCAACGCGGATCGCTATAGCTGTATTTGCACTGGGCTTTGCCGATCTGTTCCAGCCATGCCGCCTCGATCACCGCAACACAGCGTGCGAACAATCGCGAGGTTTCTACCATTTGCGCCGCCACAATCCAATTGCCAGGATTTTTAAATACACCCGATCCCGGAAACACCATCACTTGGCGATTATGGGGAGCCTGGAAAAGCTGTTTTTCCTTTTTCATACCAATGTTGGATAAAAAACCGCTTAAAATCGATTTGTGCAAATCTATATACCAGCTTTGTTTTATATCGGAAACCTCTTGGAAAGGTTCAGACTTGGACCGGGGGCCAAGCCCGTGCTCTGAAACAATGCTAAGTATCTGGCGGTGTACATCCTGCCATTCACGCATCCGGTTAAAAGAAAGAAAATGTTTATGACAAAAACGTTTGACGTTCGCCCAGCTTTTTCTGTTTTTTACCTCTTGCTGGTAGGCATGCCAGATTCGCAAAAAACCGACAAAATCGGACAATGGGTCTGAAAAGCGTTCCTGGGCTTTATCTGCTTCAACCTGTTTGTCCATGGGTCTTTCACGCGGGTCTTGAATACTTAGCGCCGAAGCGATAATAGCGATGCTGTCCAGGCAGCCCCGATGATGCGCTTCCAAAAGAATACACGATAACCTCGGGTCCAATGGCAACCTCGCCATTAATTTGCCTTTGGAAGTCAATCTGTATTTACCCGACGCGCGCTTTTCATATTTTGCCGCGGTAATTGCTCCCAGTTCCAACAATAGCTGGTAACCGTCTTGAATGCTCTTCGGGGCCGGCGAATCAATAAAGGGGAAAGTATCTACATCTCCGATTTTCAGGGCCAGCATTCTTAAAATAACCTCAGCCAAGTTGGAGCGCAGTATCTCAGGTTTGGCAAAGCGGGGGCGTTGAAGGTAGTCCTGTTCACTGAAAAGACGGATACACATACCGTTTGCAACCCGCCCGCAACGGCCCTGGCGTTGGTCGGCATTGCTTTGAGATATGGGCAAAACCGGCAGCGTGGTTGTTCTGGAACGGGGCGTATACTTTGAAATCCTGGCCAGTCCGGTATCAATTACAAATTGAATCCCCGGGATGGTGATTGACGTTTCAGCTACATTGGTTGCAACTATTATTTTGCGCCGTGCGGATGGTGCAAACACTTTTCGCTGTTCCGATGCAGCCAGTCTGGCGAACAGGGCAATGGTTACGGTATTACGATAACCGCGAGCCTCAAGTAAATCACACGTGTCCCGGATGTCTTGTTCCGTGGGCATGAAGATTAAGATATCACCGCGCCTTTTTTCTTTGTATAGTTGCTCCACGGCGGCCACGGCGTCATCCACCGGTGATCTGTCTTCCCGATCTTGATCAAATGATGCGAAATAGCGTGTTTGAACCGGAAACATACGGCCGGAAACTTGAATAACCGGCGCATCTTCAAATGCCCTGGAAAATTTTTCAGTATCGATGGTCGCCGAAGTGATAATCAGCTTAAGTTCTTTTCGTTTTTTTAAAACTTTTTTTAGCAGTCCAAGGATAAAATCGATATTCAGGCTGCGTTCGTGAGCTTCATCTACAATGATCGTATCGTATTGAAAAAAAAGCCTGTCTGTCTGGGCTTCGGAGAGCAGGATGCCATCGGTAACGATTTTAACGCGTGTAGCCAGGCTTAAACTGTCTCTAAATCTAATTTTGAATCCTACCGTATGTCCGAGGACTTCGCCTATTTCGTCAGCAATGCGTTGACTGATTGATGTAGCGGCAATCCGCCGAGGCTGGGTTACCGCAATGGCTCCTTTGATGCCTCGTTGCGCCGCCAGACATAGCTTAGGCAGTTGGGTTGTCTTGCCCGATCCGGTCTCACCGGCAATGATCACAACCTGGCTCCGCCCGATTGTCTCAAGTATTTCATCTTTTTTTGCCGTGATCGGCAGGTTTTTATCAAATTCCAGACGCAAAGAGGCGTTGCGCCGCCTCTGGCAAATATCAATAGAGTCGTCCAGCCGTTTTGAAAGAACCTGTAATTCATTTTGAAGGTGTTCGCCGGTAAGGTTTTTACGAAATTTTTTCAACTGCCTGCGTAAAAAAACCTGATCCGTATACAAGGCCTGGCTGATTCGTTGCTGGAGTTGGTCGAGTTGTTGCTTTAAAGGCTGCACGCGAGATATCTTTACTTATAACGTTTTACAAATCACCACATTCGGGGACGAAACGCTCATCCCTTAAAAATGGCCATGGTAGTGTGTGTGTACTATTCGCCAATTATTTTGACAAGCACTCTTTTTTGTCTGCGCCCGTCAAATTCACCGTAAAAAATTTGTTCCCAGGTACCGAAGTCCAATTTTCCGTCAGTAATGGCGACAACCACCTCTCTGCCCATGATTTGCCGTTTCATATGAGCATCGGCGTTATCCTCGCCCACATTATGACGGTACTGGGATACCGGCTCATGGGGAGCTATCTTTTCAAGCCATATATCATAATCATGGTGAAGACCGCTTTCATCATCGTTAATAAAAACAGAAGCTGTAATGTGCATGGCATTGACAAGCACAAGGCCTTCCTTGATGCCGCTTTGCGCCAGGCATGTTTCGACATCCGGGGTTATATTGATAAATGCGCGTCTTGTGGGCACATCGAACCTCAGTTCTTTACGATAATTTTTCATCAAATATTCGGTGTGAAGACTCCGGCGCTTATGCCAAAGAGCAAACACCGCCTCCCTTCTTCTGTAAATACTGTAAATAGTTGT
The DNA here is from genome assembly GCA_024230435.1 of Desulfobacteraceae bacterium. Lineage (GTDB taxonomy): Bacteria > Desulfobacterota > Desulfobacteria > Desulfobacterales > Desulfosarcinaceae > UBA2230. The sequence continues at coordinate 29,295 of JAAERL010000163.1, forward strand.
ACCCCATCGGCACATGGTGCAACAACTTACACTACTTGTTGCTAATGCTTTGCACCGTGCCGGTGCGCCGGTCTTTGCCCAAACCCTAAAGAAAAATCTGGCAAAAACTTTTAGTCAGTTGGGCAAAAAAAACCAAATATCCGCTGAATTGAAGTTACCTTCAATTCTGAACTTTTACGGGTCCAGGGCCGCCCAGGCAATGTTAGCGGCGCCTTTAGCGCAAGCAGACACCGGCCTATCCCTATCCCTACCCCTTTACCTGCTTAATGCCTGCCGCAAAGCCTGGAGCTTGTAAAGCAGCCCAAGGCGCCTGTTTTGGCCGTAACGCAGCCCCGTTCACGATTGCCCGTGGTACCTGCGCCTTAGTCTGCGTAAGAAGCTGTGTTTTTGCAAGCTTCGCCCTTTAGAGCTTGTTTGGGGAATATAAAATTTAGCGAAAAAGGGCGAGGGCGAGGCCAAAATGTCTTAAATTTGAGATGAATAGCCGGTCTATTTGTCAAAAATTTGCGTCATTTTGGACCGTTCTCGCGCTTTTGCAGCCGATTTAATAATTCCCAAACCGGCTCTTAGGCCGGGGTTGTTGACAAATTACCTTCTAACGGTTCCAAAACCAAAAGACAATCAGAATCGGGTGATTTACAGCAGGCAAACAGACTCTAAAAAGGACAAACGACAAAAAAGCCATTCTGCCCGCTGAGGGCGGAATGGCTTTTTAGGAAATAATGGATCTTAAGCTTTTTGGACGTTTTTGGCTTCCGGGCCGCGCTGACTCTCTTCGATTTCGAATTTCACCTCTTCACCCTCGGCTAGGGTTTTATACCCATCCATTTCAATTGAAGAAAAGTGAACGAAGATGTCCCGACCATTGTCCTCGTTAATGAAGCCATACCCTTTTTTGTTATTAAACCATTTTACTGTACCATTTGCCAAAACTTATCCTCCTCTTTTAAAAAACGTTCGCCCAAAGGCGGTCCTACCTCCGGATGACGGATGAGGTTATACTACTGCGCAGAAAAGTGGGGGATATGTACCGCCAAACGTCCATCATGAGGCAGAATAAACAATGGAATTATGATAAGTCAAGGAAAAACAGTAGTTACACATTTTTTGCAGTTCATGTTAATTTAAATTCGAACTGCTAATAGTCTTGATATGAAATGGATGCATTTTTTTTAAGTCTTGATAGATATGTTCTTGCGGCAGCCACTTCTTTGTTGCGCCGAAGGGTACGTTCAATTTTTTTTCTTGTGTCTTTATATGCCATTGGGGATGCCGGTCTTCGATCTACGACTTGAACCAGGTGGTAGCCGTAACGGGTTATGACGATTTTACTTGTTTGACCTGGCTGCAAAAAAAACGCCTGTTTGCTAACAGGGCTGATAACCTGGTCTTTTGAAAAAAATCCAAGGTCACCGCCCCTGAGACGGCTGGGGCAATTTGAGCGCTCAAGCGCCAATATGCTAAAATTAGAACCTTTTTCAATTTTATCCTGAATGCTTCGGATTCGCATGAAAGCATTTTCTTTTTGTTGTCCATTCGCATTTTCCGGCAGGGACACAAGAATGTGCCGGGCTCTGACCTGCTCTTCGCGTTTAAAAAAATCGGAATGTTCTTTGTAATAGAATCGAATTTCGGATTCCCTGACTTTGATATTGCGCATGACATCGCGGCGAAGTAAACGGCGTACAATAAGCCCTTTGCTCAGACGCTTGCGCAATTCAAGTTCCGTAATATCAACCTGGTCTAGGTAGTCATTTAGTGTTAATGAGGCGTTGGCTAACTTGCCTTTGAATTCCAAAAGCGCTTTTTTCACCCATTGCGGCCGAATGGTGAGTTTTCTATCCAGGGCCCTTTGATAAAGTAATTCCCGCTCGATAAGGGTTTCTATGATCTGATCCTCAAGAATCGAGATCTGTTTATTATCAAGCGGCCTGTTTTGTAAATCCATTTCGACCTGGAGTATTTTCATTTCAATATCCAAATCTTTGAGCCCAATAATGGCGCCGTTTACAGAAGCCACCATGGGATTATCGGCACTGGCATAAACGAATGATTCGTTGATTGTTGAACAAATAACAATAATAAAACAGGCTATGATCAAGCGCTTTAGGATTAATTTTTGCATAATTTCTTAAAATTATCTCTATTCTATGGAAACGAGTTCACCTACAAAGCTGCCTACTGCCACTTTACTTGCTATTTTAACAGGCAACCGGCGTTCATCAGCGGATATCCACAGCTTAATGGAAGCATTCTTGCTTTTTTTGAAAACACCTCCAACATGTTGTAAATCCGGCTCTAACAGGTATGCTTCAAATTCACCGCAAGGCACTTTAATGGTTTCTTTTTTGGTGATCCGTGCATAACCTTGAACCCATTTGACGCCATCGGTGACCGGGGTTTTTATGATGCTGTTTTCCTTTAACTCCTGTGTTCGGGAATAATAGAACACGGATAGCGGATCAAAAGTGTTGGGTGGTATTGTTATGGGATCTTTTTGTTTATCATTATCACTGTATTGCGCCGAGGCCTTTTCCCAGTCGAAATTAACCTGAACATTTTTTTTATGTTCACCTTCACGCTGTTTTTTCTTGTAGTGGATAGTGCGGCTCATATCCTCGGAAACATAAGAATCAATACGGTCACGGACTTTATAAAAAACATCCACAAAACTGTTTGATTCGGCTGTCATACGGAAATGATAGGCTTGTGCGCCTTCAAAAGTTTTCATGGGCAAAACTTCCAGTACCGCCTCTCCGGCCGGTATTTGCGCCCATTTCAGGATAAAGGTTAAACGTTCGCCCGGGCTAAAAGGCATAGAAACGGGTCTGGCGGTTCGGCACATGGCAATATTATTGTGAAAACTGAGCACAATGAAAATTCCAATTAAAAATGAAACCAACCTTTTTTTATTTAACGCCTTTATAAATGGCAAATTATTCATATTTATAGTTCCTTTTGTACACAAACTTACCGCAATTATTTTATCCTATTAATTGTCCGTATTGTTCGATTTGTCAACTGACAGCTCGTACTCTAACCTGTATAGGCAACATGGAAACTCGATCTTATCTTTTGATTTCAACATCGCGTGGAACCTCATTTTGGAAAAATTAATATGGTTTATATTGAAAAAACAAGTTGTTACTCCTTTTTAGCAAAACTTTTTTAAGTACATTAGGCTTAATATCGGCCACGGAATATGAAAACTTTAATTTTTTTTAGGCCATGGCGGATTCGAGCGGCATGATGTTGTAAAGCCCGAATTGCCTAAGCAGTCATTCCAATATGGACGGTTGGAAAGCCGGGGTATGAGCGTCATAGCTATGGAAACGGCAAATTAACCAATCTTGCAGGACGCATTTCAAAAAACAGGTCTTGGCCCAAGGAGATGAAAATTGGGATAAAATGCATCAAAACGTTTATTTACGTAAAAATGATCCCAAAAAGCCGTTGGGGGCGGTTTTTATCTTTTTTTCGCCGTTATTTATGATTTAGGCCAGACGTTTGCCGAATTGACGGACCGTAATCCGACCTGCAAATTTGTTATCGTACGGAACATGGTAAGGCGATTTTTTTGAGTGAACCCATTTTGCTTGTCCTGGTTTATATTGCCTTTAGATTCCTTTTAAAGGTTATTTTAAAGGTTTGCATCAATGATGCACAAAGCAGATCCTAATGTGTTTTTGTCCAATCCTGGTGTGTCTTGGGCAGGGTTATATTTTTTCGAATGGCATAAATCCAAGACGGCAAGGCAGGCAATCGGCAATCAGCGCCTTTAGTTTGTGTCTTAAGATTTTATAAGAAAAATGTCTTAGTGCTAATTCATAATTGCGCCGTACCATCTTGTTTTTAAACGCCTCGTCACGTAATATTTTTTTTGCAAGCTGAATGGCGGAACGCGTAACATACCCGTCAATTTCAATAACGGAAAATCCTTTTGGCCGAATATCCGTTGAATAGATTGAGTAATTGTTCACTAAAATTGGTTTGGAATAATAGACTGCCTCCAGGAATGCATTTCCAAAACCCTCAAAGTTGGAGGGGTAGGTGACAATGTCGGCATAGGGATAGATATCATTCAACGTGTATATTTTCCGGCCGTCCTTTGTTATGCCTCGTTTGTCATTAATAATATCTGATACAAAAACAGTCTCTACATCCAACATGCGGGAATATTCCCATACCCGTCGTTCGTAACTATGGCCTTCATCACCTGAGGCATGGGAAATGATCAGCTTGGCCCTGGCTCCCAGACGATGTACGAATTCAATGGCGTGTTCAATGCCTTTACGTTTTACAACGCGCGTCGGCTGTAAAACCAATAATTCATGGCTCTTTAATCCAAGCGCACTTTTGACATCGGCGGTATAATCCGCCGGAGGTTGAGGAGGGTTTTCAAAATCCATGACGTTAGGGATGATACTTGACGAAATACCGCTTCGAAGGCTTAACTGGCTGTCTGCGGATGTGTTGATTACAACATGATGAATTGAAGGCAAGTGCGGCGGAAAAGCCATATTGAGATACTCCCATGCGGCATTAACCATAAACTGTTGTCTTTCCCAATAAAAATCATGATGGTGCGCGATTGTATTAATGCCTGTTTCCGAAATAAGTTCGGTAAGCGCTATCCCCAAGGGAATGTTAAGGGGGATGGTCAGGCAGTTTTCCGCCACGAGCAGATCAATGCCGTATTTGCTGATGAATTTGTAAAGCTGATCCTTCAGATAATGGCTTAAGCGTTGAATCAGCTTCGTGGTGGCGCGATCCCGCTTGTTGACGCCGAAACAGTTTTGGGTAATTTTTTTTATATCATTGTGCTGAAAGTGCGCTTCTTCAACGAGGTGCTGGCGAGCCGGATCGCGATCCAGCTCGCCGGCAAAATAAAAGCAGTTAAGACCTTCTTTTTCAAATATATTTGCCCATTTTTCCGCTTCAAGCGAAACGCCGTCCGTACCTGCAAACCTGGTGGATATGAACCCGACATTGTGTTCTTTAGAACAATAACCGCAATAGGACATTGGTCCTCCGTTATTGGTGTTGGGGAAAACAATATAGTCCTAAAATTCAGATATTTATCTGAATATCAGATATTTATCTGAATAATGGGTCATAGCTCAATTATCGAACCGGTTTTTTATTACTTTAGCTGATTATGGCTGATTGGTGAAATTAAATAACATTTTCTATACGGAATCTAAGCAGAAGAATGACCGGGGGCTGCAGTTATGACATCAGGTAAAACCCCAAGTTCGGATCGTCACCTTCGGTTATCGAAAAAGAGGTGCCTACAATATTTTTATTAACATTACGCACGACTACATCTTTTTGGATAAAGGATCTGCGTTTGTCATTAAGGTGAAACTCGATTTTAAGGGGTTCTCCCACTTTAAAATTACGTTCGACATTGAGTTTGAGCTTGAGGCCTTTGCTGGAGATGTCAACCACTCGCATAATCCCTTTATCAATATTTCCGCCATCAATCCGACAATAATAAACTCCAGGCAGATCAGTCTCCTTTCGGTACTGACGCCTCTTTTCCAGAGACACGCTGAAGTTATTGCCGCAATGGCATTTGCAATGTACAGTCACCTTTTTGTCAATAAAAGCGAATTGTTCAACATTGACAGTGGCTACATTACCACATTCCGGACAAACGAAAGTTGCAGTGTCGTTGTTGCTGATGAAAGTTTTTTCCATCCTTACGGTTTCCCTGAAATGTTATTTTGCGTTTATGAATTAGGGTCATAAATGATTTGTATCTTTTGTGCTTTCAAACGTCTTGTTATTTATTGTTATGGCCAAGAATACGTATTATTTTAGGCTGATAAGACGCTTTTTGGGCCAACTTATTACCACCGATTCGCACAACAACAAGCGCAATGCCAAAACAGGTCAATGCAGAAACTATAGTTATGTTCGATGTATCCATTGTGCTATCGGCAACTAAGGCATGTGCTCCCAACGCCCCTAAAACCATGCACAACACAGGGAAAACATATAATAAAAAAGTGGCCTTGAGCAATGAAGATGTGCTTATGGCGATTTGAATCCGGTCACCAACTTTAGCGTCTACCTCATTGATGGCTTCAACTTTAGCTTTGTTTTTGTCTATCCCGTGGCAGCTCGCACGTGATTTGCAGGATTCACAGGCTGCTGACCGGACCGTTTCGACCCAAGCGGTTTTTTTTCCCTCTGATCCAAGTTCAACAACAATGCCTTGTTCGATTGCCATGCTTTTTATTACCTAAATATTAGAGCGTTATTTCCTATTTTAGTGATCGGGAAACAGATGTCAACTGCCTGTTGCAGACTCGCTGGTATCTGATAGGTCATTTTTTAAATAACAAATTAACCCGCATTGCAGGCACCGGTTAGCTTCTTTTTCCGCTGCCATGGGGCTGAATCCTTTTTCTAATTCAAAACCAGCCGCTGTCTTGCTGGCATCGGCCACTGGCATGATTTGCCGGGCTTGCGCCTCGACATTGAAAACCTTGTTTACATTCTGGACCGCTGTCAAAGCCGTTACAACATTATCGGGCAGGTCAATGTCAAGTTCGTATATTGATTGATGAATTGTTGCCGCAGCACGGCGACCGGCGGCGATAGCACGGATGGCGGCGCTGAAATCAGTCACTATGTCGCCTGCGGCCATTAATCCGGTTTGCTGATGATAATCGGGTTGCTTGTAAGGCGGAAAGGCTTCCCAGGCGTTAGTTTGGCTCTTGTCATTGCGTCCGTTGACTTGGTTCTCGTCAGTTTCAGGCTTTTGCGGCACGGCAATCAGTTCCGGTAAACGGCCGGCTGAGAATATCAGGTGGGCGGCTTTAATTTTTTTTCGTTCATTAGTAGACAGGTTCACTATTTCGATGCCTTCAAGCTGGTTATCTTGGCCGTAAAGCCGGCTAACGGACGTATCTTCCTGAATTTCAACTCCGGGCATTTGTACAGATGTCAGATCGGGCTCTCTTACCAGAACCGTGATCGGGCCCGCTCCCAATTTTTTGCATCGCTCTATCATTTCCGGTGTCAGATTGGGATTGCCAACGATTACCGTATGACCTTTCAAATCCACGCTGGGATATCCTTGCTGACCGGATTTTAATACATCAATGAGCAAGTGGCATCCGGGCATCGGGCTGATTTCACTTTTGCCGGCCGTTCTAACCAATCGGCTGTCCCAGCCGCCAACCGCAAGAAAAATGGCTTCATATCCCTCGTTCAATAAACTGCCAAGTGTAATTTTTGTGCCTACCGGGGCATTGGTTTGGGTTTTAACGCCCATAGCCATAATGCCGTTGATATCCCAATCCAGGATATCGCCTGGCAGGCGGTAGCGCGCTATGGCTGTGCGCAATAATCCGCCCAGTTGGTCCTGGGATTCGTACAATGTAACCGAATGGCCCATCCGGGATACAAAAAAGGCTGTGGAAAGACCCTCTACGCCTCCTCCGATGACCGCCACGCGCCGGTTTGTCTCAGGCGCTTTGTATGGCAGGATATGTTTACCCCGTTTTTTTTCATAATCGGCGGCATAGCGCTTCAGGAAATTAATGGCTACAGGTTCATCAACATATTGGCGCCGGCATTCATTTTCGCAGGGCCGGGGGCAAATTCGGCCGATAACCGCGGGAAAGGGATTTCTCTCCTTTATAATCTGTACGGCTTTTAAATGATCACCTTTGGCCATGGCGCCAATATATGCGCTTATATTGATTCCTGCCGGACAGGCCCGCTGACACGGTGTAGTACAGTCTTCGGTCGTATATTCTTTTAAAATGCGGCGTGTCACGGAAGAAAGAGTGATAATGTTTTTCGGGCAAACCCGTTCGCAGGCTCCGCAGCCGGTGCAGCGCCCTTGATGAACTACCGGCAGCCCTTTGGGGCCCATAGTGATGGCGTTAAACGGACACGTCTTGGCGCAGGTGCCCAGACCTAAGCAACCAATGTTGCAAACTTTCATGCCACCGTTTAGCAAGGCGGCTGCACGGCAGTCCTGCATGCCATGGTAAGTAAATTTTGTATCCGCCTCGGCCACTGAGTATGTGCAACCCGGCAAGGCGATATCAGGCTCTTTGGCTTCTACGCTGATACCCAAAAGGGAAGCAATGGCTTCAGCTGTATCCGGCCCGGCGGCTACGCATGAATCCGGACCGGATTTGCCGGCTGCAACCGCCTCGGCATTGGAAATACAGCCAGGATAACCGCAACCGCCGCAATTAGCTCCGGGCAGGACATCATCAATGGCCAGTATCAATGGATCAACGTAAACGTAAAAAACTTTTGAAGCGATTGCCAGGCCAATACCTACAATGACTCCCAATCCTCCCATCAACAGGATTGCTTCCATGAGCCCCATTGCTGTATCCATCTTCGTTCCCCCGTAGTGTTAAAGAAAATCAAGAAAGAAGTAATTCAATCCCAATTTTTTGATTTACTAATATGCGGCGCTGCAATGATAATTGTTTATTACAAAGCGCCGGAACGGGCCGCGGACCGCATAGGCTTTCAAGCACCGGCCACGGCAGCTGTTTTCTTAGAGATTGTTTGGGAAATAGAAAATTTAGCTTTTGCAGCCGATTTAATAATTCTCAAACAGGCTCTTACATAATTGCGCCAAACTTGCATTTATCGTAACACGTCAGGCACTTGATGCATTTTTCCTGGTCAATTCGGGCAACTTCTTTCTTTTTCCACTCAATGGCGTCAACCGGACAGACTTTGAAACACAAGCCGCACTTGGCGCATAGTTCCGCCTCAATTTCAAACTTTAATAAATTGACACAGCGTTTGGCCGGGCAGCGTTTTTCAAGAATGTGCTCCTCAAATTCGTTGCGAAAATAACGCAGGGTCGATAAAACCGGGTTGGGGCCGGTCTGGCCAAGACCGCATAAAGCGGTTTCACGGATGACATCGGAAAGCATCTCCATGTGCCTGATGTCATCGGGCTCTCCGTGCCCGTCGCATATTTTTATCAGGATCTGTAATAACCTGCGGGTGCCCTCCCGGCATGGTGTGCATTTACCGCAGGATTCTTCTTGAATAAATTCCATGAAAAAGCGCGCCATATCCACCATGCAGGTGTTTTCATCCATAACAATAACACCGCCGGAACCCATAATCGCGCCGACTTTTGCTATTTCTTCATAATCCACCGGCGTGTCTAGATATTGCTCGGGAACACAACCGCCTGATGGGCCGCCGAGTTGAACGGCTTTAAACTTTCGTTTTTTGGGAATCCCTCCGCCAATATCATAGATAAGTTTTCGCAGGCTTGTTCCCATGGGCACTTCAACCAGGCCGATGTTGTTCACATCTCCGGACATGGCGAAAACTTTTGTTCCTTTGCTGTTTTTTGTTCCTGCGGCGGCATACCAATCTCCGCCATGGACCATAATCTGGGCCACATTTGCAAAGGTTTCCACGTTGTTGAGAATGGTTGGTTTTTCCCACAATCCCTTGTGGGCCGGAAATGGCGGCCGGGGCCTGGGCATTCCACGGCGGCCCTCGATTGAGCGCATCAGCGCGGTTTCTTCACCGCACACAAACGCTCCGGCGCCCTGGTAAATTTCTACATCAAAAGAGAAACCCGAGCCCAGGATGTCTTCGCCCAAAAGACCACGCTGTTTTGCAGTATCTATTGCGATTTGAAGCCGCTTGATGGCCAGCGGGTATTCTGTTCTGGCGTAGACGTAGCCTTTTCGGGCGTCAATGGCCTTAGCCGCGATAACCATGCCTTCCAACACGGCATGGGGATCTGCTTCAAGGAGGCTGCGATCCATAAACGCCCCCGGATCGCCTTCATCCGCATTACACAAAACATATTTGATATCGCTTTGGCTTTTGCTTGCAAACTCCCATTTCAAGCCACTGGGAAAACCTGCGCCTCCCCGGCCCCGCATGCCCGAGCGTTTCATCTGATCGATGATATCAGCGGGTTGCATTTCCAGCAGAGCCTTGGCAACGCCCTGATATCCGTCTCTGGAAATATAGTCGTCAATGGATTCGGGATTGATCAATCCCTTGTTGCGCAATGCCCGCGGCATTTGATGGGCGAAAAAGGGGATATCGTTTTGCTTCGGGATGCGTTTTTTTGTAACTGGGTCCTTGTACAGCAGTTTCTCTACCGGCTTACCGTCTATCAGGTGTTTTTGGACAATTTCAGGAATATCTTCAATTTTGATTTTCTGGTAAAAGATATCGCCGGGATGAATCACCATAAGGGGCCCCACGGCGCAAAATCCGTTGCATCCGGTTTCAACAATTTCAGCCTTGCCGTTTAATCCTTTTGCATCGATTTCTTCTTGCAGAGCATTCATGACTTTTATGCTACCGGTGGCATGACAGCCGGTACCGCCGCAAATCAGCAGGTAAGTTTTATCTTTAAAAGTCAATCGATGAGCAAATTTTTCTTTGATCTGCTTTAAATTCTCGACGGTTAATTTTGACATTTTTTTGCTCCCACCGTATTACCAGGACCCGTCCAAGCCTCTGATACCGTTCATATAAAGCCTTCCACAGGCTACGAATAACGAGTATTGCGTAACCAGAAGGGCAATGTTATACGATCTGGCCAGTTCGATCACCTCTTGTGGAATTTTTTTTCCACGAACAATGACAATGGCTCCCACCTGGACAATTTTTGCGGTTTGTATGACATGCTCTGTGGTGACACCGGTTAAAAGGACGCAACCCTTGGCAGCAGCCGCCAGGACGTCATCCATGAGATCGGCTGCGCCACCGCCGATAATAATGTTATCTAATTGATCTTCACCCACCAATACACGGGCTTTAAGATGGTTACATATTTCTGATATTTTCATTTAAGCCTGATTATTTATATTCTTCCAATAGATTAATGATTTTATCCGAGCTAACGTCTCCATGGGTGTCTTGATTGACCACCATTACCGGAGCCAGTCCGCATGCTCCTAAACAGCGGACGCCTTGAAGTGTGAATCGGCGATCCTCGGAAGTGCCCCCTTCTTTGACTTGATATTGATTTTCAACCCGGCTCATCACTTCTTTAATCCCCTTAACATAGCAGGCCGTTCCCAGGCACAGCTTGATAGTATGACGCCCCTTCGGCTCCATAGAAAATAAAGAGTAGAAAGAAGCCACACCGTATACATCGCTTGATGGCAGGTTCATGCCTTCTGAGATATAGTCAAGCAGCTCCACCGGCAAATAACCGACCACGTCCTGACATTGCCTGAGAACTGTAATAATGGAACCTGGCACAGGCCGGTTTTTGTGTATGCTTTCATCAATCGGGCTCCACATGTCTGCAGTGATATCTGGGTGGTCCGGGTGCATATTTTATCTCCTTAAATAAGTTGTCTCCTGATTCCGGGAAGATATGTCAACGGTTTGTTTTTTATCTGCAATTCACGCATATTTTTTCCAAGGCGTCAGCATTCCATAAAGATGGAAAAAAGTCAATCCATTGACTTGAAAGAACAATTGTCCAGGTTGACGCAACCCCCTGGTTCGGATTATATAGAACAATTGCATTTAATGAAAATTGTTTCAATTCTAAATACATGCGATTCGGGGCCGGTTACTTAAAGCTGTAGCCGTAAACTAAATTTTTTCAAATCATTGGCCTTCGTAATAAAAAGGAATAAAAACATGCCGGGACAAAATAGAATCGAAGTTCTTGAAACCTGCCGGTTTCTAAAGAGTAAGCTTATCAGTGAACCTTGTGTGGCAATTTTAACCGGAACTGGTTTAGGGGATATGGCCAACGGGATGTCGACTGAATTCGTTTGCGAGTATTCGCAGATTCCTCATTTTCCGGACTCGACGGTTCAATCCCATCATGGGCGCCTGATTGCAGGGACTATGGGCGGGCAAAACGTGATCATATTGCAAGGACGGTTTCATCTTTATGAAGGATACGATGCAAAGCAGGTCACTTTTCCCATCCGCGTATTGAAAGAGCTGGGCGTGCGTGTCCTAATTCTGACCAATGCCGCCGGAGGGCTTAATCCGTCGTTTTCAACCGGAGACTTAATGGTGATTACGGATCATATTAACCTTACCGGTGAAAATCCATTAGTGGGTCCAAATGAAGAACTCTGGGGGCCGCGGTTTCCCGATATGATATCTGCTTATGACAACAATTTGACCGCAAAGGTGCGGCAAGAGGCTCAAAAAGAAGATATCGACATAAAAACAGGCGTCTATATTGGCCTGAAGGGGCCATCGATGGAAACGCCTGCCGAAATGCGCATGTTGCGGACCTTAGGAGCGGACGCGGTGGGATTATCAACGGTTATGGAATCTATTGCCGCTGTGCACTGCGGTATGCAGGTTTTGGGGCTGTCTATTATAACCAATATGAATCTTCCGCAAGCTTTAGAGCCTGCCCTTGTCGAGAATGTTATCGCAGTGGCTCAGGAGGCGGCGCCAAAGATGAAACGTCTCATCAGTGCATTGATCGATTCAATTTAGGCAATTGGCGCAATCGTCCTAGAGCTCTAAGATATACAGATTAACTTATTTTCAAGCAGGCTCGAATAAGGAATGAGAATTATGAATCATGCCGATATTTTAATAACCAACGGGAAGGTTGTGACACTTGACGCAAATGATACGCGCATTAGTCCTGGAGCGGTGGCGGTCAAGGCTGATCATATCGCAGCTATAGGGCCCGTAAAAGATTTGGAAACCTGGCAGGCCGATACGATTATAGATGCCCGCCAAGGTCTGATCCTGCCGGGGCTGATCAACACTCATACCCATTCGGCAATGGCGTTATTCAGAGGTATGGCCGATGATTTGCCCTTGATGACCTGGCTGGAAGATCATATTTTTCCGGCGGAAACAAAACTTAATACCGGGATGGTCAAAACCGGGGCGCGGTTGGCTTGTGCTGAAATGATCCGTTCCGGTATTACCTGTTTTTGCGATATGTACCTGTTCACAGACGCAGTGGCCCAGGCCACGCGTGAATTCGGCATGCGGGCGGTTGTCGGAGAAGTGCTTTTTGATTTTCCCTCGCCTAATTACGGCCCCATTGAAAAAGGTTTTGAATACACTGATTCATTGGTTCGTAAATGGGCGCACGATCCTTTGATTTCAATAGCTATAGAACCCCATTCACCCTATTTGTGCTCTCCTGAGCTTTTGCAAACGGCCAGAAAAATCGCCACTGACAACGGTATTAACCTGGTGACCCATTTGTCCGAAACCCAAAACGAAGTGAAGCAGATTCAGGAAAAATACGGCTGTACACCCGTAGAGCATCTGGCCAAACTGGGGATATTGGGACCGGATGTTATCGCCTGTCACGCCGTTGTGCTCACAGAAAATGATATTGCCCTGTTGAAGAAATATGATGTGAAAGTATCCCATAATCCCCAAAGCAACATGAAACTGGCCTCTGGTATTGCGCCGGTGCCGGAGTTGCTGGAAGCAGGCATCTGCGTTGGATTGGGAACCGATGGTTGCGCCAGTAACAACAACCTGGATTTATTCGAAGAGATGGATACGGCGGCCAAGCTTCATAAGGTCGACAAATTGGACCCCACGGTTACAAGTGCGCGTGAGGTGCTAAACATGGCAACGATTGATGCGGCGCGTGTGCTTGGCATGGATTCTAAGATCGGTTCGCTTGAGCCTGGAAAACTCGCCGATCTTATTGTAATCGATACCGCCAAGCCACATCTGACGCCAATGTATGATCCGGTCTCTCATCTGGTGTATGCTGTCCGGGGCAGCGATGTAAGCCATGTCATTATCAATGGGCGCCTGGTCCTGGAAAACGGAGACTTTACAGATATCGATTTTAAAAATGTGGCGGATGAAGTACACATAGCCGTCGAAAAAATTTTAATGAGCCAAGAGCACATCAAAAATTGAGCGTTGTGAAATAATGTATTAAGGCTGCCTATTTTCCGAACAGGTTTTCGAACTCAATGGGGGTAGAACAGACATATATGATAGATAGTGTCATCCACAACGGATTGATCGTCACCGCTGATCCGTCGTTTCGCATTATCGAAAACGGCGGAATCGGTATTTGCGACGGTAAAATTGTATCATTATGGAAAACAGATCACGAGCAGCCTCTGCCTCAAGCACATGAAATTTTCGATGCACAGGGCGGTATCATCATGCCCGGCTTGATAAATGCCCATACCCACTTGCCCATGTCTATTTTTCGCGGCTTGTCCGATGATTTGCCTTTGCATGAATGGCTTCATGAACATATATTCCCGGCCGAAGCCGCTTTTATTTCTCCTCAGAGCGTTGAATTGGGGGCCCGGCTTTCTTGCGCCGAATTGCTGTTGAATGGCGTAACAACTTGTTGCGATGGTTATTTTCTTGCCGATAACGTTGCTCAAGCAGTCATTGATTCCGGCATTCGGGCGGTTGTTGGCCAGGGTGTGGTTGATTTTCCCGCACCGGGCGTAGCGGATCCGTCCCAAAACGTTTCATCCGCCGTTTCCTTTACCCGGCGATGGAAGAACAAAAATTCTCTTCTGCAGCCATCCATATTTTGCCATGCGCCTTATACCTGCTCTGCCGAAACCTTGAAAGCCGCCAAAAAAGCCGCTGACCGGCATGATCTTTTGTTTCAGATCCATGTCTGCGAAACCAGGGCTGAGGTGATTCAATGTAAAAAGGATCATGGTTGCAGTCCCGTGCAGTATTTGCATCAACTAGGCCTGTTGAATTGCAAAACCCTTTTGGTTCATGCGGTCTGGCTGGATGAAGATGACATTCAGATCATTGCCGACTGCGCAAGCAGCATTGCCCACTGTCCCGAAAGTAATATGAAGCTTGCTTCGGGTATTGCCCCGGTAGAGGATTTTCTTTGCGCCGGGATAACCGTCGGCCTTGGCACAGACGGTTGTGCAAGCAACAACGACTTGGATTTGCTTGCCGAATTGGATGTTGCCGCCAAGTTGCATAAAATACGGCAAATGGACCCAACAGCCTTAAATGCCGCCACGGCGGTAAAAATGGTAACACTTGAAGGGGCCAAGGCTTTAGGACTTGCACAAAGTATCGGCTCCCTGGAACCGGGAAAATGTGCTGATGTCGTCATTGTGGACACACTTCAGCCCCATCTGAAGCCGCTTTTCCATCCTGAATCCCACTTGGTCTATACTGCAAAGGGTTCGGATGTCCGCCATGTGATGGTCGATGGAAAATGGGTGGTGCGTGACGGTAAATTACTGACTCTTGATTTGCCGTCCTTGCTCGAAAACGTGAACCGTTTGGCCGAGACGATTGCCGAGAGAAATGGTTTGGCAAAATGTTGTTGATTTCAAAATGGAGCGTTTTCCCATGCCGCACATGCATATGAATAAGAATATAAATAAATTGATACAGACGGCCAGGGCAGACAGGCCGGCTGATTTACTTTTGCGAAATGCTCGTTTGATCAATGTTTTTTCAGGCGCTATCCAGCAAACACACATTGCCGTGGCCGACGGATATATTGCCGGTTTTGGCGAATACGAGGCCTTGTCGGAAGTAAATCTTGACGGCAGCTACCTGTCGCCTGGTTTTATTGACGCTCATGTTCATATCGAAAGTTCCATGGTCAGCCCTGCTCAATTCGCCAGAGCCGTGCTGCCGCGCGGAACCACCGCGGTTGTGGCCGATCCCCACGAGATTGCCAATGTGATGGGCGCACAAGGGCTCAAGTATATGCTCGATTCCGCCGAAGGGCAGCCCTTTGAGTTTTATTTTTCTTTATCATCCTGTGTGCCTGCAACCCGCATGGAAACCTCCGGAGCAGTTTTGACCGCCGAGCAGTTGAAGCCATTTATGTCGCATCCGCGAATGGTGGCCCTGGCTGAAATGATGAATTATCCAGGCGTTATTTATGAAGATCCCGAAGTGCTGGCCAAGATTTCGGCCATGCGCTCTTACGCCAAACCCATAGACGGCCATGCCCCCGGTCTGACAGGAGCGCAGCTCAATGCTTATGCTGCCGCTGGTATTAGCAGTGATCATGAGTGCATCAGCGCCGAAGAGGCCCGTGAAAAATTGGCGGCCGGGATGCGCATTATGATCCGGCAAGGCACCGGAGCACGCAATTTAAAGGACCTTTTGCCTGTAATTAATCCGCAAACGGCGCGGCGGATCATGTGGTGCACGGATGACCGCCATCCCCATGAGCTGCTGGCCGAAGGCCATATGGACGCTATTTTGCGTGAGGCCATCGGCAACGGGTTGGACCCTATTTTAGCCATACAAATGGCTACGTTGAATCCGGCCGAATATTTTCATCTCGGTGATCTCGGAGCAATAGCACCGGGTACAAGGGCCGATATGGTGGTTTTTGACGATTTGCAGGATCTTGTGGTCCAACAGGTCTATGTTCATGGCCAATTGACGGCCGAAAAAGGCCGACTTTCACCTGACGTTTATTTTCAAACCTGTGAAGCTCCGTCAACCTCCATGAATGTTGACGCCGATGCCCTTGATTTCAGGGCGCCTGCCGAAAAAGGCCGCTTACGGGTTATTGAACTTATACCGGACCAAATTATCACCCGTGAACAACTGGTTTTTCCGGTGGTCAGGAACGGTTTAGCGGTTACCGATGTCAGCTCTGATCTGCTTAAGCTGGTGGTCGTCGAACGGCATCATGGCAGCGGGCGGGCCGGTGTTGGATTTATTCGGGGCTTTGGCCTGAAAAAAGGCGCTTTGGCTTCAACCGTGGCCCACGATTCCCATAACATTATTGCTGTGGGCGTTGATGACAGCGATTTGCAGATGGCGGTGCGGGAATTGACATCTCAGCAAGGCGGGATGGTTGTTGTGGCCGAGGCTGCCGTGAAAGCCCGCTTGCCGTTGCCCATCGCCGGCCTGATGTCCGATCAGCCCGTTGAAAAAGTTCACAGCGGCATGGATAACCTGTTGGCGGCGGCCCGTGGTTTGGGAACCACTATGGCTGATCCTTTTATGACCTTGGGATTTATGGCTTTGCCGGTAATCCCGGAGTTAAAATTATCTGATTACGGGTTGGTGGACGTAAACAAGTTTACGGTTGTATCTTTGTTCACCAGCGAATAATACACGTTTGACTGTGAAAGATTGCCGGCTGTGCGGCAACATTGCTAATGGCAAAGTACCGTATGAAAAAGGACAAAGTACATGAAAGTTGATGGAAAGCAGATTCGGCCCATATGGCTCGATAACGATAATGTTGTAAACGTCATTGATCAGCGTAAACTTCCTCACGCTTTGGAAGTTATGACTTTAACCAGCGTTGATGAGGTTATCTACGCTATTCAGGAAATGGTGGTGCGCGGCGCCCCTCTGATCGGCGTAACCGGAGCATACGGTGTTGTAGTAGCCCTTGAAACCACGACAGATCAAGACATGTTTCGTAAGGCCTGTCAAAGAATTAAGGATTCGCGCCCTACGGCGGTCAACTTGGCCTGGGCTGTAGAGCGCATGCTTGATAACATTTCCTATCAAAATCCGGCGCAAGAGCGTTTGGCCCAAGCCCGTGAACAAGCCGGGCGTATTGCCGGGTTGGAGGTGGATAATTGCCGCCGGATTGGTGAACACGGCGCTAAGCTTATCGCCGATATCAGCAAACGTAAAAATAATGCGGCCGTTAACATTTTAACCCACTGCAATGCCGGTTGGCTGGCCTGCATTGAATACGGCACGGCCACTGCCCCGATCTACATGGCCCATAAGATGGGTATCGATGTGCATGTTTGGGTTGATGAAACACGTCCGTTGAATCAGGGGGCCAGGCTGACAGCCTGGGAATTGGGCAAACAGACAGTGAAACATACGCTCATAACCGATAACGCCGGCGGATACTTGATGCAAAAAAAAATGGTGGACATGGTTATTGTGGGAACGGATCGCAGCACTTACACCGGCGATGTGGCCAATAAAATCGGTACCTACCTCAAGGCTCTGGCCGCCAGGGACAATGACCTGCCTTTTTATGTGGCTCTTCCGTCATCTACTTTTGATTGGCAATTGACCGATGGATTGAAACAGATCCCCATCGAGGAGCGGGACCCTGATGAGGTGCGCTATATCCACGGCCTTGCGAAGACCGGAGTTGAAAAAGTCTTGCTCACGGCCAAAGACAGCCCGGCTTTAAACCCCGCCTTTGATATAACACCGGCTCATCTGGTAACAGGATTTATTACAGAGCGGGGCATTTGCCCGGCCAACGAAACGGCCATTGTTGAGTTGTTCCCCGAAAAACGGTAAATTAGGATCCTATGAATAAAGACCAAAATTTAAAAAACAGCGAAACATTGACATCACTTGAAAAACAGGTGATTGCCTCTATACAGGCTGATATTCCCATTGTCCGCCATCCTTACAGGCATATAGCCCGGCAATTGAATATTGCGGAAGAACAACTTTTGGATATTTTGCGGGATTTGGTCCAGCGAGGCATCATCCGGCGGTTCGGAGCGACCCTGAAGCATCAGAAATCCGGCTATCAGGCAAATGTAATGGTTGCCTGGCATGTGGATGAAAACCGTGTGGATGAGGTTGGCAATATCATGGCGTCATTCAGGCGGGTTAGCCATTGCTATCACCGTAATCCTACTGCGCAATGGAGATATAACCTTTATACCATGGTGCATGGCAAGGACGAGAAAAACTGCCGGGATATCGCAGCAAAAATGGCCAAAAAAGCCAATGTTGATACCTATGCCATGCTTTTTAGCAGGCGGGAGCTCAAAAAAACCTCAATGACGTATTTTAACAGTGCTGACGCTGAAACTTAAGGTGTTATGTTCTTTTCCGCCAATGACCTGATGACTTGAAATGTTGTGTTCTTTTTTTGATCAATCCGCTGTTTGTACAACGGGCCGAAAAGATACCGCATGACCAGCTCTAAAAGCGATACCCCTCATATATTGCTCGTAAATCCGTGGATTCATGATTTTGCGGCTTATGATTTTTGGGCAAGGCCTTACGGTTTGCTGGCCCTGGGGGCAGTGCTGCGTCAAAAAGGATTTAAAGTAACCTTTATCGACTGCCTGGACCGCTTTCATCCCCTTGCACCCGCTTGCGATCCTCACAGCCGGAATGGCCGCGGTCCTTACACAAAAGAAGCTATTGCCAAACCAGCTGGCTTGGAGGAAATTCAGCGAACGTTTTGCCGTTATGGGATTAAACCGGAATGGCTGCAGCAGGAGTTCAAGACGCTTTCATCTCCGCCGGACCTGATTTTGGTTACTTCTATCATGACCTATTGGTATCCGGGTGTGTTTGAAACCATCAGAATGTTACGCGATCTGTTGCCGCAAATTCCTATCGTTTTGGGCGGGATCTATGCGCGTTTGTACCCCCAGCACGCCAAAAGAGCCAGTGGCGCCGATGAGATCGTAACGGACAACGGGCAAGGGCTTTTTCAAATAATTGAGGACAAAACGGGTTATTGTGCGGGCATTACCCATAATCCCAATGACTTGGACAACCTTCCTTATCCTGCCTTTGATTTGCAATACCGCCTTGCATACATCCCCTTGCTGACAACCAGGGGCTGTGCTTTTGATTGCGCCTATTGCGCCGCCTCATTTTTGCAACCGGAAATGTACTGGCAATCTGTTCCACGTGTTTTGGAAGAAGTTGATTTTTGGCATCGCCGATACGGTGTCATCAACTTTGCTTTTTATGACGATGCTTTGCTGGTAAATGCCAAACAGCACGCCATTCCTTTGCTCGAAGGGCTTGTAAGAAAAAAATACCCGGTTGCGTTTCATACGCCCAATGCCCTGCACATTCGCGCAATTACCCAAATCACCGCCGAATTGATGTTTGCAGCCGGTTTCCAAAGCCTCCGATTGGGGCTGGAAACAACGGCTTTTGATAATCGCTCTAGTCTGGACCGTAAAGTCACGGAATCGGATTTTTTTAAGGCGGTGAAGCATTTAAAACACGCCGGTTTCAGGTCCAAACAGATTGGCGCTTACCTTTTGACCGGCTTGCCGGGCCAGCGCGCCGAAGATGTTAAGAGGTCCATCGATGTTGTAAAAGCAGCAGGCATTACGCCTGTAATGGCCTACTATACCCCCATGCCGCAAACACGGCTATGGCCCGAGGCGTTGGCATCCTCACGCTACGATCTGGCCGCTGATCCAGTATTTTGCAATAATGCTATTTTTCCGTGCGGCAGCGAGGATTTTTCTTGGAAAATGCTATCAGATTTGAAAGAATATATTCGCACGTGAAAGCTGCGATTTTCTTTATTCTCCGGTCTTGCTTTCCGTATTTTTTAAATACGTAATGTGATGGTGCTTTAAGTTTTCTTTTCGATTCAACGCTTCAAACAGCAGGTCTGTTTGCTCGCTCAAGATCATGCGCCGGGATGTTTTTTTTTACAAACCGCGTATGACAAAATAAGGATCAGATAAGTTGAAATATCGTGCTTGTCTTTCGCTCTATTGGGCTGTGTTTTTTGTTGGCTTTAATATGTAAGGGCATTGGAACTTCCAACTCATTGCTGATAGCCCTATATTTGAATCTGCTTTTATGATCCTAAAAATGCGTTGATAACTGTGTATTCCACCTAATCGTGCTTATTGACGCAACAAACGCAAACGAGCCTTATGATTAGAGAAAAAAAGGATACATCATGGCCCGCCTTATTTTAATTTATAAAAATAAAGTGGTTAAAAAGTACAAGGTTAAAGATAACTACGAAATCACAATTGGCCGGAATAAAACCAATAAAATTGTAATTGATCATGTATTGGTGTCAGCTCAACACGCCAAAGTTCAAAAAGAAAAAGATGGTATTATGTTGATCGACTTAAGAAGCACCAATGGCACGTTGGTCAATAACCAGAGGGTCTCTAAGTGCAAATTGATGCACCAGGATACAATCACTATCTCAAATCACACGATTATCGTGGATATGCATGATAGCCTGTCTTTGATTGACACCTTGGGACTGATCTCTAAACATGGATCTGAGAACAAAGATGACTCAGCGCGTACAATGGTTTTAAGCTCCGAACCCGGCCATACTGTTGCCCGTATAGTTTTTACGAACAGCGGTGAGGAACACGAGTTGCTCAACGAAAGGACTACCATAGGAAAAAACAGGGATGCCAATATTCCGATTAGAGGTTTTTGGTCTTTTCTGGCGGGAAAACCCACGGCCGAAATACAACGGCGCGGAGAGCACTATTTTTTGAGTTATTCCGGTGGCAAATTCAAACCCAGGGTCAACGGTGGATATATCACCAAACCAGTTTTACTGAATCACAGAGATAAGATCAAGATCGGCCCGCTGGAAATGCTGTTTGTCAGGGGCCCAGCGTGATAGGCGCTCTGCATTGACGCGCCTTGAAAATAAAACCAAGACCGGCGTAATAACGGTATGTTTGCATTTTCCAGGACTCTAAGTTTTCCTTTTCTCAGCCCTTTTGCGGTCGTTTTCATCCAGCAGCGCTTTGCGCAATCGAATGGATGCGGGAGTTACTTCCACCAGTTCATCTTCCCGGATAAAGTTCAGGGCGCGTTCGAGAGTCATGGGTTTTACAGGCGCTAAAATAATGTTTTCATCGCGGCCGGAGGCACGGATATTGGTTAGTTTTTTTTCTTTGCATGGATTGGCCGTGATATCCAATGACCTGTTATGCTCACCAAACACCATGCCCTTATAAACAGGCTGACCGGGCCTGATAAAAAGCTGCCCCCTGGGCTCAAGATTAAACAAGGCATATGCCACGGCGACACCTTGGCGGTCCGAAATAATGGAACCGGTGAAACGGTTTGAGAAATCGCCCCGGAAAGGTTCATATCCGGCAAACCGGCTGTTCATAATACCGGTTCCCTTGGTGTCGGTCAGAAATTCATCCCGGTATCCGATCAGGGCTCTCGAAGGTACAGAAAAGCTCATGCGCACCCGGCCGCTGCCATGATTGGTCATCTGGGTCAACCGCCCCTTGCGGCCAGACAGCTTTTCAGTGACCACACCGATGAAAGGTTCATCACAATCCACGAAAAGTTCTTCCAAGGGTTCAAGTTTTTGTCCGTTTTTATATTTGTAGATAACTTCAGGCCGTCCCACTGATAGCTCGAAACCCTCGCGGCGCATGGTTTCAAGCAAGATTGCCATCTGAAACTCACCCCTTCCCTTGACGATGAACAATTCCCGGTTATCGGTTTGCTCCACCTCAATGGCAACATTGCGCAGAGTTTCTTTAAGTAATCGGTCCCTGATTTTTCGCGATTGCACATATTCGCCCTCACGACCAGCCAAAGGAGAAGAGTTAATGGTAAATCGCATGGCTACGGTGGGTTCATCTACACGAATGCGTTTTAGTGCGCGGGGATGCGCCTGGGTGCAAATCGTATCACCGATACGCACGTTTTCAATTCCTGATAAAACAATGATGTCGCCCGGCTCCGCGGATTTGACCTGTACAAGCGAGACACTCTCATAGGTTTGGAGCTGGGAAACTTTTAAGGGAATCCTGGTGTTGTTTTCGCTGATACATACCAGCGAGTCATTATTTTTTATTTGGCCGTTGGCGACCTTGCCCACCGCCAGGCGGCCCAGAAAATCGCTGTAGCCCAGATCCGAAACCAGCATTTGAAAAGGCGCGCCGGGGTCATGAACAGGAGCCGGAATATGTTTTAAAATCATATCCAACAGAGGATGCAGATTTTGACCTTCTGATTCGAGCTCCGTTTTTGCAATACCATCTCTGCCCACGGCATAAAGGTAGGGAAAGTCTAACTGGTCTTCCCCGGCTTCAAGATCAATAAATAAATCGTAAATTTCATCGAGCACTTGTTTAGGACGGGCATCCTGCCGGTCGATTTTGTTTATTGCTACAATAACCGGCAACTTTGCTGAAAGCGCTTTTTCGAGGACAAACCGGGTCTGGGGAAGCGGGCCTTCCGAAGCATCCACCAATAAAAGGGCGCCGTCGGCCATGGATAAGGCGCGTTCCACCTCACCGCCGAAATCGGCGTGGCCGGGTGTGTCGATAATGTTGATTTTAATGTTTTTCCAGGTGATAGCGCAGTTTTTTGCCGCAATGGTGATGCCACGTTCGCGTTCGAGGTCCATATTGTCCAAAAGACGTTCACTGACCTTGTCACCACGGCGCATAAGACCGCTTTGGTGAATCATGGCGTCCACCAGGGTTGTTTTTCCGTGATCGACATGGGCGATAATCGCGATGTTTCGAATGGTTGGGTTGGATTGCATATTGGATCTGTCTAACTTTATTTTCTGGCTAATTTATGAGTTAGCGCCCATCCATAAATAGCCAATTTTATCAAGATCTTAAGTTGTGTGCGAAAAATTTTACCCTCACAATATCAACCCTTGGGAATATCAATCAAATACTTGTGGTAAAATTTTCCCACGCCTTGATCTTGAGCAAATTTAACTATTTCGCCGATGGACGCGAGTTAATGTTAAGGCGATTTGCAGTCAAAGAATTTTCCATATAGCCTGTCTTTTTTTGCCAGTCGCCTAACGGTGCGCAGTTCTTATTTCATTTTAAGTATGAAGTCCAATCAAAAAAATTTAAAGAGCCTTTTTGGTATTCGAACTAAATGGCCTTTTAAATCTGTTTCGACTGTTGCGCCAAGCGCCTAATCAGTATGCACCCTCTTTGCTTTTTAAAAACGAATTCGAATCTAAGCTACATCTACAGCATGAACTACCGGCCACCATGTTTCACATGGAGGCGGTTTCGTGCTTCACAGAGGCGGCAATCCGCCATCTCCACACTTCGGACGGTTCCCGCCCGGCCTTGATTAAGGCAAGTAATAAAATATTAAGGGCTGCGTTATAAT
>JAAERL010000164.1 GCA_024230435.1 Desulfobacteraceae bacterium
TCAACCACCGGGGGAGATCGATATGCGACAAGAGAGGCGGGAGGTCTATTGATTAACAACTTTACCCACAGTTGCATCACCCGGTTCTCCAATGGTTGAACAATATTGAAATAAATTAAAAACAATCCACCGAAGAAGAATGCTGGGCCTTCGGATGCCAAGGGTGCCTATGGAGGCCAAAAGTGATGAACTCAACAATCAACCAGCGGTGGTGAACGATCTACGGTAAGGGGGGAGGGGTTGCACGACCGCTGCTTTATGGGAAACAGCAACAACCAATTCCCCTTTTGTATATTTCATAAAAAATGCTGTGTGGGGGTGGATGGGAGAGGAGGTGGGAAGGGGATGCATCACGTCAATAAAAATTCATATGCAGGCAGAGAAGGAGCGTGGCAAGCTGTTCGCTGGGCGGCAATGAAATAAATAGAATTAAATGTATTAAAATAAATATCTTCTATTGAATGTAATTGATTCATTTATAATTATTAATATTAGTGGATGTAGATGTACGTATTACAAAGCCTCTTTCTTTTTTTTCTTCCCCGCTGCTTTCCAAAAATAGCATAAGGAATTACTGTCTTTAACGGATGCTCAGTGGCATCAATCAAAGGAATGGGTTTGTCTGGGATCTTGTACTACAGCCATTGGCCA
>JAAERL010000165.1 GCA_024230435.1 Desulfobacteraceae bacterium
AGCCGCTTCGCGGGCTAGCGCGTCCCGCGTACTACAGCAAAAAATGCTACATGCAAACGTCATTGTTTAACAGTAGTATTACGTGTCAACAATTATCATTGTTTCTATTGATTAGGAGATTAAAAAATACACATACGCATGCACGTCGTAATGAGTTGTAATTGATTTGTATTATATTTATCCCCACTGTACAGTTGCTGCAGTAATAGTACCTTAAATTTCTGCCGCTGGCCTTTTCCTACGGTTTCGTTTAGGTCTGTCAGCGCTGCGCTTGTTTCTTAGTGTTCTCGTTGCCATCCTTTTGCGGGCACTATTGGTGGGGATCCCCTTGCCCTACAAAGAGGAACTCATTCTCACTTCAGAAAAGGGAGGCACTCATTCGCAATAATTGGCGGGCGTTCTCGCTTTTTGGGTCGTTCTGACGATGGAAAAAGTGAGAAAAGGCCTCTTCTTCCTCGCCACCTCGTCAAAATTGGCGGGCACGACATGAACACCTCGCCAAAATTTCATCCAGTCACCAAACTTTTGAAACCTTGGTTTAATTTTAAATAATGACACCGAATCTTGTAGAATACGAGAGCCTTCTACAAGATTCGGTGTCCACCTTAAGTACCGTACTTGTAAAAGACTTAAATGTACGCATTTTTTTTAAATTAAACCGAGGAGCGATCTCACGATCAGCTGACCCGGTCGACACGCCAAGTACAGAGGGTCTGACATTCTGCAATGACGTCTGAAAAGAGAGAGAGGACACAAACAATTAGCGAGCGGCACCCACCTGAAAAGGCGGGGGCGGGAGCGTGCA
>JAAERL010000166.1 GCA_024230435.1 Desulfobacteraceae bacterium
GACAAAACAAGGTATTACTCATCAATTCCCCAACAGTTCTTCCCTTAAATAATTCGGATGTGCTTATGTACGGTCATACTTATAATTTTTTGTTTTCATTTCATAAGAATAACTAGTTTACCCGGACTAACAATGTTCCAATCTTAATCAAGCTAAATGCATATCCAACCAATTCAATCCTGGAATCGCTAACGGTATGCCCACAATACCCATGGAACAGAATTAAGTTTATTCCTTTATAACTAAGTCATAGCCTAAAAACCCAACTGCCACTTTTCTTTTTTTTCAATATTTGTACTAAAAATGCAACACAACTAACAAAACGCTAGCAAATCGCTGAAAAACCAACAATAACTACCAACACATCTACATTCGCTGCACTATAAGCATCGCTTTAAGCACGCTATCCGCACCAACGAACATATACGGGTACGAACAAATTCCATTAATTGAACGCGGTTGGCCTAGTCGGTCGCAATTAGTCACTACATTTTCTTCGGACTTGAGATGGACGTCACATACAATGCTGATCGAGGTTGAAACTAATGCCACAATGCGTGGACTATATGGGTTACTTGGTTGATAGATCGTAAAAAAGGTGCTCGAGTTGCGGGACAGTTCCGCCTTGCTGCCTGTATCTGTCCCATACACCCATGTCACGTATCGGACCTAGATGATCCGATGGTTGGAGTCAACAATATAATCGTTCAGTGTATCTGCATGTCTCATCTCTTGGACGGTGTTAATGTTTAGTGTTGTTTGTTGGAAACGTTCTTGACTGCGAATTTTATGAACTGTTGGGGTCGGTGCC
>JAAERL010000167.1 GCA_024230435.1 Desulfobacteraceae bacterium
AACAAAACAACCATAACGGCTCGACTTTCCTACTACGCCGCTTTGGTCACTAACAATATATAATATACAATGGTCGCCGGATATGATACTTGCCCAGACTGGGCACCAGCATTGTAAGCTAATTATCAGCTTGTACCGTTTGTTCAGTTGAAAAGAAGTGCACAAATTATGTCACAAATGCCAATGCCCGAAAATAAAAAGGCAGAGTGGCATTTTTATTGCTGTGATAGGATTTACTCTTCCAGTAGCGTTCTCTGCGTCCATACACGGATTCCTAGGCATCATCGTTAATATATTCATTGTTAATTTCCAATGCTGCCTCTCACTCACTTGATTCCCATCATTTTTCATATTAAACTTTGACTTCATCTAAAAGTGGATACATCGGAGCAGCATCATGTATGATCCTAGCCAACTTTGGCTCTGCCTGGGGAACATGGAAAGCCGGACTTGGAGTCTGCAAAATGGGAATTGACTACCCAAAGGGTGTCATCAAAAATATCGTGCCCATTGTCATGGCGGGTGTTTTGGGTATTTACGGTCTTATCGTT
>JAAERL010000168.1 GCA_024230435.1 Desulfobacteraceae bacterium
GCCAAATCCCACTGTATGGTCTCCTGCCTTGGAACCAGAAACAGTCCAGACGTCCTCGCGGCTGACCCAGTTGCCGCTGCCTTCTGAAATATGGGCAAACGTGCCGCTGCTGTCATTTTCAACCATGTACTCCAGGGTGCCCGGAATTGAAGCGTCAGCAATCTCCCCATACCCCAGCATGTTAGATTGACCGGCCAGAATAAACACTTTTAATCGGCCATCGCTGGTTGGGAACTGTTCCGGGTCTTGAGGGTATTCCAGCAAAGTCATCATCTGATTGCCCATCTCATCACCGATCAGGAAATAGGATTCGGCATTTTGATTCCAGTGATATTTTTGTGTGCCGGGAGACTCGGACGCATTACGCCAAAAAGCCCGCGTATCGGCCAAGGCAACGGTGCCTTCAAAATCAGGATTCTCAGCCGCGGCAGCTTGTGCAGGCACCAGATAAGTCTGGATTCTGGTTACGACACCGCCCATACCTGTTTCAGTGCCGCCTATTCCTGAATTCGCAATAACAAAGGGCATATCAGGAACGTTCAAATCATTTCTTATATCATTGATGAAATTAACCATATTGCTTTCATACTCTTCTACGTATTCCATCTTTGTTCCGTCATTCCAGCCCTGATGCCAGCCAAAACCAACGATATCATAACCTTGCCCGTCATAGTCGGGAAACAGGCTGGACAAATTATTGAGCACGCTTTCCACATCCGTGATAATCTGGTTATAGTAAGGACCCACGGTACCGCCCGAGCTAGGCGGCCTGAAATCAACGGCAAGACTTTTTCCTCCCCAGGCGGTTTTAATAATCAGGACCTGATCTTCAAAATAATCGCCCATTACAAATCCAAATTGAAATTCAGGACCAATCTTACTATTTTTAGCGCCAAATCCCACTGTATGGTCTCCTGCCTTGGAATCAAAAACAGTCCAGACGTCCTCGCGGCTGACCCAGTTGCCGCTGCCTTCTGAAATATGGGCAAACGTGCCGCTGCTGTCATTTTCAACCATGTACTCCAGGGTGCCCGGAGTTGACGCGTCAGAAATCTCCCCATGCCCCTGCATGTTAGATTGACCGGCCAGAATAAACACTTTTAATCGGCCATCTCCATCTCGGGTTGATAACTGCTCCGGATCGGTCACTTGCTCCTGGTCTTCAATGTACACAACGGGATCCGCAGTATCATCTAATTGTAAAGTCCAATCACCCAGATCACTGTCGAGGTTACAAGCTGCAAGAAAAAATGACATTACTATAATTAATAATAAATTAAACTTACCTCCCACTGGTTTTTTCATAACTCAATCCCTTTCTTCTAATTTTTTCAACTCAACTGTATGAAACTCTCACTTTTAAATCCCAATTCGCTCCATTGAGAAGCAAAAACACATTAAAAAAAAATTAAATAAGACGTTTTATTCAGTTACAAATTTCCTTTGAATTGTTTGAAACAGACATCAACGTTATAATTTTAAAGCTAACTTTTTATCTTTTATTGTTTGGCCCAGATGGGATGGGAAATAATAGTTTGGTACCAAGGTAGGGTGGCAAATAAACAAAATTTATAAACAGCAGCCTTCGCGCCCCCAAAAATTTTGTCCTTTTTTTGAGATATGACGGTCAAACAAGCTATATTTACAGAACATTTGAATCAATAGCCGGTCAAACCAGTATATTTATTGTTTCAGACTTGCCGTAAACGCCATCAAAACCATGCATCAACACAAGAATTATCAAATTGGCGCCGGCTATCGTAACCCAATACTCTGGCGGCCCCCAAATATAAAACCAGACACATGGGTGTCCTTAAAGAAAAGAGAGGGCGCCGGGGCAAGTAGTCGCTTCGGGACTATGTTCGATATCCTCCTATTTTCATTTTCCTACCATGGCAACATATATACAATTACCATGAGAAAAATTACACTCATCATTATGCAAAACTCTTTCATCATTCATTCTCTTTCTTTTTCTTTTTCCTTTCTTGTCTTTCATTAAACTAATTATAAAATTATTAAATCAACATGTTAATATATGATCTTTTATTAATGAAAGTGGGGCAGTTTTTTTTCATGATTGAGTTTAAAAATGTAAGGCAGATTACCTTTTTTATATTCGGATAAAATCCGATAAAACCTGCCTGATACAAACGCGCTGCCCTTTGTATTAGAATATGCAAGTGGCATACCTTTTTTTTGTTTTTAAGCAGCCAAAACTTTTCGTAAACGGCGCCTGACTTTCATCACAAGCTGTTAACTTTTCATATCAAAGGTTTATTATATTTTGTCATAATGACTTAAAATTAATTCAATCTCACAACCACGTTTTATTTTGAAAATTTTAAATATTAAATGTACATTTTTGTTATAATCTAGTTACAAAGTTTACAGTTTTTTAACAGGAGGTGTTCAAAATGATACGCGCTTTTCAGACAGTGAAAAACAAACTGGTGCTGATAACTATCATTTTAATAGTTGGATTGAGCATTGCTGCGTTTTTATATAAAAGGAGCGTGAATCAGGACCTGATAAAATTAAACAATATTGTGATTGACAAGGTCAAAAAAGAAATCAGAATTAAATCCAAGCTGGCAATACGGCACGGAATATTGGAATTCTTTTTGGTCACCATCCATGGCAATACCTATGAAAGTGTTCTGAAAGTCGATGATAACAAACCTTCGGACCTGAATTTCGCCATACAGCTGCTGGGTATCGAACCTGCTGAAATAAAAGACCTTCAAAATGCCCTGAATAGAAATTACTCGGCAAAAAAATTCCTGGCCGCTCACCCGAATTGCGCTCTATCTATTGAAATGTTACACAAGGGAAAATCCGTGGACTTTTACAAAGTTATCAAATGCCAAGAAGAAATCCCGCGAACTGACCTATGGATTTATACTGGCAGTTTCTTCAGTAAAAAAAATCGTTATGTGGCGGATTTAGCCAATACGTATATCAGTATTTGGCCGGACCAAGCGGCGGTAATCAACCTGTATTCATCTTCCAGAAACCCCTATGAAGGAGAAAATTACGGATTTAGAATGCGCGGCGATCATATATATAAAGCTGATGATGAGTTTGAAATTGTGATACGGCGTTATAATGTAGACAGTGCTTTAAAATCAGAACCTGAACCGGATCCCAAAGTGAAATCCAAATCCGGCCAAAAACCAAAAACTTCACCCTGATAGTATAGCGCCAAAGCTTTCGTTCTAAAATTCAAATCCCTAATCTCCCCTGGCTATTTTTTGTCCCATTATGGTCATTGCTGCTCCGGCGATACCGGCCGCAAGCCAGGCCGGTGAAGACCAAAGAGCAAGGGCCAGGCCATCGATCAAGGACATACAGGCGATCATGACCGGAATCGATGGAAGTAAAAAGGGCTTCGTGATGTGTTTTTCAATTCTCGCAACAGCGCTCAAGCCAAGCGTGTATGCAAACTGAAGAAGCCCCAGCGCCAATGCAAAACCTCTTATTTGCCCGCACAGGGCAACCGGTGTGATAATAAAAATCATCAAACGGCAGCCCGCCATAAAAAAAATACTCCAAACGTATTTTTTATGCAAAAGATTATAACTGACGATAAAGGCGGATAAAATCAACGCGCCGATTATAGCTCGCGGATACGGGACGGCTAAAAATAAACCAAATGCAGCGGCAAAAAGCAAAATAGTAAATTTCCATGCCTTCGCCATCGCAATTGTTCCGCAAGCAACGGGGCGAAATGATTTGTCTACCCGGTCGGCCTTTGCGTCAAGAATGTCATTTAAACACATCCCGGCAGAGTAAAACAAAGACATTGACGCAGCAATGGGGAAAAAAAATTCCCATGGGGCTTGCGCCCCGGAAAGAATCATTGCAGCCAGGGTATTGGTCCATACGGTAGGCAGGTTACTTGCCCGGCACAGTTCAATGTATGGTTTAATCCGAGAATACATGTTTGAGCAAAAGATCATAGACATCGGTGGCGGCCAATGCGGATGCATCCAAAAATGATGGCTCCGAAGTCATAAAAATCGGTCCGTCATCATCGTTTTTAGTTATTCTTCCGTGGGAGCCTTTGACCAGTGCGGGGTTCAACGGGATAATATCGAGCAGGTAACGAAAGCCGAGCATTTTTTTCAACAAAATATAACCAGTTTTCAGTTTAGGAAAAGCAATGTCCGGATCGATAAATAATTCACATGGATCGTAGCCGGGTTTAGAGTGGATATTTACAGTGCGCGCATAGTCGGGAGCTTTGCTATCGTCTTGCCAGTAGTAATAACTGAACCAGGCGTTGCTTTGCGCGATGAGAATAAGATCGCCGGAGCGCTTATGGTCCAGTTCATAAGCTTTTTTTCCTTCCTGGTCCAATACCTCGGCCACGCCGTGCACATTTTCAAAAACGCTTTTCACTGCGCTGATGTCATTGGGATTCTTTACATAAATATGGGCCACTTGGTGGTCACTGACTGCAAAGGCCCTACACGTTCCGGGATCAAGGTACTCACGCCCCAGATCAACCTTGATCGATAAAAAGCCGGAGTCTCGCAAGATTCGGTTGGGATGCGCCACATAGGACACGGGGGTAATCCCGTATTCGGACAGCACAACGACACGGCATCCTCTTTGCTGAAAAAAACCGGTCAGCGTAGCGCATAAATTATCAATTTGAGCAAGATCCCGGCCAATATCGCCATCGGGGCCAAGCCTCTGCAGATTGTAATCCAGGTGAGGCAAATAAATTAAATTCAAGGTGGGTTGATGGGCCTGTTCCACAGCCATGGCCGCTTTTGCGATCCATTGACTGGAGGCGATGCTGGTTAGCGGCCCCCAATAATTAAAAAGAGGAAACTGACCGAATTTGCGGTTGAACCGGTCACGCAGATCCATTGGAATCGAATAGCAGTCGGGAATCTTGCGCCCGTCTGCACAATACAAAGGACGAGGTGTAATGGCCCAATCGGCATCCGTAACCATGTTGTACCACCAGCAAATATTGGCGCAGGTAAAATCCGGATTGAGCCTTCTGGCCGCGTCCCAGATTTTTTCACCCTGAACCAGGCGGTTGGATTGACGCCAGAACCAGATTTGCGATAAATCGCGAAAATACCAGCCATTGCCCACAATGCCGTGGCCGGCGGGAGCTTTACCGGTTAAATAGGTGGATTGGGCCGTACAGGTCACCGCTGGAGTTACGGCTCTGATGTTGGCGCTTTGAGCGGCCAACGAATTTAAACAGGGGGTATTTTCACCAAGCAAAGACCGGGTTAGACCGACGACATTAATGACCGCTGTTCGCTTCATTTTTCATAATTCCTTTTAACCATAAAAGTTCGCGAATAATGAAATCAGTCAGGTTATCCACCCGCAAACGGGCGGAAAGCGCCGCCCAGGAATAGGTTTCCACTTCAAGCAGCACGGCCGGTTCCGTGGCAGGCAGCACTTTCCGGATAAAAGATTGGGTTGTTCCGGCCATATCCATGTGTTCAGCAAAAATGGGGACGTGAAAATGTACACGCCACTCATCCCCCGGCTCATTGACATGGTCACGCAAGGCCAAAGGCAAATCATCATAATAATGCAATGAACCGTTTTGCCTGCGTACTACTACTTGATGTAAATAACATGGCTCGTCAAACGTGCGCAACACATCAGAATCTGGCGTTTTAAGGCGTAATCCCGCTGAAACCTGAATCTTGGCCACAGGGATTGCCGCATCGGCCAAGTCCTTTAAAATTTTTTGACCCTGTTCAAACATCACCGCCTGGTGGCAGCAGTCCAAACAAACGCCCAGGTGTTCGAACGCGGGCCGGCGTCGGTCCGTTTCCTCAAAAAAACGAATTACATCCGAAGTTTTTTCCAGTACACAACCCGGCTCGGGTTCCAGGGCCAGCAAAACCAGTTTGCCCGTGCTCTGGCTCAAGTGATCAAAATGATCGAGAACCTGTTCCAGATTATTGCGTATCAATGTTAAATCTTCTTTTTGTATATAGCGTTTAAATCCCAAGGGTACAGTAGAAATAGAGCCTGTAAGGCCATCCGGCAGCAAGGCGTGCAACAATGTGGCCAATTGTTTGGTATAAGCGACACGGCGCTGGTCGCGCCAGTCTGGTAAATAGACCTTTTGCTTGATGGATTGCCCATGAAAGGCGCCGTAGGGAAATCCATTGATGGTGGGCACAAAACAACCATTTTGCTCACACCATTGTATGAATTTTTTCACTGCTGAATCGTCCAGCTCAAAGGCGGCTCGGTTAGACAGCCTTAACCCGATTGGAAACCGCCGCTTAGGCGAAACCGCCGCTTTTATGGTGGGCAAATGCTTGCGGATGTTGCGTAATGTTTGCGGCCAGCTTTCCGCCTCATGGATATTGGTGCAATAGGTAATCACAAGGCTTTAAATTTCGGGCACTGGCTCAAAAATTGATTTGGGTTGTGATAAAAAACCTTATCCATCAGCTCTTGGCGGTGTCCCCGGCGGCGCATTTCATTGGCGCATTTGACAGTGGCCAAAGGATCGCTGACGCTCCAGTCCGCCGATGAGTTGATACAAACGCCTTCGGACCCGAAAATTTCAACAGTATCAACAGCCCGCTCCGGACTGCCTTTAGAGTTGGGGTATAAGGTCAGCCCATACCAGAAACCATTGTCTTTGATTTCGCCGATGGTATGTTCTTCAGCATGATCGATAAGCACCCGTGAAGGTAGAATTCGGGATTCATTACGGATCAGATCCATGATCAGCCGGGTGCCCTTGCGTTTGTCTTCCAGGTGTGGCGTATGGATCAAAACCAGCTCATTTCGCTGTGCGGCTATGGACAATTGGGCTTGAAGGATTTGAATTTCATTGCGGCTGTTTTTGTTCAACCCGATTTCACCAATTCCTATGCTGGTTTTACGATCCAAAAATTCGGGAAGCATTTTTAGTACCTGATGCGCCAGCGAAAGGTTCTCGGACTCTTTGGAATTCATGCCTATCCAGCAGTAATGGCAGATACCGAAACGAGATGCCCGCACCGGTTCGACCTCGCAAATATGAACAAAGTAGTCGTAAAAGCTATCTGCCGACAAACGGTCGAACCCTGCCCAGAAAGCCGGTTCCGTGACAGTATGAATGCCGCAATAGGCCAGGGCCAGGTAATCATCCGTTGTTCTGGATACCATATGAATATGTGGATCAATAATCTTCATCACCGTCTCCCGGTTTCCACGCGCCGTAAGCTTTGGAATCGGCGACGGCTTCAATGGGTTCGCGGGTGGGATCGCTCAAGGCCTCCTGCACCTTGATGGTACGCAACCCATCGGGCTCCAAAAGTATCTGTAAAGCTTTTATAAAAGACCGGTAGCGGAAATCTTGCCGAGCCTGATCACCGGACTCATAGCGGTCGATTCTGTCTAAAAAAGCGGCAATTTCCAGCAATCTGGCGCGGTTATCAGGAAAATACATCTCCACGGCCTTTATGGCTGGCATCGGACTGGATTCTTTTTTTCTTTTCATGAGTTTTCTTACTATTGTATCTGTCTTCAAGGTTTTTGATACCTCTGATTATCAAACCGGTATCAATGATGGCGGCTTCGGTCAGTTTGCCGATGCCGCATATCATGGGAATCGCCAGAGTGCCGCCCATATGCTCCTGGAACTCTCTTATAGAGGCCTCAATATTGATTTGCAACAAAGCCGGGTGAAAGAGTTTAAATCCGATACACTCCATTAAGGACAAAATTCTGTAAAGCTCAATTTCGGTTATGCAACCGCAATAATGCGCGTAATGGGCGTCTAAGGCGATACCCACGGCAACGGCCTCTCCGTGACGGATATCATCATCTGCAAGATCTTCTATCTTATGGGCGGCCCAATGCCCAAAGTCCAGGGGCCGGGAAGATCCCCTCTCAAAAGGGTCGCCGCTGTTTCGGATATGATCCACGTGCAGCCGGGCGCACCGGATAATCATTTCCTGCATGCTTTCAGGTTCAAAATCCCGCAATGCTTCGCGCCGGTCATACAAATAGTCAAAGAAAAACCGATCTTTGATCAACGCAACTTTAACGGCTTCGGAGATACCGGCCCGTAAATCCCGGGTGTTCAATGTTTTTAGAAAAAGCAAGTCATTAACAACGGCAAAGGCAGGAGCAAACGTTCCAAGCCAGTTCTTCTTGCCAAATTTGTTGATAGCATTCTTTACGCCCACTCCGGCATCGTTCTGGGCCAGTGTCGTTGTAGGCAACCGCAGCAGCCGCAGGCCCCTGTGGGCCGTAGCAACCGCGTAACCAGCGGCATCGAGCACGGCGCCCCCGCCAATGACCATAATAAAGCAATGGCGGCAAAGATGATTTTTGTTAATCAGAATCTGTATCTTTTCAACTTCATGGGGTGTGTTTTTGCACACTTCTCCACCTGTCATGATATAGGCTGGAGCAACCATATCCATGATATCGTCATATTGCCGGAAAAACACCCCGATTCTGGAAATCAAATCCGGCGTGCTTGCTGCAACATTGGAATCAATCACGACCAGAATACGATTTTTTTGACCGGTTTTTTTGAAAATATCAACTAAGACAGGATTTTCAGTATTAAAGACATCTTTTGTAAAAACAACGGGATAATCGTACTGAACATCAAAATGAATATCAATGTCCGGCATAATCCGCATCCTTTTTTAATAAAGTGTCTTTATCGCGTGTTTCATACTGATCATAGCATAAGCGGTGGATAAGTCACGAATGTTTTCCCACCACCGCCCATTTGAATTAACCCAGTGCCCATGCTCTTTTTGCAGGGATATCAGTTTACGTATAAATTCTTCACGCCATTTATGCGTCATACCTTTTGCGTCTTTGACAGCATCGTCACCCAGCGCATTCAAACATTTTGCGGCCGTCATGTAGTAATAATACAGGGATTGGTCGCCAAGACCCGGGTTTTCATCTACCGTATAATTTTTATTAATCCATTCCACAGCACGCTTGACCCGAATATCTTTTTTATCAACTTTGGCATAAAGCAGACTTTTTACCCCTGCGTAGGTCATTGAGCCGTATGAGTGATTCCGGGTTTTATCATCATAATGTCCGGACTCATAAATAAAGCCGCCGTCATCTGTGGCATAGTCCATATCATTGACCTGTTTAACATTTTGGCAACGTGCCAGAAAAACCAGGGCTTTTTCCCAATGCAACCCCTGTTTTTTTTCATCTTCCAAGGTTTTTTTATTCTTAGGCAGCACTGATTGATAACGCTGCTCGAACTTTTCCGCTTTATAAATCGCCTCTAAAGCAAACTGAGTATTGGAAAGATCAGGGCGGTCATCTCCGCCATAACCTATTCCGCCATAATGGGGATGCTTCTTATCAATAAGTTCTTCTTCGTCCAACTGAAATTTTATCAAAAAGTTTTTCGCTCCGGTTATAATTGAGGCGTATTTGACATCTTCGGTTTGGGTAAAGGCCAGCAAGCACACCGCGGTTGTATAATTACGATACCCCTCACGGTAAATTCCCCCATCGGGCTTGATAAATTCCTCCAAATAGGCCAGCCCCTTTTCGATGGTTTTTACCGAACGCCCATGTGCGTCATATCTAGGATCAAGTAAAAATGAATACAAAACCAGGGCCGAAATACCCGGATCGTCTTTCCATGATCCGTCTGGTTTTTGAGAGGAAATGAGATAATTGCACGCTCCTGTCAAACTATGGCGGGCATTGTTGAGGAGTGACAAATTTTTTTGCTCTTTAATTTCTCCGGGGTTTTTTAAATTCAGATTTTTAGAATTAATTCCGGCAGGAAGGCTGTTTAAACTAAACAACATCAGCACAAGTATCAGCGACATCCAAAAAAAAGCTTTATTCATGTTCCACTCCTATTTTTTTTACAAAATTGACCGCTTGTTTACACCAAAAAGAACAAGTACGCATTTGCCGAAACCGGGTAAAATTAATAAATAGCGATTAATTACTATTGGCAATACTTATGCAAAATACACACCAGCATTTTTGGATCGGACGAATTTTCAGC
The DNA here is from genome assembly GCA_024230435.1 of Desulfobacteraceae bacterium. GTDB lineage: Bacteria > Desulfobacterota > Desulfobacteria > Desulfobacterales > Desulfosarcinaceae > UBA2230. Next base: position 10,007 of record JAAERL010000168.1, read on the forward strand.
CATCCGAATCCGTTTCCAATGCAAGTTGATATTTTATTGTTAAATAACCACGTTATAAACTAATCAGCTCACTCTAAAAGAACAATATGACCTTATCGTGGCAAAAAATGCCAATCCTTAGCTTGTTACAATTAATGTACATTAGTCTACATTGTGTGCAATTACATCCATTGAGCAAAACGATTTAACCGTTTCCGGCCGGATATTAGACAGGGGCGGTACATTTAAATTTTCCTGTATAATTTGAGATGTTTTATGATGCCGCCTGAACCAAGGACATTGGCTGCTATCTTTAATCATCATACTGCACATCCCGGATCTGATTATATTTGGCAGTTTTAATGAGTTTATTTTTTAATCAATAGGGTAGGTTATTGGCCTGGTGCAATGCTTAAGGGCCCCGGAAAAAAAACCGGATATTGATGTCAAATTTCTGGCATTTTGGCCTTGGCGCCGTACTTTTTCGCCAAATTTTATATTCCCCAAACAAGCTCTTAGATTACGATCTTCAAATACGATAAAAAGGCTCCGCTTTTAATGTCTGATCAGGGTGTATTTTTTGCGCTGGCAAGTGCAGGTTGAATTACGGTTCGCCAACCCGGCAAAACCCGTGCGCAAGTTTAACGATTGGAGTGCATTTATGGATGAACACGATTTAAAAGTCGAGGACGATTGTGTAAAAAATGTAAACAAAGATGATTATCGATTAACAGCAGGCGTATGGACGAACAAATGCTTATTTTGCTGTTTTATTAGCGTGATTCCAAAAGCTGTCAAATTGATAATTCCAGAACGGTTTAGCCATTTTGTGATGAAAGGTAAAAAACCGAATTTGAAAATCCGAAACATGATCAACAGTCAAATTTTTTAAAGTGCGAAACAATATAAGTGGCAAGGCGGGTAAATGTTGGCGGGAACAATTGCTAAAATATTGACATGTTGATCATTGGGTGTTGTTTCGGATTTCCAAATTCGGTTTTCATCAGCTATTTTATTTTCCGCTTTAAATGCCATCAACGTGGTTTCGCCATATCCTTTTGAAGTTTTATTTCTATTTATAAAGCCTAACCAGAGAATATAGCAATTGCCTGTAATGGTGTACTGTTCATGCCCATCACTGCCAGGCAACCCCAACGCCTGCTATACTTGTCGCATATATCGTACCAACATCTTCAAGGTAACGTTTCTTTTTTATGCAAAAGAAATTTAATGTAAAATAATCGTTCGGGATTTTTATATATCCAAAAGAAAATAAAAACAATAATTCTTTTATTACAAGTAGTTATCATCTTGCCGTGCGGCCGCTTGCGAATACTGACGCTATATAATGGCTATAATCCCAATACCTGAAAAAATTTTACCAGCACTTGTCTCAGCATCAAAAAAATTAAGAGTTATTAAATAATGTGACATTAAATGCATCCCTGGTTATAGAAAAATGAACACTTAACCTGCAAGCGCATTGTTTTCAGGCTTAATACAGATCATAGAGCTGATGATCAACCGCATTATCACATCAAAAAAAGCACGTAATTTATTTTAGAGTTTTTTTGGGCGTAAAATCAGATGGTTGGTTTAAACTATACTTATAAACGGCCCGGCCGTTGGAGTCCCCCAAATTTGATATAATCAGCTCTATATTCACCTTCGCAGGTGATACATTTACCCGGAGATGGCCTCCTGTAAAAAGAAAATCTCCGCTGGAATATCCAAATTTTTTCGCATCCACATTTTTCGATACCCGGGCGCATGATACGTCACAGTTTGGCTTGGGAACCAACTGGTAAATAATGCCTTCAAGATATTGTTTGGCAAAAAACTTATCATGACCGTGAAAGACTATGTTAACCCCATACTCTACAAAAAGGTCATGAAGGGGCTTGTTCCAATCCGGTCTGTTTTCTTCAAATCCATCGGTCCTGTCAGCATTTAAGCCTCCCCATTCATAATAAGCCGCAGCCTCTGCGCCACCATGCATATTATTGATCTGATGGATGTATATAAATTTATACTTGGCATTGCTTTGCTTTAGTGTTTTTTTCAGCCAAGCGTATTGTTTATCTCCAAGAGTGGTTTGCCAATTTCCGAAGTTGTTACCATCATCTCTTTTGAAACCGCGGGTTTTCCGATTTTCAAATCTGCTATTCGCAATAAAAGAATACGGGTCTAAAACTATATGAAGAGAGCAGCCCCACTTCCAGGCGTAATTTGCGTCTCTTTGACCCCATCTGTTAATTTTTTGTACGCTTCCGGTATAAAACCCCTTGTTGATTTCGGGTGTGGCATAATAGCGTCTTCTGGCCGCTGCCGCCCAAACCGGAACACTCTCGCCAAAGTGTTTTAATCGCGGGCCGAATTCACCCTCATGCTTGCCATTAACAAAAAACAGAGGCGTAGAGTGAGCCATGCGTCCATAATAAAGATGATGTTCTCTGTAATTTATTGCAACTTGTTCATAGCTTTCTGCCGACGATAAAACGCCATTATTGTTTATTGTGTTCATAAAAGCATCACCCAGATCAATTATAAAATCAGGCTGATCCTTGTTGATGTTCTTTAGAGTTACAGCATAAGCATCAAGATTTGTATTCGGATCGTTATACCGGGCATCGGATATAACGGCAAACGAAAATGCGTTGTTATTCGCCCTTTGGGTGTGAAAGGTATGCTTCTCGCCTTTTGAAAAAGATCGAGCCTCGAGCCGTTTATAATTAACCTGATAGTAGTACCGCGTATCCGGCTCAAGGTTTTCGAGTTTAATCTTAACCGGTGAGAGTTTTTCTATGCTCACTATATCCGTTCTATTTTCCATAGCACCTGTTGCGTTACCATAAGTATAGTAAATGACTAAATCATTTTGAGGCAAAACACTTACCGTAATGGAATTGGCAGTCGGACTGCCCAATACTTCCGAGCCCGGAAAGCTCACTTTATCGGCAAATAATATTTGCGTAATGATCGAAACTGCAAAAAGTAATAATATTGTAAATCCTCTTTTCAATGCACCAGTTCCTTTTATACAGAAACAAGTCTTACAAATCGCGGCATAGAAAAAATTGTTATAACCTTGTTAATGTTATGGTTTTATCAGGAGTAATCGGATTTTTAAAAAGATCCGTTGTTCGATAGAACAATGGCTAAGAAAGCACTATGGAATAGAATATATATGCTGTGTTACCCGAATATGCTACCTATGACTTACTCTTACTTGCCGCAGATACGGGATTGTCTAAAATTAACTTGCCTTAATGGCTCCACAATCTAAGATGCATGAAGCATACCAGATTTGCCATTACGGTTAAACATACGAATTGGCAAAAGATTAAGGATGATATCTTCTATTTGCAGAGGCGCCGGCATATTAAACAGTTACAATTCGTGCGCAATGGTTACAAAACGATGGTACAAGATTGATCATCAGGATTCATCCTCGGATTCAGGTTCCGGAGCTGGAATATCCTGTTCGCTTTGGCTGAAAAGCGGAAGCACATCCGGGAGCACATCTTTAAACACAACTCCGTAAATTTCCCATACCGTTACAAACAAAGCGGCCACAATTGGGCCGATAATAAATCCAATGACACCAAACAGCGAGATCCCTCCCAAGGTAGAGAAAAGAATCATTAAATCATGCATCTGCGTATCCTTGCCAACTAACCTTGGACGCAGAAAATTATCAAGGCTGCCGACCACGATTCCACAAAATACAGTTAACCCGATTGCCTCGCCCCAATAACCCTTGGCTGCCAGTAAAATAACGGCAGGTCCCCAAACCAGAGCAGTTCCAACACCGGGAATTATGGACAAAACAGTCATGACCGTAGCCCAGAACACCGCGCTTGGAATGTTTACCACTGCAAACGCGCAACCTGCCAAACCTCCCTGCAAAACCCCGATAACGGCCGTACCTTTAAGGGTCGCCCGGCTCACCGATGTAAAGCGTTTGAGCATGCGGCGCTCGTCAGCATCTTCCAATGGAAGGTAAAAGAGGATTTTTTCCAATAATTTATGCCCGTCCACGAGAAAATAAAATATGGCGTAAAACAAAAGAAACAGCATAAAAAGAAAATGAACGGTTCCCATGGTTGCGGCCTGCAATCCATTAACGAGAAAAGAGGTCACCCCCCCGACGAGTTGACCGGCTTTTTTAATAAGCGTTTCCTTGTACGGTAAGATTGTTTCATAAAAGGGAAGCTTGCCCAACCATTGAGAAAAAGCGTCCGGCGAGGCCAATTGCGCCTCCACCCACGGCCTTACCGACTGCCCAACCTTGATGGCCTGAGATGTGACCACACCGAGCAAACCGGTTAACGGCAAAAAAATCACCATAATGATCAGCACCAGCGTAAGTGCCGAAGCCACTTGGCGCCGTCCTCCCACAATGCTGTTGAGCCTGTTGTAAATGGGCTGGGCCAACGACGAAAAAATACCCGCCAGCAAAAGCGCCATCAAAAACGGCCGAATCATGAATATAAAAATTATAGAAATAAAGAGCACCAGGATTAACAGAAAAGATCTGTGAATCAGGTCTCGGTTCATAAAAGCTGCTCCTTTATTTGAAAATTGTAGCCGCCGGATATTATAGCCGCAAAGGCTATATAGCGCTATTGCCTTATTAATTCAATTGGTAACTATTGAGCTGGCTTGGATACAAGCACTTGAAATAAAAAAACCGGCGCTTGATTTAAATTGAGCGCCGGTTTTTTTATTTTGAATCTTTTCAGGCCATAAGGGCAATTTCCAGCCGGAAATGCGCCCTTATTTATTACGCGAATTACGCAAACTTTATGCGAAAACAACTGCCTTTCTAACAGCTTAGGCGATTTACAGTTAAAGAATATACCATCTCGTATGTCTTTTTTCCCGTCTTGTGCGTTATGCCAAAGGTGCGAATACGTAAAGTATGCAAACTGATCAGCAAAACTTTGGCGCGCCTTGAATACGAAAAAAAATCGA
>JAAERL010000169.1 GCA_024230435.1 Desulfobacteraceae bacterium
GAAATGGTAATGCCGGGAGACAATGTTGCGATTTCGGCTGAATTGATCACCCCGATAGCTATGGAAAAAGAATTGCGCTTTGCCATTCGTGAAGGCGGGCGTACCGTTGGAGCTGGCGTTGTCAGCGATATCATAGAGTAATGGTCAAGGAGTCGATAGGTGAGAATCATCATTACACTTGCATGCGGTTCGTGCAAAAGACGTAATTATACAACGACTAAAAATAAGCGGACCACACCGGATAAGCTGGAGTTCAGCAAATATTGCCCGTTTTGTCGCAAGCATACGCCGCATAAGGAGACCAAGTAGCGAGGTTAATATTTTAGGCCATATAAAAGGGCATGAAATACAAAATATGCAGGCCAGTAGCTCTAATGGTAGAGCGTCGGACTCCAAATCCGGGTGCTGGGGGTTCGAATCCCTCCTGGCCTGCCAGATCTTGCTGCAAAACGAATGTGGTTCAACACTGCACTGCAATGGAACAGATAATATAAATCACGGCCTTTGCGCCAATTAGGTAGGAGCGGAATGGGACGACTATTAAAAAAAAAGGATCCCGGCAAAAAGAAAGCCCAGAAGGCCCAAAAGGCTGTACAGGTGGATGGCGATGCTTCAGAGTTAAAAAATGGGGAAAAAAATTCATCAGCTACGATCGCTGCATCCCCTAAAAAGACGTTGAACATTACCAGGACTAAAGCACCCGCTCAAGAACAGAATTTTGTGCAAAAAAGTATACAGTTTTTGCGCGAAGTTAAAATAGAGTTAAAGAAAGTTGCATGGCCAACCAAGAAACAAACTATGGGCACGACTATAGTCGTTCTAATTTTGGTTTTGATCATAGCCGCATTTCTCGGAATGATCGATTTTACTCTTTCGAGCCTGATTCGGACGGTTCTTCGTTAACCAGGAAGGTGCATTTTGACGCTTAAATGGTATATCGTCCATGTTTATTCCGGTTTTGAAGCTAAAGTAAAAGCAGCTCTGGAAGAACGTGTCGCTGCTTCGCCCAATCCGAATAAATTCGGTGAGGTTCTTGTCCCTACAGAAGAGGTTGTTGAGCTGGTCAAGGGTAAACGGCGTACTTCAGCTCGCAAATTCTATCCGGGATACCTACTAGTGCGAATGAAACTCGATGATGAAACATGGCACATCGTAAATGATACGGCAAAAGTTACAGGTTTTCTAGGGGGGCGGGATAAACCGACCCCGCTTAGTGATGAGGAAGCGGATAGAATTATTAACAGGATGGAGGCCGGTAAGCTTAAGCCTCAGCCAAAATACGTATTCGACGCGGGAGATGAGGTGCGTGTCATCGACGGTCCTTTTACAAACTTTAATGGTACTGTCGAGGAAGTAAATCACGAAAAAGGTAAAATTAAAGTACTGGTGAGCATTTTTGGGCGTTCCACCCCCGTAGAATTAGAATTCGTGCAGGTAACCAAACTGTAATCAAGGCTTTAAGGTACTATATAAGTTTAGGAGTATAATTAAGACATGGCTAAAAAGTTGTTGGCACAAATCAAGTTGCAGGTTCAGGCTGGAAAAGCCACGCCATCTCCGCCCATTGGTCCAGCTTTGGGTCAGCATGGTGTTAACATTATGGATTTCTGTAAGGCATTCAATGCCAGAACGGCAAATGATGCTGGCATGGTCATTCCTGTCGTTATTACAGTATACCAGGATCGCTCATTTACCTTCATCACAAAAACGCCGCCGGCATCTGTACTCTTGAAAAAGGCCGCCAAAATTGCCAAGGGCGCAGCGGATCCAAAGAGAGATAAAGTAGGGAAGGTAACCCGCGCTCAAGTCGAAGAGATTGCCAAGATAAAAATGCCCGATCTAAATACTAATGATCTGGATGCAGCTTGTCTCGTTGTCAGCGGTACAGCTCGCAGCATGGGAATCGAGGTAGTTTAACCGGCCTTTGTAAAATATCAGGTCAAGGAGTGGAAATAAAAAATGCCGAAACGGGGTAAAAAGTATTTAAAATCAAAAGGTAACATCGATCCGCAAAAGCGGCATGGGTTTTCCGAGGCTATTGAATCCGCAATTAAATCATCTTACGCAAAATTTGATGAGACCATTGATGTAGCCGTTAGATTAAGTGTAGATCCAAGACATGCTGATCAGATGGTTCGTGGGACAGTTGTATTGCCAAACGGATTAGGCAAACAGGTGAAAGTACTTGTTTTCGCCAAAGGGGAAAAGGAAGCTGAAGCCAAGGAAGCCGGAGCGGATTTTGTTGGAAATGATGACCTTATCGAAAAGATACGGGGAGGATGGTTCGGTTTTGATAAGGCTGTTGCGACACCGGATATGATGGGCTCGGTAGGCAAAATCGGTAAAATTCTGGGACCACGTGGCCTAATGCCTAATGCTAAGACAGGAACAGTTACATTTGATGTCGATAAGGCTGTACAAGAGCTAAAAGCCGGAAAAATCGATTTTCGTGTTGAAAAAGCCGGAATAGTGCATGCGCCATTGGGAAAAGTATCCTTCGGTGTTGATAAGATCGTACAAAATATGACAGCCTTTCTCGAAACTATTATGAAGCTCAGACCAGCATCCAGTAAAGGAACTTACCTTAAAGGAATTGCTGTCTCGACAACCATGGGACCCGGAGTCAAAGTAGATACTACACTCGTAAAGGATATGGTTAAATAAGAAATGCCGTAGATGCAATTTCAACAGCCTGAAGATTCAAAGAATTGTCCGGTTTCTGCTACGATTCGCAGAAACGATGAGCTTAATAAAAATAGGTTGAGTTCTATCAGGCAAATAATAACAAATCGCTGTCAAAGACCGTAGGTGCACACTATTTTTTAAATAACACAGTGTATAATTGGCGCTTGCCGGCCTACCGAGACAGGTAATGGTCACAATGAAAGCGGAACCATGGTATTAATTATTGTGATTCAGAAAAATGATGCCACACTGTCTAATCCTCCGGTTTTTACAGAGACGGAAGGAGGTGTTTTTTAATTGAAAATTGAGGCCAAAAAAGAATTTGTACAGCAGTTGCGTGAACGCTTTGAGAAATCAAAAACCGTTATTCTAACTGATTACAAGGGGCTTGACGTTGATACAATGACTGATCTGCGTGCCAAACTTAGAGAGGCAAACGTGGAATACGAGGTCGTTAAAAATACGATGCTCAGACTCGCATCAGAAGGAACGCACGTAGAAAACATCAAAGCTGAATTCAAAGGGCCAAGTGCTATTGCTTTAAGCTATGATGACCCTGTAGCCCCAGCTAAAGTTTTAAGCAACTTTGCAAAAGAGAACGAGAAATTTGATATACGGATCGGCGTGCTTGAAGGTAAAGTCATTGACTTGAACTCCATCAAAGCTCTTTCATCACTCCCATCTCGCGAAGAGCTGCTGGCTAATGTGTTGTCGGCAATGATTGCTGTACCTACGTCTCTGGTAACGGCGCTTAGTGATGTGCCGCGGCGCATGGTTAACGTTTTACAAGCGATTAAAGATCAAAAAGAAAATGAAGCGGCATAGTCGCGTAAAATTAATCGATTAAAAAATAATTGCGATAACAAGTGAAGAACGCTGATCGTAAAAAATGATTTCGGAGGATAGTAGTAATGGCAGATATTAATAAACAGGATATTATAGATTTCATTGCCAACATGACAGTGTTGGAGCTGTCTGAGATGGTTAAGGAGCTTGAAGATAAATTTGGTGTTTCAGCCGCTGCTCCAGTTGCAATGATGGCTGGCCCGGGATTAGCTGCGGATGCCGGAGCGGCTGAAGCTGAAAAGACAGAATTTGACGTTGTTCTTACCACGCCTGGCGATAAGAAAATTGCTGTTATCAAGGAAGTCAGAGCAATTACCGGTCTTGGACTAAAAGAAGCCAAGCAATTAGTAGATTCAGCTCCGAAGGCTGTTAAAGAAGCCATTGCCAAGGAAGAAGCAGAAAAGATCAAGGAGCAACTGGAAGGTGCTGGCGCTCAAGTTGAACTTAAATAGCAAAACGAGGAAGGGCGCATTCTGCATTCCTGCCTAAAATATCGAACAAGCGTTACTATGCGAAAATGGGGTGGAGAGTCTATCGATTTTTGGTCCCATTTTCGTATTTCCTAAAGCCCTTGAATTAAAATTGGAGATGTCATGGCTGAAAGGCTATCGCTTAAAAAGCGTATTCGTAAGAATTTCGGTAAGATCAAGAAAATTGTTGAGATCCCTGATCTTATCGGCATGCAAAAAGAATCCTACCGGCGTTTTTTGCAATTTGATACCCTTCCTGAAAAAAGAGAAGAAATCGGATTGCAAGCCGTATTTAAGTCGGTTTTTCCCATTAAGGATTTTACGGGCAGTGCTTCCTTGGAGTTCGTTGCCTACCGCTTTTCAGATGTAAAACACAGCGAAGAAGAATGTATCCAAAGAGGGATGACTTTTGAGCTTCCAGTTCGTATCACTGTAAGGCTGGTTGTTTACGACGTGGATAAGGAAACTGGAACATCAAATATCCGTGATATCAAGGAACAAGAGATCTACTTCGGTACGATACCGTTAATGACCGAAAAAGGAACTTTTATCATAAACGGTACTGAGCGTGTCGTAGTCAGCCAGTTGCATCGCTCTTCGGGTGTTTTTTTTGATCATGACAGAGGAAAAACACATTCAAGCGGAAAGATCATATACAGTTCCAGAATCATTCCGGTTCGCGGATCATGGATTGATCTGGAGATAGATCCTAAAGACATTGTTTATATACGTATCGACCGGCGGCGTAAATTTCCTGTTACCACTCTCTTTAAGGCGTTCGGCTATAGCACTGAAGATTTATTGGCATATTTTTACGATAGAGTCCAGATTAAGATCGAAGGACGCCAGATATACAAGCAATTCAACGAGAAGCATCTAAAAGGGCAAAGAGCTTCCAAAGATGTCGTAGATAGTGAGTCTGGTGAGGTGCTGGTCAAAAAAGGCCGTATTTACACCCAGCGGGCCATTAAACAGATGAAAAACTTAAAGATGGCGGCTATCCCAATCTCCATTGAAGAGGTGGTGGATAAGTTTTTTGCTGTTGCTGTTCAAGATCCCAAAACAGGCAAATTGATAGCTGATTGTAATGAAGAGGTAACCGAAGAGAGTCTTACAAAATTAAAAGAGGCCGGTGTAGACGAATTTGAAATTTTGAGAATAGACGGCGTAACCAGCAGCGACTCTGTCAGAAAGACCTTATTGCTGGACAAAGTATCCACCAAAGAAGACGCCCTTATTGAAATCTACAGACTAATGCGACCGGGTAATCCCGCCACACCTGAGGTTGCTCAGGATTTTCTCGATCATTTATTCTTTAAGTCCGCTTATTATGACCTTTCCAGTGTCGGAAGGCTGAAAATAAATTTACGGTTAGGTATCAATGCGCCGGTTCATTTGCGGACCTTAAGAAAAGAAGACATTCTTTTGACTACGAAAACGCTTATTGAATTAAGGGATACCCAAGGCGTTGTAGATGATATCGATCATCTTGGAAATCGTCGCGTAAGAGCAGTCGGAGAGCTTCTTGAAAATCAATATCGCATTGGGCTTGTCCGCATGGAGCGGGCAATAAAAGAGCGGATGAGCTTGCAGGAAGTCGATGCTCTCATGCCCCATGATCTAATTAATCCTAAACCTGTCTCGGCAGTGGTAAAGGAATTTTTTGGGACAAGCCAATTGAGTCAGTTTATGGATCAGACCAATCCCCTCTCCGAAACAACCCACAAAAGAAGGTTGAGTGCTTTAGGTCCTGGAGGACTTACTCGGGAAAGAGCCGGTTTCGAAGTGCGGGACGTTCATCCATCGCATTACGGACGCATTTGTCCTATCGAAACCCCTGAAGGACCCAATATCGGGTTGATCGTTTCTCTAAGCACCTATGCAAGGGTCAATAACTTTGGCTTTATCGAAACACCATATCGCATGGTGGAAGAGGCAAAGGTTTCAAAAAATGTTAAGTTTTTAAGTGCATTTGAGGAAAAAGATCACCCCATTGCTCAAGCCAATGCTCCAATATCTGATAATGGAAAGTATGTAAATCCGTTGGTCACTTCACGAGTCTCTGGTGAATTCATGATGGTAGAACGCGACCGCATTGAATTGATGGATATTTCACCCAACCAGCTGGTTAGCGTATCAGCATCTTTAATTCCATTTTTGGAAAATGACGATGCAAACCGTGCGTTGATGGGATCGAATATGCAGCGGCAGGCTGTTCCCCTGATGAGCAGTGAAGCACCGCTTGTCGGCACGGGTATAGAAAAAGTCGTTGCAAAAGATTCCGGTGTAACGATTGTTGCCCAATGTGATGGTGTAATTGAAGAAGTCGATGCTTCCCGAATTGTGATAAGGCATGAAGCCAAGAATAAGAATGGGGAAAAACCCGTAACTGTTCATAATTTACATAAATTTATCCGATCGAATCAAAATACCTGTTTTAATCACCGTCCAATTGTAAAAAAAGGGCAAACGGTTCAATCTGGTGAAATTATTGCTGATGGCCCTGCTACAGACCATGGTGAATTGGCGTTGGGTAAAAATATTACCGTCGCTTTCATGCCTTGGGGCGGCTACAATTTTGAGGATTCGATTCTTGTATCCGAACGTCTCGTGCGGGACGGTGTCTATACCTCCATTCATATAGAAGAATTTGAAGTTGTTGCAAGGGATACCAAGCTTGGCAAGGAAGAAATTACCCGCGATATTCCGAATGTAGGTGAAGAAGCGTTAAAAAATTTGGATGGAAGCGGCATTATTCGATTAGGCGCCGAAGTTGTTCAGGGAGATATTCTTGTTGGTAAAATTACACCGAAAGGTGAAACTCAGTTGTCTCCTGAAGAGAAATTGCTCAGAGCTATTTTCGGTGAAAAAGCCGGCGATGTAAAAGACACATCCCTGCGTGTTCCTCCGGGGGTTGAGGGGATTGTCATTGATGCGAAAGTGTTTGCCAGAAGAGGCACTGAAAAAGATGAGCGCACAAAGACCATTGAAAATACGGAAATCGCAGTGCTGGAACGTGATCGGGATGATGAACTCAAAATAGTTGAGCAAATTATCCGGGAGCAAATTATAGATTTAGCTCAAGGGCAGGTTTTGGCGGCGCCCTTAAAAAAAGGGAAAAAAATATATGCGGCCAAGGATGATATCCTTACAATTGAACAGATGGCTGAAGTGCCTGCCGCCTTAATGGAAACACTTGTTTTTGAAAATGCTGAGCAAACGGAAAAAGTCCATGATATACTGGACCGCTACCGAAAACAATGTGAGCTTATTCGAGAAGAATTCGAACGTAATTTAAGTCGCTTTGAGCGCGGTGACGAACTACCGCCCGGTGTGATTAAAATGGTCAAGATATATGTCGCCATGAAACGAAAATTATCTGTTGGCGATAAAATGGCCGGCCGTCACGGGAATAAAGGTGTCGTATCCCGGATATTACCTGTTGAGGATATGCCTTATTTCGAGGATGGGAGCACGGTGGATATGGTATTGAATCCACTTGGCGTTCCTTCACGAATGAACGTAGGTCAGATTCTTGAAATTCATTTAGGACGTGCAGCCAAAGTATTAGGTGATCAAATCAACAAGATGATTGAAGAAAAAAAAGCAGATGATTTGAAGCTCAAAATGGAACGTGTTTTTGGGGATAAAGAATTTTCAGAAGCGATTTCAGAATTGAACGATGAAGAAGTTTATGATGTGGCCAAAAACTATCAAAAGGGAATGTTTATGGCTACACCGGTTTTCGATGGGGCAAAGGAAGATGAAATAAAATCCCTGCTGAAAGAAGCTGGTGTACAAACAAACGGTCAGAGTACACTGTATGATGGGAATACAGGAGAACCGTTTAAGGAAAAAGTTACCGTTGGAACAATGTACATGCTGAAACTACACCACTTGGTTGATGATAAGATTCATGCCCGTTCCATTGGCCCTTACTCCCTGGTCACGCAGCAACCCTTAGGCGGCAAAGCTCAATTCGGAGGTCAAAGGCTTGGCGAAATGGAAGTCTGGGCTATGGAGGCGTATGGCGCTGCACATGCCTTGCAAGAGTTTTTAACTGTTAAGTCGGATGACATGGCAGGCCGCACGCGTATGTATGAAAAAATTGTTAAAGGGCAAAATATTCTGGAGCCAGGGCTTCCTGAATCCTTCAAAGTGTTGACTAAGGAGTTACAGGCGTTAGGGCTGGATGTAAGGCTGCTGGAAGACAAAGATTTTTCTCAATAGCAAGGTAATACCATCAAAAATTTTACTGGTGCCATACATATATATTCTATAAATTTCCTAAACTGAGGAAATCTAAATGGAAACGTTATACGATTTTTTTGCAAAACCTAATGATCCACGACAATACCGGGGTGTACAAATCGCATTAGCGTCCCCGGAGCAGATCCGGCAATGGTCTCACGGTGAAATCAAAAAGCCGGAGACTATTAACTACCGGACGTTTAAGCCCGAGCGCGACGGCCTGTTTTGTGCGAAAATTTTCGGTCCTACGAAAGATTATGAATGTAACTGCGGTAAATACAAACGTATGAAACATCGAGGGGTGATTTGCGAAAAATGTGGTGTTGAAGTTATTCAATCAAAAGTCCGCAGAGAACGTATGGGGCACATTGAGCTGGCAACGCCGGTCTCTCACATTTGGTTTCTGAAAAGTCTTCCCAGCAAAATTGGCAATTTGCTTGATCTGACGCTAAAAAGCATGGAGAAGGTGCTCTACTTTGATTCATATATAGTTACAGATCCAAAAGACACCCCTTTGGGGAGGTGTCAGTTGCTTACGGAAGAAAAATACAGAGAAGCAGTTGAAACATACGGGACCAAATTTGAAGCCGGAATAGGTGCAGAGGCTGTCAAAAAACTTTTGGAGGCAATTGATCTTGATGAAGTCTATCAGGAATTACGGCAGGAAGTTCGCTCTACAAGTTCAGTTGCAAAGCGCCAAAAGCTGGCTAAACGGCTTAGGATTGTTGATGCTTTTCGTCGTAGTGGGTTGAATCCTGCGTGGATGATTATGGATGTGATTCCCGTATTGCCTCCTGATTTGCGGCCATTGGTGCCTTTGGAGGGGGGGCGTTTTGCGACATCGGATCTAAATGATCTGTACCGGAGGGTCATCAATCGTAATAATCGTCTAAAAAGATTGGTTGATCTTAAGGCCCCAGATATTATCGTTCGTAACGAAAAACGTATGTTGCAGGAATCAGTTGACGTATTGTTTGACAATGGACGGCATGGCCGCGTGATTACCGGCACCAATAAAAGGCCTCTCAAATCTCTAAGCGATACATTGAAAGGCAAGCAAGGACGATTCCGGCAAAACCTGTTAGGTAAACGTGTGGATTATTCAGGCCGTACAGTTATTACTGTAGGACCTAACCTTAGGCTGCATCAATGTGGCCTGCCTAAAAAGATGGCGTTGGAGCTTTTTAAACCTTTTGTCTATTATCGCTTGGAACAAAAAGGTCTTGTCTCAACTGTAAAAAGCGCAAAGAAAATGGTTGAGCGGGAAGTGCCGGAAGTTTGGGATACTCTTGATGAAGTGGTCAAGGAATACCCAGTGATGCTTAATCGTGCGCCGACATTGCACCGTTTAGGTATTCAGGCTTTTGAGCCAATTTTGATAGAGGGTAAAGCCATTCAGCTTCATCCGTTAGTGTGCACTGCTTTTAATGCTGATTTTGACGGCGATCAAATGGCTGTTCATGTACCTTTATCCGTAGAATCCCAGATAGAGGCCCGGGCTTTAATGCTGTCATCAAATAATATACTTTCTCCGGCCAATGGAAGTCCTATTATTGTTCCTAGTCAGGATATCGTTCTTGGTACTTATTACATGACACGTGGCATAGAGGGCTGCAAAGGAGAAGGAAAAATTTTCTCGAGTCCTGAAGAAGTACGCATGGCGTACGATTCTCGAGAAGTTGACTTGCATGCTAAAATCTCTATGCGTATTAGCGATAAGCGTTATGACACTACTGTCGGACGAGTCTTGCTCTGGGAGATAATGCCAAAAGACAAATTGATGGCATTGCGCCATTTAATGGTGAAAGATTCTGATTTAGCCAAAAAAATAAAGGTTCAAATCGATGAGGGCGCCGACTTTAGGCAAATGATTCAAACACACTCTCAAAGTCTGGATAAAGAAAAAGAAGGGTATCTCGGTCTACTGCGTAAGGATGAATTCCTGAGATTCTTCGAAGCCGGAGGCGAAAATACTGAGCTCGTTTTTAATCTCGAAAAAGGTGAAATTAGCCCGTTAATTGAAACACCGATCGGAATACACCTGTTCTATGTTGAGGAAAAACGTCTGGAAATCCCTTTTGATGCCATCAATAAAGTGATGGATAAGGGCGCACTTCGAGAACTTGTTGATTTTGCCTATCGAAACCTAGGGCCCAAAGTTACCGTTATTCTGTCTGACCGTCTTAAAGACACCGGGTATAAGTATTCCACAAAAGGCGGTTTATCTATTTCCATTGATGATATGATCATCCCTGAGGCCAAATGGAGTCTTTTAAAACGGGCTGAAGACCAAGTTAATGAAATCAGCCGTCAGTATACGGAAGGCTTGATCACCCAAGGCGAGAAATACAATAAGGTTGTAGATATTTGGGCCAAGGCTACTGATGATGTGGCTAATGAAATGATGGAGTCAATGAAAAATGTGCCTGTTTTAGATCACAATAATGAACCGGTGATTGATAAGGACGGGAACGCGGTAATATCAGAGAGCCTTAATCCAATCTATATGATGGCTAACTCCGGAGCCCGTGGCAGTAAAGACCAAATGCGCCAGCTTGCTGGAATGCGTGGTTTGATGGCCAAGCCGTCCGGTGAGATTATTGAGACACCAATTCAGGCCAATTTTCGTGAGGGACTTTCGGTGCTTCAGTACTTTATTTCTACACATGGCGCCCGGAAAGGTTTAGCAGATACAGCCCTTAAAACTGCAAACTCGGGTTATCTTACGAGACGTTTGGCGGATGTCGCCCAGGACTGCACCATCTCGGAGCCTGATTGCGGCACACTTTTGGGCGTTGAAGTAGAACCGCTCATGGAGGGCGGTGAAATTATTCAGCGGCTGGGAGAAAGAATACTTGGGCGTGTCACTGTAGAGGATATTCATGATCCGTTTACAGATGAGGTGCTTGTGATCACTGGTACTGAAGTTGATGAAAAATATGTCAAGATCATTGAAGATGCAGGTATTGCTAGAGTCCGTATTCGTAGTGTATTAACCTGCCAAACTAAACACGGGGTTTGTGCCGCATGCTATGGCAGGGACTTGTCGCACGGGCAACGTGTGGAAATAGGTCAGGCTGTTGGCATATTGGCTGCCCAATCCATTGGTGAACCCGGTACACAGTTGACAATGCGTACCTTTCATATTGGGGGTACAGCAAGCAGGCGTGTTGAACAGGCTGATATCCGCGCAAGGACAGCCGGAACTATCAGTTATGTCGATCTTAATCTTGTTTGCAACGCTCAAGGTGAGTACGTAGTTATGAACCGCAGAGGCGGTGAATTTGCTATTCTCGGCAAAACGGGACGTGAGCGTGAACGTTTTCCAGTTATTTACGGAGCTCATATTCTGGTAAAAGAGGGAGAAAGTGTCGAACCCGGGCAGTTTTTAGCAACTTGGGATCCATTTACAACTCCTATTATCACCGAAGTGGCCGGTCAGGTAAAATTTGGCGATTTGGTTCTGGGTAAAACGATGCAGGAGAAAGTTGACCCTGTTACCGGGAAATCCAGCCGTACTGTGATAGAATCGAAAACAGGCGAGGAGCGGCCTCGAATATCTATAAAAGGTGAAGATGGAAAAACCGCCAGATTATCCTCTGGCAGCGGAATGGCTCGATATATTCTGCCAGTAGATGCGATATTGATGATTGAAGAAGGTGACAAGGTGCGTGCAGGTGATGTTGTTGCAAAATTACCAAGAGCAACAACAAAAACCAAAGATATTACAGGTGGTTTGCCTCGAGTCGCCGAACTTTTTGAAGTTCGCAAACCTAAAGAGATCGCTGTATTGAGTGAGATTGATGGTTATGTCAATATTGCAAAGTCTACAAAAAAAGGAAAACAGAAAGTAACTGTAACTCCTGTTGACGTGGGAGATAAAAAAGAGTATCTGATCCCTCGCGGTAAACATATCAATGTTTACGAAGGTGATTATGTAAAGGCAGGCGAAGCTTTAGTAGGCGGATCGGCCATTCCACAGGATATTCTTAGAATTAAAGGTGAAGTCAGCTTGGCTCGCTATCTGGTGGATGAAGTTCAGGAGGTTTACCGGTTGCAGGGAGTGCGCATTAACGATAAGCACATCGAAGTTATTGTGCGCCAGATGATGCGGCGAGTTAAAATTATGGATGTAGGCGATTCCGATTTTATCGTTGAGGAGCAGGTTGATCGCACCATATTTGAGGATACAAATCAGGCCATTATATCCAATGGAGGGGATCCTGCGACAGCGGAACCTATGATTTTGGGTATTACTAAGGCCTCGCTAAGCACAGACAGTTTCATATCAGCTGCCTCTTTCCAGGAAACAACGAAGGTTCTGACAGATGCAAGTATCGCCGGTATGGTGGATACTTTGCGGGGTCTAAAAGAAAACGTCATTATGGGAAGGTTGATACCTGCCGGCACAGGGCTGACGGGTTATATGGGGCTTGAGGTACAACAGGAAGAAAAAAGCGCCTAAATGTAGGGGAACATGCGCAATGGGTCCCGTACCATGGCAAAACATGGTCCTCTGACACATATATGACCATTTCAACATTCTGATTGGCCGCTTTGCGATCAACATAAGGCTTTCAAGCCTTAGAATAGGTGCTTTTGCATAGGGCAAACTGTATATAGTGCCATTTGTCAGGTATTTTTAAAAAAAAATGGAAATATTGAATATTAATACTTGACAAGTTTTCGTTAAATATATACAAAAACGATTTTTGCATCCGGGCGTTCTTGTGCGCCCTAAAATCACGGGACGAATGAGGAAAATATGCCAACTATTAATCAATTAGTCAGGAAGGGCCGCAAACGTCTTAAGAAAAAGACGAATACCCCTGCTTTAAAAGGGGCGCCGCAAAAAAGAGGTGTGTGTACCCGTGTCTACACATCAACACCCAAAAAACCAAACTCCGCTCTTCGAAAGGTAGCTCGTGTCCGTTTGACCACTGGGATTGAAGTCACCGCTTACATTCCAGGTATTGGGCACAATCTCCAAGAGCACTCTGTAGTTCTGGTTCGCGGTGGACGTGTCAAAGACCTTCCTGGTGTTCGCTATCACATAGTGCGCGGAACTTTGGATACCCTTGGGGTTGAAGATCGCAGGCAGGGCAGGTCTAAATATGGAGCGAAAAGACCCAAGTAGATTTTTAAACGCGATATTAAATCAATAGATAACTGATAAAAGATGGTGTTAGCATGCCAAGAAGAAGAGAAGTTCCAGTAAGAACGATTATACCGGATGCCAAATATAAGAGTAAGTTGGTTGCGAAATTTATCGCATCGGTAATGCGGGATGGCAAAAAGAGCGTGGCGGAATCATTGCTTTACAATGCTTTTGATAAAATTGAGCATAAGAGTAAGAGTGATCCACTGAAAGTCTTTGAACAAGCCCTGGATAATGTGCGGCCAATGATCGAGGTTAAATCCAGACGCGTTGGGGGTTCTACTTACCAGGTGCCAACTGAGATCAGATCCTCTCGCAGGACAGCTTTGGCCATTAGGTGGATCATAAGATTCGCACGTTCCAGAACGGAACGTGGATTTGCATTAAAGTTGTCGAGTGAGTTGATGGATGCAGCGAATGGCCGTGGCGGTTCGGTTAGAAAAAAAGAAGAAACGCATAAAATGGCCGATGCAAATAGAGCTTTTGCTCATTATCGATGGTAGGGTTGTTCAAAAAAGAGCAGGTAACAGGTTTAAATTTGCGAAATTGGATTGATAACAAGGGGTATAAAGCCTTATTTTCTTTAATCCAATAGGCAGTCCGCATGACGGGAGGACGAGATGGCGAAGGAAAAATTTGAGAGGAAAAAGCCGCATGTGAACGTTGGGACCATCGGTCATATAGACCATGGCAAGACAACGCTGACAGCAGCGGTCACGAAACATAACGGCCTGAAAGGTATGGCGGATTTTGTGCCGTTTGATCAGATCGATAAGGCTCCTGAAGAAAAAGAGCGTGGAATAACAATCGCTACGGCGCATGTTGAATACGAGACGGTGAACCGTCATTATGCACACGTGGATTGTCCCGGGCATGCGGACTATATAAAGAACATGATTACCGGCGCCGCCCAGATGGATGGTGCGATTTTAGTTGTCGCTGCAGATGACGGGCCGATGCCGCAAACCAGAGAGCATATATTGCTGGCGCGTCAGGTAGGTGTTCCGCGCATTGTTGTTTTTTTGAATAAATGCGACATGGTAGACGATGAAGAACTGATCGAGCTGGTTGAGCTCGAGCTTCGTGAGTTGCTGAGCAAATACGAGTTTCCCGGTGATGATACGCCAATTGTGCAAGGCAGTGCGTTAAAGGCTTTAGAAAGTGATAATCCAGAAAGTGACGAGGCAAAATGTATCTTTGAGTTGATGGAAGCCATTGATACGTTTATTCCTGAGCCAAAACGTGACATTGAAAAACCATTCTTAATGCCTATTGAAGACGTTTTCAGTATTTCCGGCCGAGGTACGGTTGTAACCGGTCGTGTAGAGCGCGGGATAATTCATGTTGGCGATAACGTAGAGATTGTTGGTATCCGTGAGACCACCAAGACGGTTTGTACCGGAGTCGAGATGTTCCGAAAGCTTTTGGATGAGGGTCAGGCTGGAGACAACATCGGTGTGTTGCTAAGGGGCACCAAGCGTGAGGATGTAGAGCGAGGCCAGGTGGTTGCGGCGCCGGGAACGATTACGCCACACACAAAATTCAAGGCTGAGTGCTATATTCTGAGCAAGGAAGAAGGCGGTCGCCATACACCGTTTTTTAACGGATATCGTCCCCAGTTTTATTTCAGGACTACTGATGTAACTGGTGTGCTGAATTTGCCCGAGGGTGTTGAAATGGTAATGCCGGGAGACAATGTTGCGATTTCGGCTGAATTGATCACCCCGATAGCTATGGAAAAAGAATTGCGCTTTGCCATTCGTGAAGGCGGGCGTACCGTTGGAGCTGGCGTTGTCAGCGATATCATAGAGTAA
>JAAERL010000170.1 GCA_024230435.1 Desulfobacteraceae bacterium
AGAATTCACATCATCTATATTTCGATTTTAAGGTAATCTATCTTAATTAGAAGCAACGAGGGATATCTCTTGTTGTTCTTTTTGGATCGAAATGGTTTAATTTTGTCCAGCGACACTTTTCGAGCTAATTTTTACCGTGAGAAACTAATTTTAGTTCTCGCCGAAAAGCCGTTACGACTTAATTGTATGTGCGACCCTATCCAATAGGTAAGGCAACGCAAAAGCTAAGCACTCTTTCCTGGTCATTGAGACAGTTATGGAAGTCTACAATAAGTAGCCAAATTGCATCAGCATTGTTTAGTGTCCCCAAGACACGTACGGCTGCTTCTCGCCTAATGCACAAGACTTATATTTGGACAACTCTAAACCTTAGAGTTGACGAAGTGCTTTAATACAAATTAAGTATTTTGGGCTTATTTCAACATACTGTCACGCTGGTATGTAAAATAATAGAGTTGTTATCAAAATTATCGTGTTTGATATTTCTTTAACACTATAACTCTGTACCTATGGTTGATTGTTCTACGTTCTGAGTGAGAGCTGGATTGATTTAAAATCAACCTGACG
>JAAERL010000171.1 GCA_024230435.1 Desulfobacteraceae bacterium
AGCGATTCGTACGCTCTTTATCCACACTGTATCCACCCTATGTAAAATACCTGTTTTAATAATACAGAACACAGCAAACGCCACCCCATCCCCCTCAGCAGACGGCACCACATACAACACAGCAGACGGCACCACACACGACACAGCAGACGGTACCTAATATTTTAAATCCTATCAATCTGTTAACAGACAATCAAACTGCTGTTTTGAATGTGCTAATAGAAGAAAACGGCATAACTCAATACCGAAGAATAGTTTCTTTGTCTGGGGTAAAATACTCAGCTTGCCGCACGGCTATAATTTCGTTAACAAAAAAAACATTTATTTCCAAACCTAAAAAATTCATCAAAGGGACATTTCAAGGAATAAAATATACGCTTGATAATAAATTATGCGAAGATTTCTTAAGACAAAAAAAAAATTCAAATGGCACACGGCACCACACACGACACAGCACACGGCACAGCACACGGCACCACACACGAACATATAAAGGAACGCGCGCATAGTAGTAGTAGATCTTTTTATAACAATAAGCCTACTACTAACACGCCTACGCACAACAAGGAGGATGAAATCAAAAACAACATTGCCGAAATTTTAGAAACCGATCCTGAGCTAGGATTTTTTCGAAACAAAAAATTAAAGCCCCAGCAAGTTTTGTCATGGATGACCGAACTGCATATTTCTCTTGATGATATGATAGAATCCTTAAGGCACTATCGGTTCTATTTGGTCGATATGAAAAAAGAAGAAAAGATTGAGGATTTATTTGATTATTTTTACAAAGTCTTGAAAAAAGCCGGGTATTACAAACCGGCAAATTCATACAAATCATTTACCCAGAAACAAATTGACCGGGAGCTGGCAAGAGCTGAACGGCTCAAAGCCGAAACTCAACAGCTTGCTCATATCCGCGAAAAAGCCGATGAGGCGGAATTTGAGCTGATGTTCGAAAAAATGCTGTCTGATCCTGATGGACAACTTTTCAAGGCGTGCTTTGAGAAATTGACTCCATACGCGAAATCTCGCAGAAACAAACCCGGCGATGCTTTTTATAATCCAATGAGAGAAGCTTTAAAGAGTCATTTAGGTCATTTAGAAAGCAATGCCGATGTTTCGAATTAGCCGGAAGCTCCTAAGCAGAAAACGGGCTGGCTCAGAGGCGCGAGAAGCGTTAAAAAAAATAATTTTTATAGTACCCTATGCTTTTTGAAATAAAAACCGGTAGAAAGGTTTTAAGCGGCCAGTTAATGGGGATACGAAAAAACAACAGCGAACAGATGATCGGCAGCGGTCAAGTGTATTTATGAATATAATCGTAAAAAAAAGTATATTTAAGTAAAAACTATCAACAAAAAATAGATTTAAGTAAAATTTTATACAATCTTTTATATTTAACCATTATATTTTTACTAATTTTTATTTAAATATGCTTTTTTATGCTTTGTATCTTTTATAATATTTTTTAATATGTTTTCTGTCATTTTATTATGTTTTTGTTGCTTTTTTTATATTATATGAGCGTTCGTAATTCCAAAAGATCCCATAACCAAACTATAAGACGAAAGAATAGGAGATATGGCACATGGCTCCCAAACGACAAACAGGGCTATACGATTTTATGCAAATCAAGGACGAGGTATCTAATCAAGTTTTCGCCGGTCTGCCTGTGATATCGGCTTGGGAGAAAGCGGTTGAGTCCGGCAAAATCTCGATCAAATACCCTCAGTTTAACAACTACGTTAAAAAATACATATACGGTAATGAGAATTTACCGTCCCAAAAAATGGCAAAGAAGAAAACGCCAGAAAAAAAGGCGGGCAATTCTCAAAAAATTTTTGCACAGACATCAGGTATCAGACAATACCATCACGATCCATCGGCTGATCCAGATGAATTGATATGACCAACACAACAACCATCAACAAAGGAGGCAGGGCAATATGGAAAACAACAAACAGCGTATAAACTTTATGTTGCAAGGGAAGGGTGGAATAGGGAAGAGCTTTTTAGCATCTATGATCACGCAGTACGAAAAAGACAGGGGCAATAAAATTCACTGTGTTGATACAGATCCGGTAAACAGTACACTGGCGAGCTACACAGCGTTTAACGCAACACGATTGAGCTTGATGAAAAACGGGAACGGTAATGGCTCATCCATCAATGATCGAAATTTTGACAAATTAATGGAAATGTTTTTTTCAATTCGATCTGATTTCATAGTGGACAACGGTGCCAGTTCGTTTGTTTCCATGACAAATTACCTGATGGAGAATGAGGCTCTTGAGATGCTCATAGAGGCTGGCAAAAAGGTCGTAGTTCATACAGTTATCGCCGGGGGAGATCCCCTGATTTCAACCCTAAAAGGCTTCAAGGATCTAGCGTTACAGCTATCAGATAGGATCGAAATCATCGTATGGATTAATCGGTTTTTTGGAGATGTGACATACAACGGAAAGGCCTTCGAAGATATGCAAGTTTTTAGCGACTGTAAAAATCGTATCAATGGGCTGATAAATATCCCAAACCTATCAAAAAGTTTGTACGGAAAAGATATCGAGCTAATGACGCAAAACAAGATCACTTTTGATGAAATCAGCATAGATAAGGGCTTTCCAATGATGACCTGCCGCAGATTGGATATGTTTCGAAAAGCTCTCTGGAAAGAAATGGACAAGGTTTTTTCGCAATAAAATCGGCCAGCCTTGAATCGGCAAATTCAAGACTGGCCTAACACTACAACAAACAGTCTAAATGATATCAATTATTACAAAAAAACTCAAGATCATCGTGATCTTGAGTTTTTTATAAAAAAAATCGAAGCCGGCCGTCAAACGTGCGGAGCTTGATTGCCGGACTTACCAGAAGCCGATCCCGCCACCGCTTCCGTTATTTTTTAATCCTGTAAGAATCAAAAAAATAGGGGGTATGGGAATTTTTTTAATAATATTAAATAGTTAAAGGACCAGGTGGCAATAAAAGAAAAATAGTTAGTATTTTTTTGTATTTTTTTGCTTGACAATACGAATGGGATAGTATAAATATTGGTTAAACAGTAACAAAAATACTAAAGCAAAAAGGAGAAATAAGATGGAACAAGAACAAAGAATTGATTATGAAAAAGTTGACGATGAGTCTTTTGAAAAAGGGTATAAAGAAGCTTTTAAAGAATTGCTGGAGAACGAAGCAAAAGGCAATTCTGGCAACAAAATTGAGATTTTGTTCAATGAAAACGGTGAATGGAGTGGTCATTTGTGGAACAGTAATTGTCAATATAGTTTAAGCGATCTTGAACGCAACAAAGATTATAAACTGAAGGATGAAGTGTTTTACTCAATTTATGAGCAACTTCGAAATTGGGAACAGGAGGTACGAGAAAATTTAATAACTGATTGAAATTAAAAATAAAAGCCTCGGCCGGTCTTTGACCGGGGCAAAAGAGATACTACTGATATGAAAAAAAAAAAGTATGATGAAGAAGTAAAAAAAGCTATGAAAAAGCTTGAATCTGGTGAAGATCAGGTTTTCTGGAGCGGTTATATTAGGGGCCTTAATCAGCGTTTTAAGCCGGAAAATTTTGATAGTTTGGATTTTTTGTTGTGGATGGAGTTACTTGATTCTGTAGATTCTGAGCGTAGAAATAAAGGTCGGGGATTTGAAGCCGGATTTTTTGGGCCGGCGCGATTGACTACAGATTTTTTATATTCAAAAGCTGGCGTTCCGGTTTTCGTTGATTGGCGCGGTAATGTGCTTGATTATAGCGAGGGGTTTAGGCGTTTTCGTGAATGGCATGGTTTGACACGCAAGCAACTTGCCGGTTTATGTAGTGTTTCTCATCGCGCTGTTGAAAAATGGGAATATAAGCAGGGGAGCAGGCCGAGGGCTGAAGCGTTGTTAATGCTGAAAAGGCATTTAGACAATGTTTTGATGCAAAGAAGTAAAAAACAATAGACGGTAATGGTAAAACCGTCAAATCGGACGGCGCTGGTTTCGTTCGCAAGGTGCGCCGGCCGTCAAACGTGCGGAGCCGCGCCGGTTGTATGAAACCCTATCGGCCCACCAGGACAATGTGGCGTGGTTTGATCTGACCAAAGATTGCAAATGTGCATGGAGAGCGCCGGACTCACCAGAAGCCGATGTCAACCCTCATCAAGTTTAGAAACTCAAGATCATCCGCAGGGCTGGTGCTAATCTAAGTTTTCCGGATCGATGTCCCGCATCAAAGCTTTAGCAAAAGCCATCAAGGCCGGGTGCCGTGGCCAAGGGCATAGGCCACCATTTCCCTCCTGTAAACCCCTAAAGAGTGCCGTTCTGATTAGCACGGCATAACTTCCCGGCAGGCCGGACGGGGATCTGGTCAGCGCCAGGATACGCGCATGCCTTTTTTCGGTTCGAAACGAGGGGCTAAAAAGTTGGTACGTACCAACTTTTTGAGCTCAAAGTGATGGGTGGGGTGGTTTGGCAGGATACGCAAAATGATAACATTGTTAAACAATGTTGTTTTTGCTATGCTGCCCCCTGTCCCCCCACCTTTTCGAATAGACGAGAATTAAGAGAGGAAAAAGATGTCCAAAACCAAAATAATTGCAGTCAGAGTAGCGCCTGAATTAAAAGATGCCTTTGGCCGAATGGCAAAAAAATTTGGTAAAACAGAGTCAGGGTTAATTCTTGATATCGTAACCGAATATTTCGAAGGATTAGATGAATTTCCACAAAAACAAAAAGACGAGTGGCAGTTACCGAAAAGTCGCATGGTCGGCACGCGCCTTAATGAGAAAGAAGGACGGGCGCTATCTAAAATTTTAACGGCTGAGCATAAAAATATCTCAGAATTTTTATTATGCCTGATTCGGTCAAGATTGACTAAAGAACCCCACTTTAGCACTGAAGAATTGAACGAATTGCGCAAAGCAAACATGAATTTGCTATCCATAGGCCGAAATCTAAATCAGATGGTCCGCGCCATCAACTCGGGTAAAGCCGATTCGGAACGTTTTTCAGAACGATATGCAAATGAGTTGAAAAAATTCGTTTTCGATAAAGCCGCTGCGATAAGCAAACTGATCAAACGCAACAAGCAAAGGGATTGTTGATGGAAAACTTATTCGAAGGGGTTTGAAGTCCGGCGCGAAAGTGTGTCATCAAAAAAAAGGTAACCAGGTCAGTCAACTCAAAATACATGAATTGCTGACCGCAAATGAATGGGATTTAGAAAGGAATAAATTTCGATATATCCAACCTAATTAGAAGATTAGGTTGTCAAAAAATACAGAAAAAAGTAAGAAAGTGAACAAGCGGACAAGGAGCAGAACTTAAAAAAATATCAAGGATACCAATAGCAATGGCCAACAAGAAAAGGGGTTCGTATGCACGTAATCGATAACATAAATTACAAGGACGCACTTTCACCGTACAAAATTATACCGGAATTGATTGTCATTTGTTCAGGTCTTTTACTGTTTGCCGGTCCAATAATTAACAATGAAATAGCCGCCCAGGTTGGCAATCACAAAGACTTCCTAAATAGCATAGTGATGTTAACAACTCTTGCAGCTTGCTATATGGCTTCGAGTAAATCTTTGATACCGTCATTTTTTCTGTTGGCATTAGACGGTTATTTACAATTAACTCCTAAAATACAAATTATGTCTAAAATGACCACTCACGATATCGACATAACTTTGATGATTTTATCGGTTCTTGCATTTGTAAATTACGAAAAATCAAACAAGGTAAAGGAAAATTAGCCAATCATCTCAGAGTGTTAAAAAACGGTCGTTTTACTTAACAATTGGAAGGCAGATTCTCTACCGGACTTTTCGAGGGTTTGGGCAAAGAACCCTGCTATTTAGTGTGGATGGCATAACGGCAAGCAAGAGAGAATATATCGAATGGTTACTTGAAAAGTGTACAAAATCAAGTACTAAGATAGAAACCGTTTTTTCGGAGGATGCGATTTATACTCTTTCTGATAAATTGGCCACACCGCTTCAAATTGAGCACTACCTCATGCTGGCCATTGAGCAAGCCTATAAAGTGGGGGTAAAACCGATAACAGCGGAAATTATCAACTCAGTTGTGGCTAATGATATTAATGAATTGGAAGCAAAATTGACAAGGTATGGTTACGATACTAAAACTCTATCTAAAGTCCTAAATGTTAGACTCGCCGTTATGCGATCCTTTTTTCACGGGCATTCACCTTTAACATAGGTTATATGACATAGGAGGGATATATGGACTGGTTGGCTAGTTGGGGAATAACTAGTACTGTAGGATTTATTTTAAAACCAATTTTAGAAAATTTAGCAAAAGATGCTGCAAAAGATTGGGTCAAAGATTTATTCAAAGATTCCTTGAAAACCGTTATAAGACCTCCATCGCAAAACGAACAAACAAAAGCTGCGGGAAAGGCTATCAAAGAATTTCTTTTGATAATTCAAAATGAAATGCTGGATGCAGACCTTTCTGAAGATGATTTGAAAAAATTTATAAAACCTCTTCAAAGGTTTATTCAAGACAAAAGAGTTAAGATAATTCTTGGAAGTCCTTTTCAAGTAGATTTCCCGGAATTTGATACATCTTCCTTAATTGATAAATGGTCAACTCTTGATCTTCCGCTCCCGGATGAATTTAATTGGCAAAAAGTCAGTAAACGTTATGTGAGACATGTAAAGTCGATAATTCAGGAATCAGATGAATTGCGACATTGTTTGGATTCTCAAAATTTGGATAAAATAGCCAATTCTGTAGAACAAATTGCCGGAATTCCATCTGATTTTGATTTATCTAAATACAAAGAAGGAATTTTGGAGCGTTATGGGAATTTAAATTTAGATAATTTGGATACTACAGGATATGCTTATAATGAATTAAAATTGTGGCAAATGTTTATTCCTCAAAATGTCCGGGAAACTCGTAATTTTTTACCTCAACAGTATGAAATACCGAAAGAAATACAAAAAAAGCTTAAACATAATAAACAAATGGAGGAGATATCAGAAGAAGAATTAAAAAAATTTCAGGAAGCTTATAAAGAGGAAGCTGTCTGGTCAGTTTTGGATTTAATTGATGATAATGCATATAGATGCATGGTATTTTTGGGGGATCCAGGTTCGGGAAAATCTACATTATTACAGTATATTGCTTTAAAGTGGGCAGAGGAGTCTCTTAAAAAGCTTCCAACATGTCCTTTACCCCTGCTTATTGAACTGCGTACCTATGTCCACAGTTGCAATGAAGGACAGTGCAAAGATTTTTTAAGTTTTTGTCATTCTGGAAATATCTTTTGTAGGCTGAATCAACAGGAACTCCATAAACAGCTTCAATCTGGCAATGTTATTGCGATGTTTGATGGTTTGGACGAAATATTTGATCCGCAAAAAAGAGAAGAAGTTATAACTGCTATTTGTCGATTTTCTAATGAGTATCCTAATATTAGAATTATAGTTACATCTCGCATTATTGGTTATAAGCCTCAACGATTTAGAGATGCTGAATTTCGTCATTTTTTAATTCAGGATTTGGAATATGAACAAATAGATAACTTTATTCTTAAATGGCATAAATTGAACTATAGTGATAAATTTGAGCGGGATATAAAGCAAAAACGTTTGGAGAGAGCGATTAAAAATTCTTCGGCTATCCATGAATTAGCCGGAAATCCATTGCTTTTGACTATGATGGCCATTCTTAACCGTAATCAGGAATTGCCCAAAGATCGATCTCAACTATATAACCAAGCATCAAAGGTATTATTACATCAATGGGATATTGAAAGAACTCTGATTGATGAAAGCTTGGATCCGAAAACCATTGATTATACAGATAAACAAGAAATACTGAGACAGGTTGCTTTTCATATGCAAGATAATGAGAAAGGATTGAAAGGCAATCTAATATCCAAAAAAGATTTGGAACGAGTTTTTATCAACCATCTCAACTTTATGGGACTAAATAATACAAGAGTTATTACTCGAGTTCTTATAGAAAAATTAAGGATTCGTAATTTTATCTTATGTCATGTTGGTGCTGACTATTATGCTTTTGTACATCGAACATTTTTGGAATATTTTTGTGCCTCGGAATTTATCGAACGTTTTAGGAAACGGGGTAGTAATGAAGGCATTAGTCTTGAACAATTAGAACGTAAAGTGTTTGGACAACACTGGAGTGATGAATCATGGCATGAAGTTTTGCGTTTGATTGTTGGGATGATCGATACGATATTCGCACAACAAATTATCAAGTATTTAATAGAATTACATGATGAATCTGAGGAATTTATAAATTTATTTTTAGCGGCCGATTGTTTTGCAGAGGTAAGAAATATTCATACAGTAGCAGAAATTAAAGAACAATTACTCAATAAATTGAAAGCCTTGGTAAATTATGATTTGAATTACTATTATTCAGAGAAAGATTTCGAAGAAAGAAATTTTGTTGGCAAGATTAGAACAAAATCTGTTAATGCTATTGTTAAAATATGGGAAAATTCAGATGCATTAGCTTGGCTCAAATCCCTGGCTCAAAAAGATGATAACTCGAATGTCCGGAGGGTTGCGGTTCAGGAATTGGCTCGGGGATGGAAAACGGATCCGGATACTTTAGATATTGTCAAATCCCTGGCTCAAAAAGATGATAACCCAGATGTCCGGATGGTTGCGGTTCAGGAATTGGCTCGGGGATGGAAAACGGATCCGGATATTTTAGCTTGGCTCAAATCCCTGGCTCAAAAAGATGATAACTCGAATGTCCGGAGGGTTGCGGTTTATGAATTGGCTCGGGGATGGAAAACGGATCCGGATATTTTAGATATTGTCAAATCCCTGGCTCAAGAAGATGATAACCCAGAT
>JAAERL010000172.1 GCA_024230435.1 Desulfobacteraceae bacterium
GCAATGCTAATCTATCGGTATTATAAAGCACGGTTTCAAATTGAATTCCTGTTTCGTGATGCAAAACAGTTTACTGGCCTGATGGACTGTCAGGCACGATGTAAACAAAGTCTTGATTTTCATTTCAATGCATCAATGACGGTTCTTAATCTGATAAAAATTCAGGATCGAAAGTTAAACGTGCTGCGCCTTCCCACTCGGCTATCTTAACGCAACACGATCGTCATTATTGGATAATAATGAAAGTAGAGCTAAACTGATCTGCGATTCTGAGGGCTCCAGCGCCTCCTCATAGTAAAAACTGTGGGCAGGTATATCAAGGTCTTGTAAAGCATCCCTTATTCCATATTCAAATAATCGC
Source organism: Desulfobacteraceae bacterium (assembly GCA_024230435.1). Taxonomy (GTDB): domain Bacteria; phylum Desulfobacterota; class Desulfobacteria; order Desulfobacterales; family Desulfosarcinaceae; genus UBA2230. The sequence goes on from JAAERL010000172.1 coordinate 362, forward strand.
TGAGGACAAAGGATTAGGATATCATTTGGTTCATACCCCTGAACATGTTGCCTTACCAAAAATAACCACCAAGGAGTTGCATCCCAAATGTTTGGAGTCCAGCAAGTATCAATATATCTTTCAGCACGTTCGAACTGGCATTTGTGAGTGCTAACATAATATATGGGTAAATAAAAAGAGCTGATCTTGCTGTTTCACCGGTATGAAATGCACCACTTAAAAACATCGCAAGCAACGTTATCAAACCGGAAAGCATTACCCCAATAGGTGTGTCTTGCCAATTTAACCAAGAGAACCCCAATCTTTTAGGATGAAATAGCAGTGCTAAAAATCCTATTGATAGAAAAAGTAAAATCTCACAAATATTTTCGATTCTGGTTGCTAAGTAACGCATTGGCCAGTGAAATAGTCTAAATCCATTTGGGTTCTCTAACGCTGATGCTGTAAAAAAACCTTCAACGTGATTGTAACCATTAACAGTAGTCATTATGTAAGTTAGTAAAATAAATACTACAATTGATATTGTTAATGAAACTGCGATGTTAAAGCGTCTATATATTATGAACTCCCTTAATGCATTAATGCTGGCCACCGCTATCAAGAAAACTCCGCCGTAGGTTAATAAATTGGTAATTGTGAACCCCAAAAGAATAGAAATTATTGCAAGAAACGATAATTTTTCTGACTTTAGGATTAAAACAACTCCGAAAAGAAATAGAGTCATTGAAGTAAGAATAATACCGTCTAAACAGACGGCACAATAGATATTAACAGCAGGGATTACTGAAAAAATAATAGAAAGCAAATTCCTTTTTTCTAATGGAAGCTCAAGAGTCTTAAAAATATTCCATACCAGAATAATTGACAGACTGGATACGAGCGTAAATGCTACAGCAAGAAAAGTTATATTATCTTTTGACACCTGTAATAATATATAGTGAATAAAGATCGCAAAAGGAGGATGTGTTCTTGTATGAGTGAGTAATTTGTGTTGATTGGAGTTAAACGCTGTAAGCCAATCCGGCCAAGAATCTATTTTGATTGCATCATAATAATACTGAATGTCAGAATTCAAAAAAGGATTGTGGAATGCAGAAGTCCAACCCCCTTGACCAAGATTACCTAAAACAATCAATGATATACCAATAAACCAAACTTGATATACGTTTAGCTTTGGTATAAATCTAAAAACAACTCTGAGGACAAATAGGAAGGCTATTAAATAGAATAATCCATGAAAATGGAAACTTATTCCGGTAAAAATAGATATTGGAAACCAATAAGGCGTATCTAAACCATAGAGCCATTTCAGTTTGCAGTTCATGATGACAAGAAATAACCATGCTATCATTATAAAGCTAAAAGTCTTTACTGGCATGCCGTAAATAAATTTTCTCATGCAATTATCACTTTACTTGATGTACGACTGTCGCCGTTTATAATAATTCGAACCACTACCTTCAGTTCATAAATTTAAACGCTTAAAAATTGGTTCAGGGATGCTGCGAATAACGATCATAATAAATCGCCAAAACCAACGAGTATAAAGGACGTTTTTTTTTCGATCCATTGCCTTGCGGATATCGATGGCAGCCTTTTCTGATGTGGCAACAAGGGGGGAGTTCAGATTGATAAGACCCTTAGTCATTGGCGTGTCAACAAAGCCGGGCTTTATAGTAATGACATGCACACCCTTTTTGCATAGCCGGTTACGCAGACCAGAGGTATATGCAGTTAATCCTGCTTTCGAGGCTCCGTAAATATAGTTAGATGCACGACCACGATCACCTGCCACTGATGAAATGACAGCAATTGTACCGCTACCGTTTTTAGTAAAATAAGCTGCAGCCAGTTCTAATAGGCTACATGCGGAAATCAGGTTAACATCGAATGTGCGCTTGGCTTTTCCTTGGTCATTTTGGCATTCCTCCTGATCAGTCATGTAACCGTAGCAAAGAACAATCCGAGTTGGCATTCCAGCGTCAGTTTTTAGTGTTTCTTGCCAAAATGCTGTATGGTCTTCCAAATCAAGGGCATCAAAATAGACTCTGCCTACCTTGATTTGATGCCGGATTCGCAAATCGTTTGCCATGGCCTTAAGTTGTTCTTCGTCTCTGGCAGCAAGTACAATGTTGTCTCCGCCTGCTGCTAATTCGTTGGCAAGAGCACGGGCGATTCCTGATGTGGCTCCAAATATTACGGTCGTTTCTTTCATTTTTCCTCTACAATTTTTAAACGGCGAGCTTGTTCAGATATAATCTGTTGCCGGGGATCTATTTTGGCCTTAACCAATTTGAATTCAGGTAGCTGTGGATACATTTGAGCAAAGCTGGTGCTGTCGGTTAGCGCATCTTTAGCCAGGTATAGACGACCTTCATTCTCGATCACTATTTTGTCTAACTCTCTTGAAAGTGCTTGGAGGTTCTCTCCAGTATTTGGAAGGTCAAGGGCCAACGTATATCCTTCATCCAGAAAAGAAAGCAATCCTTCACGACCAGACCCGCAGGATTTAAAAACCGCAAGAAAGGATGCAAAACCTGCTTTTGTGATTTGCTCAAGGATCTTACGATAGCCTTTTTCTGCATTTTTAGGTGGCAGAAAAGCCTGATACTGAACGAAACCGCGTGTTCCGTAAATACGGTTCCAATTCAAAATGCTATCCAAAGGATAGAAAAAAGAATCGTAATCGACAAGTTTGGTGCAGTTTTTGTTGCCAGCGTAATAAAGAAAATTAAAAACTTTTGTGCTTAACGGATTCAGTACCCAATTTGGGAAATCGAACAGAACTGTTTTGTTTCGCTTTGGTGTGACAGATAGAGGGGTTTGGCGATAGAGGTTCGGCACTTCTTTTTTATCAGCATCATTTCCAAACATGCATACACTGCGCCCCATACTTTTGCCTTTGCTAACACAATCGATCCATGCGACTGAATAGCGATATTTTGCAGCATCTTTGGCAAAAATTGCGAAGGTATCATTTAAATCTTTTGTGCGTTTGTAATCTACCTTCACCCATGCTGTTTTCACGGGTATTAGTTGAATTTCGGCGGTAAGTATAATGCCTGTTAGTCCCATTCCGCCGATAGTGGAACGAAATAGGTCTTGATTTTGTATGCGGGAGCAGTGTTTAACTTCACCATTGGGCAACAATAGTTCAAATGATTGTACGAATTTCCCCCAAGAACCATCCACATGGTGATTTTTGCCATGCACATCGGCAGCGATAGCGCCACCAACACTTACAAATTTGGTCCCCGGTGTAGTGGGCAAAAACCATCCACGAGGCAAAAAGACAGAAATTATATCTGCGAGAGACACTCCTGCCTCGCAAATTAGCTTACCGCTTGCTTCGTCAAATACTAAAAAACGATTTCGATAACATTGGTGTAAAACATGACCGGTGCTATTAATAGCGGCATCCCCATATGATCGTCCAAAACCTCTTGCTATGAAGGAATCCCCATTTGAAGTAACCCAATGCCTTAAGGCTGAGCTGCTATTCAAGTATTTCGTTAAACACTTGCGTTGATCATAATTACCCCAGCCACTTAGATTTTCTATTGAAGGCATAAGGGTCCTCTAAACAGATATAGACGCTATTGCAAAAATTAATATACCACAGCAAAGGCTAATTGGATCTTTCACAGCATCAATCAACGGATCATGGTGAAGTTCTCCGCGATGAACCTTCAACCAGAAACGGGAAAGCCAATAAATAAAAATTAAACAAGTCGACCACAAGAATTTTGGTCGAGAATACAATTGTAAAACACTGTCGCTGTTGATATAAAGCGATAGCATGATCACAGCACTAAAAGCTGAGGATATGCCAACTTGCTCTATTAATATCAGGTCATTGGGCATGTAACCTCGCCCTTTGAGAAAATTATTCTCTTTGGGTGCTGCATTTTTTAACTCAATACCTCGTTTAGCAAATGCAATCGAAGTAAACGTAAAAATGCTGACCCCTAATAGCCAGTTTGAAACCGTCAAGCCTGTAGCGCACCCACCAGCAATTATGCGAGCCGTATAAAGCGAAGAAAGTGTCAAGATATCAACTAAGGCTTTACGCTTCAAACAGAAAGAATACATTACGGTAAGAAATAAATAACCGGTTAGACAAAGCCAAAACATCGGAGGCAAGAACAAGGTAGTGATGATTGATACCGCAATTAGTGCAGCAATCAGGATTGGACCATATTTGAATGGCAGGGCACCGGATGCAAAAGGGCGATCTTTCTTATTTGGGTGCGCTCTGTCGGCTTCAATATCCAATAAGTCATTAAGTATGTAGGTGGCTGAAGCAGTAGCGCTAAAAGCTATGAAACCAAGGATGGCTAAATACCAGAGCCCAGCGTTAAAAGTGTGAGATATAATAAGTGGCAGAAACAATAGGAAATTTTTTATCCAATGATGGGGCCGGAAAGCCTTTATTGCAGATGGCAAGAGGGATTGTTTAGAATCGAAGAAGACTGTCTCTTTTCCAAAGTGCCGTAAAAGTTGTTTATTTTTCTGATTTTGCCCTACTGCATATATTTGTTCGGCTTGCTTCCAGATCGGCATATCTGCCCGGCTATCCCCGATATAGGAAAATTTTCCACCATTAATTTTACACGATCGGATAGCATCAAGTTTTTTTCGTCCCTTCAAATTAAAGCCATTCTCTGTTGCAATTAATCCATCAAACAAGGATAAGTGATTGGAAACAGCTTCTGCCCACTTTCTTGGACTTGCAGTGGCTAACACCAAAATTCGCCCTGATGCGTGTTCAGATTTAAGTCGCTCTAAGACGTTTTGGTTGTAAGGTAATAATTTGGGGTCTGGTATTACAAGATTAGCTAATTTTGTCTTTAAGAATGCTTTCCCCCGCAAAAGTAAAAATGGGAAATATAGCAATGTTAACGGAAACTTTCGAATAGCTAAAAGCAGACCCTCATAAAAAAGGTCGCTTTTAATTAATGTACCATCCAAATCAACATATAGCGGTAGATCATGATTTAACATTAATAATTCCTACCTCATTTGCAGAACACAAACAAGTTGTTTGTGGAAATTCCTTGAACACGAGCTTAAATTGGGCCAATTAGCGCAAAATCAATATACTTTTTCATTTTAAGAATCAGTTTCAAAACGAAAAATATTCCCAAGACGTATTAATTGGTTTCTTATAATTTGGTTTGGTCTAATTTTTTAATTTTCACAGTAAAGCAAAATTTGTCCCGTTTTCTGAATTTATCCAATACACAATTACGGTAGGCAATTCAAGGGACAAAGTGACAGGTGGTCCCCAAATAGATCCATGGTAAAAGATTTGGCTCATGTTGGATTCCGGGGTCTTATTATATGTAGCAGTGTAACCAATTGAATTTATGGTAAATATAATTCGGGGTGAGAAACTGAGACCTTCGCCAAAAATACATTAAAATCAGTTAGTTATTCAGTATAAAGGGTTTGCAAGACCCTGAAACACAACATGAGCCAAAGATTTTATTGTGTAGACAGTTACATCTTTTTCCTTAACGGTGTATTTTATGGATATCCGAATCTATCGTCCAGCTTACTCATTTATTACTCTATATTTTCAAATCACCTTTCATAAAGTCAAAAAATGCCGTCTGTTGAGGCTGTTAACATTTATGTGGGTTAGAAAAGAAACTGATCTGGTTAGGGGACCATGTCTGAAAGTTTAGAGTTGGTAAAATCTTTCATCCATTTTTTGTAACGTTGGAGCGTTCGATTATCAACGGGCTCATCATTGATGAATATATCATTTTCGGGATGATATTGGGCTTGCCATCTTCTATCAAATAGGCGTGTATCAGAAAGGAATGATTGGCCTCTGCCTTGGTCCATGCCAAGTGCATAGTGGAATGGATTGCTTGTGCCGGCTTCCTCAGTTATGATTTTTGCAAATCGCTCCCCAATACCGTCCAGATTCCTCAATAATCCGGGGAGAGAGAGCTGAATTTGTCTGCAAAGAGTATAAGCCCTCCATATTAAAATGGGATTCGGTTCGTAAGCGTTTCTCAAATTGATAAACAATAGCTCCTTTAATGCTTGTAAACGGTCCCAATCAGCACTATCAGATTCACGTTCCTTTAAGTTTGCTTCCAGAGCCTTCACAACGCTGCCCGCCGTCATTTCCCGCCTAAACTTGTTTGTGAATGTTTTTTTAATTTCCTTAATTTTTTCTGCAGGGTCTTCCAGCTTTGTGAATCTCTCCAAGACATCAATAAAACCATCTATGTCCCACCACGAAAAGGAAATTGTACAGTCCACCGTGCGACCTTGAGACCACTTACTTGAACAATTTGTACAAGGATTTCTTGTTACAAACGGTGCTTCACTGTGATGACCAGTGATGGTGAAATATTTGTATTAATGTCTAGATGTTAGTGTTGTTTCAGTGAAGGTGTGTGAAAGTACGTGAAATACACTATAGAGGGACTGAAAATCCCCGTGTCGGCAGTTCGATTCTGTCCCTCGGCACCATTTAATTCAGGGGGTTTCGATTTAAATCGTTCCCCTGTTTTTGTTTTGGTCATTAAGCCATCCGGCAGATTAGACTATCATAATTGTGAGTGCTTGATCCGATACTCTATAAGTTTGCCCGGTATGTGAAAACAAAAATCATGGTGCGCTGTGCTCAAAGATGGCTAAAGCCGTGGTTTCAAATTTGCGATAGCCTGGTTTCACCTTCAATTTTTTTCAATAAATTTCCTATTTCTAAAACAAATTCTAAATGTCTTGACAGGTAATGGAAATATAATTACAAAAAGCGTTTCAATCTTTGCAACATATGCAGAAAAACAATTACGCAGTACGGAGGGACGAATGGATTATAAAAAGACGCTCAATTTACCAGCCACTTCTTTTCCAATGAAGGCCAATTTGGCCAATCGGGAGCCGGACCAGTTATCCAGGTGGGAAGAAGAAGGGTTGCACGCGAGAATCCGGAGTCAATCCCAGGCCCGTGCGAAATTCATTCTGCATGACGGCCCCCCTTATGCCAATGGTCATATTCATATCGGCACGGCTTTGAATAAGATTTTAAAGGATTTCATTGTACGCTCACGCCAAATGGCTGGTTATGACGCGGTTTATATTCCTGGCTGGGACTGTCACGGCCTGCCCATTGAACATAATGTGGAAAAAGAGCTGGGCTCGCTTAAAAAGGATATGAGCCAAGCCGCCATCCGGCGAAAATGCAGGGATTACGCGAATAAATTTATTGATATTCAGAGAGACGAATTTAAACGATTGGGGGTTATGGGAGATTGGCAGGACCCTTATCTGACCATGAGCTACCCTTACGAGGCGGTAATTGCCAGGGAGTGTTGTAAGTTTGCTCTCGATGGCAGTCTTTTCCGCAGTAAAAAACCCATCTACTGGTGTTGCAGCTGTAAAACCGCTTTGGCCGAAGCGGAAATAGAATATAAGGACGAAACATCGCCTTCCGTTTTTGTTAAGTTTGAGCTGATTGACGATATAGGCAGTCTTGTTGCACAAACAAAAGGAAAAAAAGTCTGTGTTGTGATCTGGACCACAACACCCTGGACGCTGCCTGCAAATATGGCCATCGCCCTGCATCCGGAGTTTGATTACCAGGCGGTGGATAACGGTCAAGGCGATATCCTGATTTTGGCCAAAGAACTGGTTGAGCAGTCTATGGCCGCCTTTGGTATTGAGAACTATAAGGTTTTAGGGGATTTGAAATCAGCGGATCTGGAGAAAAAGCGATGTAAGCACCCTCTCTACGGCAGAGAGTCTCTTATTATTCTGGGAAACCATGTGACCTTGGAAGCTGGTACAGGATGCGTTCATACCGCACCTGGGCATGGCCGGGAAGACTATGATGTTGGATTGCAGTATGGTTTAGATGTCTATTCCCCGGTGGATGACCGCGGATGCTTTGATCAATCCGTGGAAAGATTTACAGGGCAATTTGTTTTTAAAGCCAACAGCGAAATCAATCAGGCTTTGAAAGATGGCGGAGCCTTGCTGGCCCAAGAGAAAATCACGCATAGTTACCCTCATTGCTGGCGTTGCAAAAGACCGGTGATTTTCAGGGCGACACCCCAGTGGTTTATCTCAATGGACAAAACCCGTTTGCGCCAAAAATCCCTTGAAGCCATTGATAAAGTCCAATGGATTCCACACTGGGGAAGGGAACGGATTTACGGAATGATTGAGAACCGGCCGGACTGGTGTGTATCGCGCCAGCGGGCATGGGGAGTTCCCATTACCGTGTTTACTTGTGAAAAATGCGGCTGCGCCCATATGACTCCGGAATTAATGGAGGCCATATACGATCTGTTTTATAAAAAGGGAGCCGATGCCTGGTTTGAGGATAATTTGGATACGGTGCTATTGAAGGACGCCGTTTGCGGTCAATGCGGCAGTAGGGATTTTCATAAGGAAGATGATATTCTGGATGTTTGGTTTGATTCCGGCGTCAGTCATGCAGCCGTATTGGAAGATCGTGAAAATCTGAGCTGGCCGGCCGATCTTTATCTGGAAGGTTCGGATCAGCATCGCGGCTGGTTTCATAGCAGTTTGCTGACAGCCGTGGGAACCCGGCAACGCGCTCCATACAATGCTGTTTTGACCCATGGCTTTGTTGTTGATGCCGTTGGCAAGAAGATGTCCAAGTCGCTGGGCAATGTTATTGCTCCCAAACAGGTGATCAACAAATATGGTGCTGAAATACTTCGGTTGTGGGTGGCTGCCTCGGATTACCGGGATGATGTGCGCATTTCTGATAAAATTCTTAAACAACTTACGGATGCCTATCGCCGAATCCGGAACACCGCCCGGTTTCTGCTGGGCAACCTGAGCGATTATCAACCCGAAAAGCATTGTGTGCCGTATGATAAAATGTTGCCCATTGACCGGTATGCGTTGCATTTATTGCGTCAAATGATTGAACGGGCTCACAAAGGCTATGAACGATTTGAGTTTCATACGATTTATCATGGTTTGTTCAATTATTGCACACTGGATTTATCAGCCTTTTATCTCGATATCCTGAAGGATCGGCTATACACTTGCCCTGCCGAATCTCTTGAACGCCGCAGCGCTCAAACAGCGTTGTACTTTATTGCGGACGGCATGGCCCGTTTAATGGCGCCCATTATGGTCTTTACGGCTGAGGAAATCTGGAAGCATTTGCCGTTGGCATCCGATAGCGCGCAAAGTGTACATATGGCTGATTTGCCCGAAATAAAGGACCAATGGCGTGATGACAGCCTTGCCGATCAGTGGAACCAGATCAGGGCTGTACGCGCCGAGGTTACAAAGGCGCTGGAGCAGGCCAGGGCCGCCAAGACCATTGGGCATTCATTGGATGCCGCAGTGACCATCGGTTTAGAGGACAGCTTTTATCAAATCCTTTCGCCATATGTTCGGGACTTGCGTTCTATCATGATTGTCTCAAAAGTTGATATACAACACGGTGAGCTTGACGATGCATTCGATCAAACGGAGATGGAAGGCGTGTCAATTCGCGTGGAAAAAGCTTCAGGCGGCAAATGTGAACGCTGTTGGGTTCATGATCTTTCCGTTGGTTCTCAGCCAAAGCATCCGGCCATTTGCCATCGTTGTCATGACGCTTTAGCAGCGATGAAGCAGGCCAATGCGTAAAGATGCTATGGACATAGACAGTAAACGAAAATATTTCTGGATGGCTGTCATTGTAGGGGTTATCGTTGTTCTTGACCAGGTAACCAAGTACCTCGTTCTTGAAAAGATTCCCTTGCATAGAAGTATTCCGGTAATTCCCGGTTTTTTCAGCCTGACCCACATTCATAATCCCGGCGGCGCGTTTGGTTTTTTTGCCCAGGGCGCTGCCGCGTGGCGTCACTGGCTTTTCCTTGGGGCCGGATTTTTCGCACTGGGGCTTATCTTTTATTTTTACCATCAGACACCTAAAGAAAGACCTTTTTTGCGCCTTTCCCTAGGATTGATTTTTGGCGGCGCTGTGGGCAATATCATTGACCGGCTGCGTTTTGGCGAAGTGGTGGATTTTCTGCTTTTTTATGTCGGCCAATGGCAGTGGCCCGCTTTTAACGTTGCTGACAGCGCTGTCAGCGTTGGCGTGGTTATTTTTATTCTTCATATCGTATTCAAGAAGATGCCGTTTTAAGAAACTGAACTTTCAGAAAATTCAACCGAAAGATGTAGCCGGCCATGGCGGAAATTTCTCATGAACAATTAGCTGATGTGTTGAAGAAAAAAAAAGAGGCCGCCAGTTCGCAAACCTGGCTTATCCATGGTGAGCAAGTTCTCGTCGAAAAGGCTTGTGAGAAGGTTAAACGTTTTTTTTTAGGTGAATCATTTTCAGATTTGAATTGCCTGGCGTTTGAGGGAGCAGCGGAAAATATCGGTGATCTTCTAGAGCAAATGAACACGTTTTCATTGCTTGGCGGAACGCAGGTGGCTATTTTTAAAGATGCCAAGTTTTTTGGTCCACAACGCGGCAAGTTGCAACCTGTTCAGCAGATTCAGCAAGCATGGGAAACTGATCAGAGCAACAAAGCTGTAAGATTATTTTTAAATCTTTGCTCGCGCTTGGGAGTAGTTGCTGAAACTGTTGTCAAAGACCGTAAAACCCATGCCGAATTAAAACAATTGGCTGAAGTTTTGGGAGAAGATGCCTTTTCAAGGCTGGCGGATATTGCTCAGCAGAGTGCGCAAGCAGGGGCTATTGATGACGCCGCTGAATGGTTGCGCTCGGCAATTGAAAAGGGATTTGCTCAAGATCATCACCTGGTGGTTACCGCTTATAGCAGGATTGCTAAAAACACAAAGTTTTATAAAACGATAAAGTCTAAAGGCTCTATTGTTGATTGCAATGTGCCCAAAGGCGAACGCCAGGCAGATAAAGCCGCCCAGCAGGAGGCCTTGCGTAAACTGCTTCAGGATATGCTGCAACAGGCCGGTAAACGTCTGGCTCCGCGGGCGTTCAACACCCTGGTGCAGCTGACGGGGTTTGACCTTCGAATCGCCGCTCAAAATGTTGAAAAGCTCATTGATTATGCCGGACAGCGCAGACAAATTACTGATGTTGATGTAAGCGCTGTTGTACGCCGGTCAAAAGCCGATCCAATTTTCGAATTAACCTCTGCTCTTGCGGATCGCAATGCGAGTCAAGCTGTTTTTTACCTGAACACGCTTTTGAATGCAGGATTTCATCCGCTTCAGCTTTTGGCGGCAATGGCCAATCAGCTTCGCAAGTTGCTCATCGCTAAGGATTTTACTCTCAGCCGTTTTGGTAAAAGGTGGACATCCGGTTTATCATATCATAACTTTCAACAGCAGGTTGTGCCTGACGTTTTATCTTTTGACGCCTTTATACAAGAGCAGGCCGTGCAATGGCGCGAGGATTTGCCGCAGGGCGCAGGCCCGGGCGCCAAAGAAAATTCGGACCTGCGCCTTGCGGCAAACCCCAAAAGCGCCTATCCTGTTTTTCAAACGCTTATTAAATCGGAAAAATTTGAGCGCCATGAACTTTTGGATGATCTGGCGTATTTAAGCGAAATTGATGTGCGTTTTAAATCCATTGAACAGGATGAGGCTCTGGTGTTAAGAAAAACAGTGATGAGTTTTTGCATGGGTAAACAATCTGCGCGCACAGCAGGCCGGAAATAATTATAATCCTACTCGAATTGCATTAGTGTATGCGTAAACGTTTATAATTGTATAAAGATTCTGGAAAATACTACTTTTTCAGAATCTTTAGTTTAAAAAAGAGAGGGGACATTAAGATGCATCCTAAGACTAAAATCGTTTGCACCATTGGACCATCAAGTCATTCGCAGAAAATAATTTCGAGTATGATTGAAGGCGGAATGAGTGTAGCCCGGCTGAATTTTTCGCATGGCACCCATTCAGATCATGCCGCTATGTGTCAGCTCATTCGCGATGAGTCTAAAAAACAAGGCCGTGCGGTGGCAATTTTGCAAGATTTATGCGGCCCGAAAATTCGTGTAGGAAAACTGCCGGAAAACGGTATTCAATTGGCCAGTGGACAAACGGTTGTCCTGACGTGCGATACATTAGACTTGCAAGCAGATCATATTCCGGTCTCTTATACGGATTTGCCGTCACAGGTCAAAGTGGGAGACCGTATTTTATTAGCGGATGGCATGATGGAACTGGTAGTAGATAAAACCACTGAAAAGCATATTTGCTGCAAAGTGATCACAGGCGGATTGCTGACCTCCCATAAGGGAATTAATTTGCCTTCAAGCACTTTATCCGTACCTGCCATTACTGAAAAAGACAAGCGGGATCTGTTGTTCGGACTTGAGATGGGAATCGATTTTGTAGCCTTGTCCTTTGTCCGGTCGGCGGCTGATATTCATGCCATTAAACGTATTATACATCAGCAGAACAAGCAGACACCGGTTATCGCAAAATTTGAAAAGCATGAAGCCATCAAACAACTGGATGCCATCTTGGAAGCGGCTGACGGAGTCATGGTTGCCCGTGGTGATCTTGGTGTGGAAATTGCCTTGGAAAATGTTCCCAATATTCAAAAGAAGGTGATTCGAAAAGCCAATGAGCTGGGAAAGCCGGTAATTATTGCTACCCAAATGCTACGTTCTATGGTGGATTCTCCAAGACCCACCAGGGCGGAGGCCGCTGATGTGGCAACTGCCGTAATGGATGGCGCTGATGCGATAATGTTGTCGGAAGAGACGGCAAGCGGTCAGTATCCGGTTGAATCAGTAAAATTTATGGCTCGTATCGCTCTAAGCGCGGAAACTGAATATCCTTATAACAAGTATCTTAGAGCTCCTTTGAAACAAGAATCAGCCGGAGCTGTAGCCTATGCGGCCTGTGTTTTGGCAAAACAGCTAAATTCGCAAGCCATTGTAGCTACCACGCGTAGCGGAAGTACAGCGTTTGAAATTGCAAAATTCCGTCCTAGGCAGCCAATTATCGCTTTAACTCCGGATAATGCTTCCGCAAGAAGCCTGATGCTTCATTGGGGATGCAGGCCGTGTTTAATGGCAATCATGGAAGATACGGATGCAATGGTGCAAAAAGCGGCTGAAATAACACTTGAAAAAGGGCATGCGCGAAAAGGCGATACACTTGTGATTACAGCCGGCAGGCCGATTTGGGAAAAAGGGACCACAAACCTTTTATGGGTTAAGACGATTTAATGCCCATCCGGAAAAAAAGGATATTGTATACGTAAACCTGCTATCGGTCCTACGATGACAGGTATAATCGCGTTAGGCTTTTTTTTCGGTTCAAGCCAATTCAAATATTGCAAACAGGTTTGTCTCTCAGGGCAAAGCATATTTAGAAAAGAAAAGAGTTAGGAAATTAACATGATACATGTTGGTATTGTAGGGGCCGCCGGTTATGCCGGCGCTGAACTGGTACGTATTTTATCCGCGCATGCCAATGTTAAATTAACTTGTCTGACTTGCCGCCAGGATGCAGGCGAGCGTTTTGACACCATTTATCCGGCACTGTCTTGCTGGGCCGATTTGGTCTGCCATACTTATGATGTGAAAGCGTTCATTGATGCGAAGGTGGATCTTGCTTTTATCGCTTTGCCGCATAAATTGCCCATGGCTATTGTGCCGGAGCTGTTGGACAACGGCATAAAGGTCGTGGATTTGTCTGCCGATTTTCGATTCAAAGATGTATCTGCTTATGAATCCTGCTATCAGAAACACACGGCTGCCGGGTATTTGCAAAAGGCTGTCTACGGGCTCAGTGAAATATATTCTGAGCAAATCCGGCAAACCGGGCTGGTGGGAAATCCTGGCTGTTACCCGACCAGTATCCTGATGCCATTGATTCCGTTGCTCAAGGCCGGGTTGGTTGAAAAACAAGGAATTATCGCTGATTCAAAATCCGGCGTCAGCGGGGCCGGCCGTTCTGCATCAGCAGCCACACATTACTGTCATGTGAACGAGTCTTTTAAAGCCTATAAGGTTGCAAGTCACCGCCATACCCCAGAGATGGAATCTGTTTTGACAGATCAATGTGGAGGCCCGATTCCTCTTGTTTTTGTGCCCCATTTGGTTCCTATGACCCGCGGCATGCAAAGCACTATATATACCGGCCTGAAAGGTAACTGCACAGAAGCTGATATTTGGGATTGTTTAGCCGGTTTCTATGAAGATAAACCGTTTGTAAGGTTAAGAAGACAAAAGCCGGTTGACACACTGCACGTTAAAGGTTCCAACTTTATTGATATCGGTTGGAAAATAGATCCCCGGCAAAATCGCCTGGTGATCTTATCAGTAATCGATAATCTGGTTAAAGGCGCGGCTGGTCAAGCTATACAGAACATGAACCTGATGATGGGATTGGAACAAACGGCTGGGCTCTGGCAACCGCCTTGCCCTGTTTAGGGGGTTGGAAGCTGTAACTATCCCACTCTTGTCTGTCTTGATCTATATGCCCTTTGAATGGCTGAGGAAAAATTTATCGCACGTCTTGATTTCGAACAAATTTTTTTATTTCGCCTTAGTTAGAGCTCATCTTTTCATGGAAGCAATTTTCACAGGCATGAATTAAATTTTATGGTTATTTAAGCGCTTGGTTACTCGATATCATTTAAAAAATTGAGCTTTTGTCAGATGATATATACTTTTTGCCATAGAACTGCGCCTTGACATCCAAAGCCGATTTGATTAAGAAATAGCCAATTGTGCTCTATTTTTTATTAATAGAGATAGTTGTTAGTCTGAGCAATACGGGACGCAGCGGACACGAGAGATTCTGCCTCGTGAAGATCCTTACTGCTATAAAAAAATATAAAGGAGAGAAATGAAGATGACGGCAAAACTCATTAAAGGTACAGAAATCCGTGAGCAGATTCTTGAAGAAATTGCCTCCGAAGTGGCTCAAATTAAGGGAAAGCATGGCGTAGTTCCTGGTCTGGTCACTATTCTAATTGGTGAGAATCCAGCTTCTGTTTCGTATGTGACATTGAAGATTAAAACCGCTCATCGTTTGGGATTTAAGGAAGTTCAGGACAGTCAGCCTGAAAATATCAGTGAAGAAGACTTACTGGCTTTAATCGATAAATACAACAACGATGAATCTATAAATGGTATTTTAGTTCAATTGCCGTTGCCTAAGCATATTGATGAAAAGAAAGTTCTGAATGCAATTGATCCGGACAAGGATGTTGACGGGTTTCATCCCGTTAATGTGGGACGGCTTATGATTGGCGGTGATGAAGTAAAATTTCCACCATGTACTCCCGCCGGAATTCAGGAAATGATCGTTCGCGCCGGTGTTGAGACCAGTGGCGCAGAAGTCGTGGTTGTCGGGCGTTCTAACATTGTCGGAAAACCCATTGCCAACATGATGCTGCAAAAGGGAGAAGGCGCAAACTCAACTGTCACGGTTGTACATACGCGTACAAAAGATTTGGCGGATCATTGTAAACGTGCGGATATTCTGATTGTGGCTGCCGGTGTTCCGGGACTGGTGAAGCCGGAGTGGATAAAACCCGGTGCTTGTGTGATTGACGTAGGGGTTAATCGCGTTGGAGAAAAGGTGAGCGAGAAAACAGGAAAAACCATTGCCATTCTGCGGGGAGATGTGGATTTCGATGAGGCAAAGCAAATCGCTGGTTCCATTACTCCCGTTCCTGGCGGTGTTGGACCGATGACGATTACGATGTTGATGCTTAATACGATGAAATCATTGAAATATAAACTTGGCGAAAATTAGTTTCCATTAAAATACAAATAAATCGGACGGGATCAAAGTGTTCGAAATTTTACTGCCGGTATAAGTTTACTATTCCGAAGATAAAATTTTGAGCTGGCTTTGGCGATTTTGTCAAAGAATTTACCGCCTCGGTTGTCTTTTTTTTTGCGTATGATTATGTTGTGCCAAAGCTTTGAATACTTTAAGTATGCAAACTTTGGCACGCCTTGAAGACGAAAAGATTTAAGCGCAATATGGTATCTGTTAAGATGTTATATGCTTTCCGCCAATCGCCTAAAGTTCCGTGGAAGATGCAAATCGAGCAGCTTTGTTTGCTGTTGATGGTGTTTTCGCCTGTTGCACTGATGAATTAAGACAATGTCCAACCAGAAGCAGGCAAATTCTGCGCAGTGGAGGATGCCTCGTATCTTCTATGTCTTTAATATATCATGCAATTTAGCTATTCATGTATGGGTGTGAGGTAGTGTTCATCGGCGGAATCGCAATATTTGTTCGAAATCTATTTGTTATAGATCAAAGGTGCGCGAAAAATTTTGAGTACAACTTACGGCTCATGGAAGATGCAAATTACCCAATCTTGCTTGTCTTGATTATCATTACCTTTGAATCCATTTTCAAAGCGCGTTAATGGGTACAGAAAATGGATATGCGCCCATCGGCGCGTCTTGGAGACAAATCCGGCGCAGTACCGGGATATTTGCAACTATCAAGAGCCATAAGGGGGCAGGTGAAATAGGCAAATGATTCAGTGTTAATTCAGTGCTTCAACAACAGGATTGATCATGGTTCATAAGTGCTCTTTTATTATTTTGGGGGAGAAAGGCAATAATATTAAACAGGTCAATTATTCTTGTTTTCACTTAATTGGCATACTGGTTGCCATTTTCTCCTTAGTGATTGTATTGAGTTACGGGGCATTTGAGTATGTAAGACTCAATAAAGCTCTTGCCGGCAAGACTGATCTGGAAAAGCAAATAACTCAGCAAAGCTGTGAAATAAAGCACCAGCGGAAGCAAATCCTGAAGTTCTCCAAGGAAATCAATAGTCTTAAAGAACGTATCGTTGAGTTGAATAAATTTGAAGACAAGATTCGCATTGTCGCCAATATAGAACGATCCGGCAAGTACGAAGAACTTTTTGGTATTGGAGGATCAACGCCAGAGGATTTAAATCCAAATATTGAGAATAATAAAAAGCATACTCAATTGATAAAGGATATGCATTTTCAGGTCGAACAATTGGATTTGGCTGTTCATGAAAAAAAGGTTGCACTATCCGATCTTCTGGAAACATTCGAGCATCAAAAAAATCATTTGGCCCATACACCGGCTATTCGACCGGCCAAAGGCTGGATATCATCAAATTTCGGATACAGGCGTTCTCCTTTTACCGGCAAGCGCGAATTCCATAAGGGCCTGGACATTGCCAACAAGAAGGGAACTGTCATAGTCGCTACGGCTGACGGCGTGGTTTCAGTTGTTGAAAAAAAAGGCTCTTTTGGGCTTTTGCTAATGATTGACCATGGATTTGGAATAACGACGCGTTTTGCGCATATCGATAAAGCCGTAAAAGCGCCTGGCGAAACCGTAAAAAGAGGCGAGCTCATTGCCCATATGGGCAATACAGGGCGAAGCACTGGCCCGCATTTGCATTATGAAGTTCGGCTCAACGGCGTTCCTGTCAATCCATCCAAATATATTTTTAATTAGAGCCGTTTTTATATTTTTTCCGCCCGTTGCGGTTTGTTCAGATTAGCCCTTTATGTTGAAAGGTTAGGGTTGAGTATGCCCGGAAAATAATTTAGGGTGTGCTGCGCGTGTTTTTTTCGATTTGCATGAACCGGTATTATGCAAAGACACGGCAAACTTGATAAAAGGAGGCAAACCTACTCATGGTATTGAATATGCTCACTCGCGTTTTCGGGAGTAAAAACGAACGTGAGATAAAAAGCGTGCAACCGATTGTTGAAGCCATAAATCAGCTTGAGCCGAAAATGCAGGCTTTGAGCGAGGATGAACTAAAAGGGCAAACATCGGTATTTAAAGGCCGCTTGGAAAAAGGCGAGCCCATGGAGGCTTTATTACCCGAAGCTTTTGCGTGTGTCAGAGAAGCATCAAATCGCGTACTCAAAATGCGCCATTTTGATGTTCAGCTCATTGGCGGTGTTTTTTTGCATAGGGGGCGGATAGCGGAAATGAAAACCGGTGAAGGGAAAACACTGGTAGCCACTTTGCCCGCTTATCTTAATGCGCTGACTGGCAAAGGGGTTCATATTATTACTGTGAATGATTATCTGGCTAAGCGCGATACTGAATGGATGGGGCAGATTTATCGATACTTGGGTTTAACTTTTGGAAACATCGTTCACGGTTTGGATGATAAGCAGCGCCGCGCCGCCTATGGAGCCAATATTACATATGGCACGAACAATGAGTTCGGATTTGATTATCTGCGTGATAATATGAAGTTCGATTATGAAACAATTGTCCAGGGTGAACTCTATTTTGCCATTGTGGATGAAGTTGACAGCATACTTGTTGACGAAGCCCGAACCCCATTGATTATTTCAGGTCCTGCTGAAAAATCCACGCAATTATATTATCAAATCAATGGCGTTATACCTCAACTAAAAATGGATATCCATTACGGAACGGACGAGAAGGCGCGCAGCGTAACTCTTACCGAGGAAGGGGTTGCCACGGCTGAGAAATTGTTAAAGATCGAAAATCTATATGATCCGCAAAATATTGAAACTTTGCATCATATCAATCAGGCATTGAAAGCACATACACTTTTTAAGCGCGATGTTGATTATATTGTAAAGGAAGGCCAGGTAATCATCGTTGATGAATTTACAGGGCGCCTTATGCCGGGCCGGCGCTATAGCGATGGTCTTCATCAAGCTTTGGAAGCCAAGGAAAATGTTAAAATTGAGAATGAAAATCAAACCCTGGCGACCATTACTTTTCAGAACTATTTTCGTATGTACGAAAAGCTTGCCGGCATGACAGGCACCGCAGACACTGAAGCGGCTGAATTTAAAAAAATATATAATTTGGATGTGAATGTCATTCCGACAAACATGCCTATGGTCCGTAATGATAATTCCGATGTCATCTATAAAACCAAACGGGAAAAATATGAAGCTGTTTTGGATGAGATTGAGCAGTTGCACGAAAAGGGGCAACCCGTTTTGGTGGGTACAATTTCCATTGATGTTTCCGAGCAAATCGCCAAAAAACTTAAACGGCGCGGTATCAAGCATTCGGTTTTAAATGCCAAGAACCATGAAAGCGAGGCTGAAATCATCGCTATGGCTGGACAAAAGGGCGCAGTTACCATCTCCACAAACATGGCGGGCCGCGGAACGGATATTAAGCTGGGCCAGGGCGTCACCGATTTGGGAGGATTGCACATCCTTGGTACCGAGCGGCATGAAAGCCGGCGCATCGATAATCAATTAAGGGGGCGTTCCGGGCGCCAGGGTGATCCGGGGTCCTCGCGTTTTTATCTTTCCCTGGATGATGATCTGCTTAGGATTTTCGGTGGTGAAAGAATAAGCGGCATCATGGAGAGGCTGGGGCTCGAAGATGGAGACCCGATTGAGCATAGGTTTATCAGTCGGGCAATTGAGAATGCTCAAACAAAGGTAGAGGGACATAATTTTGATATTCGTAAGCATCTGATCGAATATGATGATGTTATGAACCAGCAGCGAGAGGTCATCTATAAGCAGCGCCGTGAATTGCTCAGGGGCGAGGATATCCATGAAACCGTTTTGGATATGATGATGGAATGCTCCGAACAGATCTCTGTAAATTATGCAGACGAACGCTTGCTGCCGGAAGATTGGGACCTTGAAGGACTTTCCGATGCGGTATTCAAACAGTTTAATTTCAGGCCGGATTTAAAGGACGAGAATTTGCTTGACGGCTTGAATAAAGACGGACTCGCACAGGAAATTTCCAAACAGGCTGAGGCGGCGTATCAGCAACGCGAAGCAACTTTTGGCCAGGACGTCATAAGGCATCTGGAACGTTTGATTATGCTGCAAACAGTTGATAACTTGTGGAAAGATCATCTGCTGAGCATGGATCATTTAAAAGAAGGAATCGGGTTGCGCGGATATGCGCAACAAAATCCGTTGCTGGTTTATAAAAAAGAGGGATTTGATTTATTTCAAGGTTTGATTGAAAGAATAAAAGATGAAACACTGAGCATTTTGTTTCGGATCGAGCTTTCCGAGCCGGAAAATCTGGATGAAATTCAAAAGAGGCCCAAGGAACCGGAGATGTTTTTACATGGTAGTGGAGACGCGGCAAATGTCCAAAAAAAAACGGTTCGCAGAGAGGATAAAAAAGTCGGCCGTAACGATCCATGTCCCTGCGGTAGTGGCAGGAAATTTAAAAAATGCTGTGGATAGTTTGTGTCCATCAGGCAAATTTGCCATTTCGGCAAGGGCATTAGTTAGGAGCTTGAACGATATATGATTATCGGCGTTATCTCAGATACTCACGGGATATTGACGCAAGATGCTGCAGATGCCCTGGCAGGTGTCCGGCAGATCATTCATGCCGGAGATATTGGAAGCCGGGATGTAATTAAAGCTCTTGAAAATATAGCGCCAGTTACAGCCGTACGAGGCAATATGGACTCGGGAAGCTGGACTTTGAAGCTGCCCTTTACGGATTTAATTAATTTGGGGCCGGTTTCATGTTATATTTTACACGATCTGCACACCTTGGATCTTGATCCTCTTGCTGCTGATGTTAAAATAGTGATCAGCGGACATACGCACAAGGCTGAATCGTACATAAAAAATAAAGTTTTATTTTTTAATCCCGGTTCAGCAAGCTATGGACGTTATGGCGGACCGCTTACAGTTGGCCGTATTGAAATAAATAATATTAAAATTATACCAGAAATTCTTAAATTATCTGCTTAAGTAAAGGAATTGATTCTGATCACCAAAAAGATTTGCATAGTAATAAAGTCATACTATTAAATTCGTTTGACATATCATCTAAAGAAACACGGCCCGTAGTCGATACTAAGGATAAATGGGAAAGCTGTTTTATAGCATTCATCTATATGAAAGGTCTGGCAAAATTGGCGTGTGGCGGTAATGCAGATCTAATTTTATGGGCTATCGTTAACAAGATGCTGATTAGACCAATGCCCTTTACAAGAGACGTGCAGGATGTTTATAATCTTAAAAACGTTTGGGCTTGTTGAATGCTCACCGGTAGGATCCCATGAGTCAGTATTTGCCTGAAACCACAGAGGAAAGCGAGGTAAAGACCAGGCATGACGTTGATGAGCCGTCGATGTTTAAAGTTCTTTTACATAACGATGATTACACAACGATGGAATTTGTTGTACAAATCCTTATGCTTGTCTTTAAAAAAACCATTGAAGAATCAACGCGTATCATGTTGAACGTTCACCAGAAGGGTGTAGGCCTTTGTGGTGTTTATACTTATGAAATTGCTGAGACTAAAGTTGAGACTGTGAATAGGTTGGCTCGTGAAAACGGGCACCCGCTAAAATGTACCATGGAAAAGGTTTAATACCATGATCAGTAAAGAGCTTAGTGTGACTTTGGGTTTCGCTGTTCGTGAAGCTAAACGCAGACGAAACGAGTATGTTGGGATTGAACACATTTTGTACGCTATCCTTCATGATAACAACGGTGTTGAAATTGTGGAGGGTTGTGGCGGTAATGTAGAGCATCTCAAGCGAGTTCTGGAAACTTTTTTCAAAGACAAGCTGGAAGTGATACCGGAAAACGATGAGTATGTACTTCAACAAACCATTGGATTTCAGAGGGTGATTCAGCGAGCCGTTAATCATGTCCGTTCTGCTGAAAAAGTTGAAGTTGCGGTTAGCGATATTCTAGCATCTATTTTTATGGAAAAAGATTCACATGCCGCTTATTTCCTTTCACAGGAAGGGATTACGCGGCTTGATGTACTCAATTATATTACCCATGAGATGTCAACAGATCAAACTGAGGCTGAACCGGGTGCTTTTTCAAAAACCGAGGCGGACCCTGACAAACAGAAAAAAAAGTCAAATCCGCTGGAAACTTACACTGTCGATATGATGGAGCTGGCCGCGGAAGGCAAGCTTGATCCGCTGATTGGCAGGAATGATGAACTACAACGCACAATGCAGGTGCTGTGCCGCAGGAGAAAAAACAACCCTGTTTTTGTCGGCGATCCGGGTGTAGGTAAAACGGCCATGGCCGAAGGCTTGGTTCAAAAAATATTTGAAGGGAAAGTCCCTGTAATTTTGCAAGATATGAGGGTTTATTCGCTTGATTTAGGCGGAATGCTGGCGGGTTCCAAATTTCGTGGTGATTTTGAACAGCGGCTCAAAGGTGTCATTAGCGAATTGCAAAAACGCGAAAATGTCATCTTATTTATTGATGAGATACATACCATCGTTGGGGCTGGCGCTACGAGTAGCGGCTCCATGGATGCTTCAAACATTCTTAAACCCGTGTTGGCCAGTGGCGAGATACGCTGCATTGGTTCTACCACTTATGAAGAGTATAAAAATCATTTCGAAAAGGACAGGGCTTTGTCCCGCCGATTTGAAAAAATTGAGTTGGCGGAACCTAGTGTCGAAGAAAGCGTAAAAATTCTCAAGGGATTGAGAAGCCGTTATGAGGAGCACCACAGCATTGTTTTTACTGATGCCTCATTGAAAGCGGCCTGTGATCTTTCTGCCAAATATCTCAATGACAGATTTTTACCCGATAAAGCGATTGATGTGATCGATGAGGCAGGAGCTTATATCCGTCTTTGCGGTGGTGCTAACCGTACTAAAATTAATCCCGTAGATATTGAAAAGATTATAGCTAAAATGGCGCGTGTTCCAACCGTGAGTATTTCCACACCTGACAAAACGAAGCTTGAATCTTTGGGAGGCCGGCTCAAGCAGGTTGTTTTTGGACAAAATGACGCCATAACCGCATTGGTTACCGCAATAAAACGCCAGAGGGCCGGATTAGGGCATCCGGAAAAACCGGTTGGCGCTTTCTTGTTTACAGGGCCTACGGGTGTTGGAAAAACTGAAGTGGCGCGACAGGTAGCTATGAATTTGGGTATTGAATTCATGCGTTTTGATATGAGCGAATATATGGAAAAGCACGCGGTGGCCCGTTTAATTGGAGCGCCTCCGGGTTATATTGGCTTTGATCAGGGCGGTTTGCTTACAGATGGAATTCGAAAAAATCCCTATTGTGTCCTTTTGCTGGATGAAATTGAAAAGGCTCATTCAGACTTGTTCAATATCCTTTTACAAGTTATGGATCATGCTACCTTAACTGATAATAATGGCAAAAAAGCCGATTTTAGAAATGTCATCCTGATGATGACGTCAAATGCCGGCAGCCGGGAAATGAGCTCAGCTACCATTGGCTTTGGTGATCCTGATAAGGATTCCACCGGCAAGGGTAAAAAGGCCGTTGAAAAATATTTCAGCCCTGAGTTTCGTAATCGGCTCGATGATATTATCACCTTTAATCCTTTGGACATTAAGATTATGCAGCTTATCGTCGATAAGTTCATGTCCGAATTCTCCGTCCAGTTAACTGCTAAAAAAGTTGAACTCAATTATAGCGATGAAACCCGTGAATGGATGGCCAAGCGCGGGTATGATCCAAAATATGGCGCTCGTCCCCTTGGCAGGATATTGCAAACCAAAATTAAGGATCTTCTTGCAGATGAAATTTTGTTTGGCAGGCTTGAAAAGGGCGGTAAGGTGCTGATCGAAATTCAAGATGACGAGCTTGTTTTTTCATACGAATAACGTTTCACACGATAGTTAGTGTCCATCCGGAAATGGTGAATTTGAGGCCCGGATCAAGGCCATAGTCTTTAAGCAGCACAGACTCAAAGTCTTTTAGAGTTAAGCCGCAAGACAGCACTTCCAGATGGATATCTATAGCGCTTTTTTTTATAAAAACAACACATCATGCCAGTTTTTGCTTTGTCCGATGATTTCGTATTTCCGCCTGCCCATCTGGCTACTGAACAAGGATTGTTGGCCATTGGTGGGGATTTGCGCCCCGAAAGGCTATTAAAGGCTTATCAAAACGGTATCTTTCCCTGGTATTCAGAATGTGATCCAATTCTATGGTGGTCACCTGATCCTCGAATGGTTCTTTACCCGGACCAATTTATCATATCCCGATCTCTGAAAAGAATAATTCGGCAGAGAAAATTCAGTTATAGTATCGATCAAAAATTTGTCGATGTAATTACACAATGTGCCAAAACAAGAATTTCCAATGGTCAGGGAACGTGGATAACCGGTGAGATGTTAGAGGCTTATATAACGCTTTATAAACTGGGGTACGGACACTCCGTGGAGGTTTTTCATGATGGGCGTCTGGCTGGCGGCCTGTATGGCGTCTCCCTGGGCGGCTGTTTTTTTGGGGAATCGATGTTTTCTTTGGTCAGCAATGCTTCAAAAGTGGCATTGGCGCATCTATGTAATTTTTTACTCAAACATTCTTTTCATATGATCGATTGCCAAATGCATACCACTCATTTGGAAAAATTAGGAGCCTTTGATATTTCAAGAAATCATTTTATGAAGCAGCTCAAACAATCAATGCAAAAGACAACGTTGGTTGGTAATTGGTCTGATATTCCATAATTTATTGGGCAAATCAGATCCGGAAACAGCATTGTCTATTCATCACTTAAGGCGGGCTTGGTCACTATTGGAGGACATTGTGATAGCTTCTGGCATGCCGGCATATTTTTGTGTTTACAATTCAAAACGAGTTGATCAACGCTGATATATGTGAATTTTTTTACATATTATATATGAAAAGAATTCTATACTTTCATACCAAGTCAGGCTTGATGGATAGCAAACAAATGTCTTAAATAGTGGTAAACTGTTAAAAAATTAAACAAATGGTGTTTTATGCATTTTTTTTTTAATTTTGGCACTATTATTGCGACAGTAGCTCAAAAAGGGCGAAAAAGTGGGCGGAAAAGGGGGGTGCGTGGGCTAAAAAGAGTTAGAGAGGATGCATATGATGAAAAGGTTAGTTTGCTTTGCCTTACAATTGGTAGGTGTTATGGTGATTCTATTTGGATGCGTTAGCGCTACAGCTAGTATCTCAGACAACACAGGATTAGTTGCGCAATCTTTTTCAGAACCGATTAATATGATTTTTTTGGGCGTTGGGCTTATGGGTTTTGGGAATTTTGTTAGAAAAAGATTCTCAGGCTAAACTGCGCTTTTTGTGAAAACGATCCTATAAAGAAACTTATCATTTTTAGCCGTAATATTTTGGTACTATCGAAATTTGCAAATTAATATTTGGCTTACTACCCGGATTTAATACGCATTGGAGGCTTTCATCTGCAAACCTTAATTCTGCGGTAGATGAAAGCCTCCGGTTCAGGGGTTTGGAATTTATAATAAGCCGTTATTATATGATTAGTGAATTGAAAATCCCACCCTCAATAAAGAGCAAAGCCAGGAAAAAATCTCTGAAAATCGTGCGTATTATTGTACCAAGACCTTAATCAGCAAAAAACAGTTGTTTTGTTCAGATAACTTAGCAATGGGATTTGTATGGGAATTTTATTTATAGGTGATCGAAAGGTGGGAATTCGCTTTTTGACTTATCTGCAGATCTGAGATGTGATCGATGAAATTGATTGAGCATCCTTACTTGTGCGTTCACCTTTACGTCTGTCTTTTCCTGAACGCCGGTCAACCCCCCCGCGTCTTTCTGGAATGTGAAACGTGTATGAAAACTTCCTTCGCTCAGCAATCTGTCTGCGTTCGTGTTTGTAAGAATCATTAATGTCGCTCATTAAGATAGCCCTTTACATTTAAGAATTCCTTTAAACGAATTCATCGTGCTGTACTCTGATCAGAATCTATGAAGTAATAGCGTAGTCGAGCAGTAACATGAACACTGCAATTTAGGAGCCATTAAATTGATAAGAGCGAAAAAATTGGATTATCGTGCCTAATAAGCTAAAAATAAAAAAATAATAGATATCGTTAAAGTCTATATTATTGTAAATCAGGCAACTGTGTGAACCATAAGTTATATTTTATAATTCTCTTATGGAATTGATTTCACATTTTGACCTGCGGGTTTTACAGGGAATTATTTGCAATTTAGTTTTGGAATCAAATCAGTCCGGGGGCTTGGTTTTAACATCGGCCACTAATTATGAGGCATCCAAGCCATCGCTTGATATTATACTGAATTTATACATTTTATTCAGCCAAACATATCAGCATTGAATTACAATGGCCCAAGTTAAAACCAAGGCGCCGGAATTTCAACATGTGACAATACCTTATGCTGCATTTAACGGAAAAAGCCTCCATATAATATTTTTTATAATTATAGCACTTTATACATCCGGATGGACACTAATAAGGCGATTTGTGTTAAAGAATATACCATCTTGTATGTCTTTTTTCCCGTCTTCTGCGTTATGCCAAAGCCCGAATACGTAAAGTATGCAAACTTTGGCACGCCTTGAATACGAAAAAAA
>JAAERL010000173.1 GCA_024230435.1 Desulfobacteraceae bacterium
ATGTGTCCAGTTTTGTCAAGTACCTAGCTCACCATCCCCCAAATCCGTCCAATTCCGTAATTTAACTAAAATAGACAATAAAAAGGGAATAAATATGGTGAAGTTTTTTTCTGTTTCCCTTCGTCTTATTACCTGCGCACAGCTGTTAGAGCCATCAAATTTATTTTAATTTCTATGTAATGACTGTCCTGAACTCTTTGGGAGAAATTTTATCAAAATCCCTGTTTTTATACACGTATCCCTCATAATATGACGAAAAATTAATAGTCATTCTTTACACACATTGTATTTGGCATGAAAAATCTTGCTTCCCTCAACGCAAATCAGACAAAATCCAACTCGACAACCGTCCATCGTTTGACATCATTGATGCTCCATGTCGCTCATCCTATCGTTGTATGAAGGGAGAAACAATGGGCAGTCTTCAATTTCAAAAGTCTTGTACTGATATGGCGCGGCCATCAAAGAGGTGAGGGACAGGGACAGACGGCGGGCCGGTGCATGTAATGTTATGTCGATCATCATTGCATCTCCTCCCTCTAAACATTTCTCATTCATTGATAGATCTCGACTTTTGTCTCCTCCGCCACCGTCGTCGCCGCCGTTGCCGCCGCTGCCCCACCGCTGCCCCACCGCTTCCGCTTCCGCCGCTGCCGCCGCCGCCGCCACAGCACCATGAACTCCTTCGCCGCTGCTACTGGACG
>JAAERL010000174.1 GCA_024230435.1 Desulfobacteraceae bacterium
TGTCAGGGGCGACCTGAAATTGTATTAAATCTGGCGGTTTGAAAATGCATTATTTTCTTCTTTTTATTTTCTTCTAAAAAATTCAAAATATAAAAAATATTCTTCTATTTTCTTCATTTTTGCGAATTATTTAAACCCCCTCAAAAAAGGTACCATTTTTTTCTATAATCAGCACCCGGAGGTACACTTTAATATGGTGCGGATAAACAGGAAAAAATGCAGACATTGTAATCGGTTGTTCATACCTGATGCTCGTAACGCTAAACGTCAAAAATATTGTTCAAAGCCTGCATGCCGCAAAGCCAGTAAGGCTAACAGCCAGCGTCGTTGGCTACAAAAATCTGAGAATCAAGATTACTTTTGCGGCCCTAATCAGGTTAAACGTGTTCAGAACTGGCGAAAGGCCAACCCGGGCTATTGGCGCCGCAAAGTGCAAAAAAGGCAAAATGCGTTACAAGATCCCCTAATCGTAAAAGTATCTAAAATAAAAACAAATAAAGACCATTCTACGCCTTGTGCGTTACAAGATCTCTTAATCACGTAACCGGCTGTATTGATAGGATTAATCGCTAATTTCACAGGCTCTGCGTTACAAGATGACATAGCCAAAGCCGTGATGCGTCTGCAACAATTAGGCAACGATATTATTAATCCTTTACCCACAGACAAAGGAGGAGGTTATGTTTGTCAAACACCCCATAAACAGTCACAGACTGCGCAAGACCCCTAAACAATTCAATTGGGTTGACCATCGATTGGTACGTGACTGCCACATTGATAAATGCAGTCATAGCGCAGCGGCACTGTATTTGCTTTTGGTTACCGTCGCTGACGCCAAAGGTTTAAGCTATTATTCCGATGCGTCCATCATGGCCCGGCTTTCTATGGACGGAGAAACTTTTGAAGCCGCCAGAGCCAATTTGATCCACGCCGATCTGATTGCCTTTAAAAAGCCTTTATACCAAGTACTGTCTTTGGATATGCAGCCAACCGTAGAGCGAACGACCATGGATCGGCCTTTAAGCCTTAACGATATTTTAAAAAGGCCACAGGAGGCGGGCAGTGATTGATTACGAGACCTATGTAAAAATCAAAAGCTTCCATGAGCGCCATGGACTGACAGGTTCCCAGATTGCCAGCAAATTGGGCCTTGACAGGCGGACGGTTGAAAAATGGATTGATGCGCCACGGTTTTGCCAACGAGAATCCGGCCTACGCTCCAGTAAACTGGACCCGTTTAAAGACCAGATTAAGCGCATGCTTGAATTTTATCCTTACTCTGCAACGCAGATCTTTCAGAGTATCAGTCAAGATGGTTTTGACGGCGGTTACACAATCGTCAAAGAATACGTGCGCAAGGTGCGCCCGCCAAAGAAAAAAGCTTTTCTTAAACTGGCCTTTGCCCCGGGTGAGTGCGCCCAGGTAGATTGGGGCAGCTACGGTACAATTCCGGTAGGTGACACTTATCGACGGCTGAGCTTTTTTGTCATGGTGCTGTGCTACAGTCGATTGATGTAAGTTGAGTTTACCGTCAGCCAAACCATGGAGCATTTTTTGGCCTGCCACAGCCACGCCTTTGAGCGGTTTGGCGCAGTGCCTCAAAAAGTGATGGTAGATAATCTTAAATCCGCAGTTTTAAAACGCACTGTGGGCCAAGATCCGGTATTTAATCCGAAGTACCTTGACTTTGCCAACCATTACGGTTTTTCCATCCGTGCCTGCGCTGTTCGCAAGGGAAATGAAAAAGGGCGTGTGGAAAACGGTGTCGGGTATGTGAAAAAGAATTTTTTATCAGGCCTTAATCTTGCCGACTTTAAGCTGGTCAATCCGGCTGCGTTGAACTGGCTCGACACCGTGGCCAATGTTCGTATTCATAGGGAAACCGGAAAAAAACCCCTTGATATGTTTGCCGAAGAAAAAGACAGCCTTTTGCCGCTGCCGCCGCAGCCCTATGATGTGGCAACCATCTTAAATGTGCGTGCTTGCCGCCAGTTTCGCATTACGGTCGATACTAATCGTTACAGCGTGCCTGCACAATACGCCTCACAGCAGTTAACTTTAAAACTTTACCCTGACCGGCTGTGTATCTATGACCAAGATAAGTTGATCGCCCGACATGTACGTAGTTTTGATCGGCGAAAAGATTTTGAACATCCAGATCATGTAAAACCGCTTTTGGTCCAACGCCAAAAAGCCCGGCATCAGAAGATTTTTATGCGTTTTTTGAATCTTTGCGATAAGGCCGAGGCATACTATCGTCAGTTAGAACAACGCCGCATGAACCCGGCGCATCATGTACGTAAAATCGTAGCCTTAAGTGAGATCTACGGCACAGAGCCGGTGGCCCGGGCTATGCAAGACGCATTTGTCTTTCATGCTTTTTCCTGTGAATACATTGCCAACGTGCTTGAACAACGTGCAAGAAAACTCCCCGAGCCTAGCGCTTTACACCTGACCCGGCGTCAGGATCTGTTAGATTTGGCGATACAGACGCCGGATATGTCCATCTACAATCGTTCTTTGACACCTAACCAAGAGGATGACAATGAAAACACCACAAGCTGAAAAGATAATCGATGATCAACTCATCTATCTTAAACTCCAATACATCCGCGACAACTATGAACCAGTGGCCAAACAGGCCGCTAAAAAAGACTGGACGCATGTTCATTACCTGGCCGAACTGGTCAAAACTGAGGCTGATTTACGCCGGGACCGGGCGACCCAGCGCCGAATCAGCCTGGCCCGGTTTCCTCAAATTAAAACACTGGAACAGTTCAAATTCAGTTGGCCCAAAAAAATTAATCGAATTGTCGTGCAAAATCTATTTAGACTCAAATTTATCGAAGAAAAAAGCAATGTGATCTTTCTCGGCGGTGTGGGACTGGGTAAAACCCATTTGGCCACAGCTTTAGGCTATCAGGCAGCCACAGCGTGTTGTTTTGTACCGCCATAGATGCCGTCAATAACCTGGTGGCTGCCCAAAAGGCCGGAAGACTAAAGCTTGAAATGCGAAAGTACCACAAGCCTGCTTTATTGATAATCGACGAACTGGGCTATTTACCCATCGATAAAACCGGTGCGGATATGCTCTTTCAAATCATCAGCAAACGTTATGAACAGGGCTCTTTGATCGTTACTACAAATCGCGCTTTCAAGGACTGGCCAGAAATTTTTAACAACGACAGTACGCTGACAGCGGCTTTGCTTGACCGGCTACTGCATCATACCGAAACAGTCGTGATCGAGGGAAAAAGCTACCGAATGAAAGAAACTATCGATATCTAAAAACGGTAGCACAATTTTCAGTCGCCGGAAATAGCACTTCCGGCGGCTGCGAAATTTAGACTTTTTCAATTACATTTTTAAACCGCCACAATTGTAACATTTTCACGCCGCCACTAACA
>JAAERL010000175.1 GCA_024230435.1 Desulfobacteraceae bacterium
ACACTTTCTGATAAACAACTTTTTGCCTCCGTTGGTGCTGACGGCATGACCATCGACAGTACCGGCAATGTATATCTTTGTGAAGATAGCGTTCTGGTGTTCGACCAAAGCGGAAACCAGATCGAAACCATCACTTTGCCCAATAGCCAGACGCCCACCAATGCCAGCTTCGGTGGCCTAAGCAATCATATTTTGTACATTACGACAAAGACTTCTTTATATTCATTGAACATGAATGTTGCCGGTGCCGATTTCCAGGACAGCAGCAACGAAAATCAAGAAAATCAAGAAAATCAAGAAGAAGAAAATCAAACTAATTCTTCAAACGATGATAGTAGTTCATGTTTTATTTTATCGGCGGCTTCCTAAAATCCGCTGCTGTATCAGGCGATTGGCGCCTTCCAAGACCCAAAGGCTTGATATTTGCGTTAAGGGTAAGAACCGGTTTGCCAAACAGGCTTTGAAATATTAACATAAGCATCGTATGAAAAGAGCAAGGCAATGGCTTAAGGGTCGCGGAAAACATAGTTGGTTTTTAACCATTGCCTTGCTTTTACCTGAAAATTTTTGGTTGTCAGTAATAAATATTCGGCATTGAACAAAAACAAGCGGTGCAACTTATCTTAGAAAATCTTAATTTTTACTCCTGTAGCTGCTGTATTTATGGTAACGAGCTTGGAGATGCTATTTCTTCAGTTGAAACATTAACATCAATGCCATCAATGCTTATATTCACCAACTCTTTGAATAATTCAGCGGCAACAAATGAGCTTTTACCTTGATATGCCGATAAATCATCTCTGAAATATTGAATTACTGAAGGTTTCATTATAACAATTACACTTGGGAAAAAACCATTTCCCTGAATTTGAGTTCTTAAATAATAAGGATTATCTTGGTACGCAATGTTTAATAAAATCTGTGTTTTTTCATAATCAGTCATCGTATCTGAAAAACCAAGGTCGTTTTCAAAATCAATGTCTGATTCTGTAATGACGTTATCATTTTGATCGACAACTTTAATTTCCAAGTATCCTATCTGTGACGGCATGATTTTGTAAAGCGCGTAATGAAGCGCCTTGCCGCAATTTTGCTCCGTGTCGACAACTATATTAAGAGCATAATAGCTGTTTTCTCCAGTTTTATCTTCAATTAACACTGGTTCTTCAATAGTAACTCCAGGAGTTAGACCTATTGTATGAGCTAATGCAAAATAGGTATCGTACCATGGCGGAATAAGTGCGATAGAAGTGGATACTAAACTCGTACAAAGTAAAATGGTCAACATTACAATCGACAAACTTCTCTTAATCATGCTGCCTCCGGAATTTTTTATTTGGATTCAATCAAGCTATCATTTAATATGTACCCAATAATGAGTTGATATATTTATGTCAATTTAAAATATTGATGCTATCTTTTTCAAAACGGCCAGAATGAAAAAAAAGTGCAGTTATAAATCCTTTTGGCTCATGCTGGATTCCGTGGCTTATTATCCTAAGCATTGTAACTAATTGAACTTATAGAAAATATTATCCAGAATGGAAAATTAAAGACTTGACCGCAAACAATATAAAATCAATAAGTTATCTTGTATAGCTGATTTGCAAAATCTTGAAACACAACATGAGCCATCCTTTTTTTCAAGGTTTTGGATGATATAATACATCACAGTAACCATTCAGGTCTCCGGTGATCATGTATCATCTTGAATTTGTTTTTTAATTTTTAAATTACAGGAAAAATCAATTCATTCATTTATATCACGCCAAGATTGATGTATAAATATAATCATAGACTATCTAATTAATGTCCGTTCGGAATGCGGCCGCTATGCCTGCTATCTGTGTTTCGTTCAAAATCTTAGGCGATTTGTGTTAAATAATATACAATCTTGCTTGTCTTTTTTTCCAATCTTGTGCGCTATGCCAAAGGTGCGAATACGTTAAGTATGCAAACTTTGGTGCGCCTTGAAAACAAAAAAGTACTGCCCGATATGGTATATTCTTTTCCGCTAATCGCCTTATCATTTGAATTTTAATCATTATTCATGTTGTAAAAAATTCAGCATGCCTTGATTTCTTCTAAGTCAGTCCGTTTAAGCTTTGCGCCGCAAGGATTCATCAATGAGGTGAAAATGGCTTTTCACATAATTCAAGGCATAGAAATATTCATACTTTTTATTATAGGATTGAGTTTGATAGGGGCGCTTAATCCGCCTTCTATACTAACGGCCATGATCGCTGCGATTATCGGTTTTTTTGTATGTTATCGATGCAAACGCATTAAAACTAAAAAGGGGCTTTTCGTTGTGGGAGCACTACTGATCATTTGGATAGTTGCTTTTGAATATGTTCGCCCCGGTGATATTTACCCTAGTACGATAATAAATCAAATTCGATTTGATCAAATTGCAGGCAGTTATTATCATGGAAATGGTATTGGAATAAATAAACGGCTTATTATAACTTCCGAAGGCCGGTTTTTTTACAAATATTCTGGAAGCTTAGGAGTTTATGACAGAAATAAAGGCTGGGTAAGCAAACAGGACGGATGTCTGGTGTTACATCCTAATTTTTGGAGCCGAAAAAGTTTTCCAACTAAGTTGTTGCCTGTTAAATGGGGACAAAGATTATATCTGGTATCTGATAAAAGGCTTAAAGATTTTTGTAATGATATAAAAAAAGATCAGGAGCCCCGAAAAAAAATTCAGGGGCGCTATTATCTTCGCACCAATAAAGATTCTTACGCGGATTATGAACACATACCATCAGGGAGTCCCCAATTGCCTGAAAAGTGGCTCAAATATCTTTTTGACAATTCATTAAAGAACCAGTTTTACCCATAAACCAGCAAATACCGGAAAAAGTTAAACAACTTTGCGTATTTTAGAAATTCTTTAGCCGAAGACTTCTTTTGTCCTGTTCGTCTCCCATCACAAAATAAATATCGTCTTGTTTTGAGTGTTTTTCAAAACGCGCCCGGCCTTATCCCGGTCTGCTGCAAGGATGATAAGCCGTATATTTTTTGTTAAAATTCTCGTTAAAGTTAATTGAAATAAAGTCGATATATAAAATAAGCACTTTCTTGATAGCCTTAAACAAGCATTTCATTTTGAACACATAGCAATATGCGTTGAGCAAGTTTTGAGCCAAGTTACAGACTGTTTTTGATAGAATCAAAAATTTGGTGAGAAACACATTTTTAGGATTATCCAGCGATAATTCCCGGCAATTTATTGCCGGCGGCTGCCACCAAGGACCGGCGTATCGCGCACTAGCGCCTTTAAGTTTTTAACCTATAAACCGGTTTGCTCAATGGAGAAGTACTGTGAACCAAAAAAAACTTGAAGGTCCGGTTGAAAAAAAGCATTGCGGTCATCTTTCTTCAGGATGTAAAATATGGTTTGATGACCATCTGGCAAGCATAAGACAACAAATTTTACAGGAAACCTCACAAATTTCAGGCAACGGCGGAAGTAAAAAAGTTCTGCCAAAGCACGTATCTCAGGCCGCCCTGGAATTTGCACCTGAAAGACGATATCCTTCAGATCCGACATGGGGTCAAAAAATTATTGGGACCGTTTCCGGGATAACTGTTATCTCAGCAATCTTAGCCGTTGCATCTGGAATGATTGACTACTTTGACAAGGGGACTCAGTATATTGATATTGTAAAAATTTTTGCCGGCGCTATTGTGGGCTCGACCGGGGCTTCCGCAGTTACACATCTCAGGAAAAGCAAATAAAGCAAGTTTGCTGCAGAAAATCCAAATCAACTCAATAACGGCATATTGTTAATTGCCAAGACCCGGAATGTCTATGTTGCGCGGCTGGACCGATAAAATGAATTAAAAAGGATATGACTCATGTTGGATTTCAGAGCGTGGTATGATAAAAGGCATTTTTTACCCGCTGCATGAAAAGGCAAAAGCCCTATTGTATTCTTTTATCGAACTGACGGATAGAAAAGTCCCTGAAACACAAAATGAGTTTAAAAAAAAACACACAAACCTTGGATCTGACTGATGGTAATGCTCTTGGGTGCAACCACCCCTTTATCACGGAACCAAACAAGACCTTAATGCGGCTTTCACTGCCTGTTTTGTTTTCACTTATCGCCGAGCCTGTGACCGGGTTGGTGGATACGGCTTTTATCGCCCGCCTGGGGGCAACATCTTTGGCTGCCTTAGGAGTCGGCACAATGGTTTTGTCCAGTTTATTCTGGATTTTTAATTTTCTGGGCATTGGAACGCAGACCGAAGTAGCCAAGGCTTTTGGGCAGGGCCGAATTTCACGTGTTCGCCGTATGGGCACACTGGCCATTGCACTTGCTTTAACTTTTGGCGTGCTGATGGCATTGATCATATGGCCATTGATCTCTAAGCTGGCTGTTTTTATGGGTGCTTCAGGGCAGGTGCATAGCCTGGCCCTCGAATATATCCGGATTCGGCTTTTCGGCGCACCGGCTGTTTTGATAACGGTAGCAGCCTTTGGCGTGTTTCGCGGGCAACAGGATATGCGTACGCCGCTTGTTATTGCAACAGCAGTTAATTTGCTCAACATGGTCCTCGATCCTTTATTGATTTTCGGTTATGGCCTGTTGCCTCAAATGGGAGTCGGCGGTGCGGCTTTGGCTTCGGTGATCAGCCAGTGGGCCGGGGCTATTACACTTATGGCGCTGATTTATCAAAAGGCCGGTTTTTCCGATAAACTGCAAATGGCCGAAGCGGGTAAGTTGCTCAATATTGGTAAGAACCTGGTTATACGTACCGGTATGCTTACCCTTTTTTTATTGTTGGCCACCAGGGCAGCCACCGAATTGGGAGCAGCTCAAGGTGCGGCCCACCAGGCCATTCGGCAGGTGAGTGTGCTGACCGCGTTTTTGCTTGATGCATATGCTGTTACCGCCCAAAGTCTTGTTGCTTATTTTGTTGGAGCGCAGCAGTTTTATAATGTGCGCCGGGTAGTCTGGGTTGTTTGTAAGTGGAGTTTGCTCACCGGTGTGGTTATAGGGCTTGCGATGTGGTTCTGCCAGTCAATGGTTATCAAACTTTTAGTCCCCGCTGTGGCGGTTTCCCATTTTACAACAGCCTGGCTTATCAGTTTGCTGACCCAGCCTATCAACGCCCTGGCATTTGCAACTGACGGCATCCATTGGGGCATGGGCGATTTCCGGTTTCTTCGTAATGCCGTATTAATCGCCACCATATTAGCCGGTTCGGTGATTTTTTTCATGCAGGGGCAAGACAGTTTTTCCGTGGGCTGGATTTGGGCCATAACAACCCTTTGGATTGTCATTCGCGCCGGGGCAGGTATTCTGCGCATTTGGCCAGGCACTGCCTCAAGCCCTATGCGGCAGATAAAAGAAGCTCGTTCAGTTTAACGTACTCCCAAAGCTAAAACTTCCGGGCCTAAAGGCTAAATTGTAAGGGGCTTGGATGTTATAAAAAAAGATTTTTTCAAATCTGCAGTCTGGCTTATTGCCCGTTGTAACCGTTGCTTCCTCCATTTCCGGACAAAACCCCGGCTATGGCGCCAATTGCGCCTGATCCGAAAGCGATGAATGCATCAGGAATTTCTATTCCATCCTTTGCAAGGAGAAATACAAAAATTACTGAAAGCAAGGCCGCCAAACCAAGAGAGCAGACTATAATCCGGTAAAAGTGTTTGTCTTTTTGATAGGCTGGTCCTGTGTTTATTGCGTTTGCGATAAGCTGGTCTTGTGATAAAGGCTCAACTGAGTCTTTTTTCATAAGTTTTCAAGCCTACTTAGGCGATTAGCGCAAAAGAATATATCGTCTTAATATTCTTTGGCACAAATCACTTTAATTATATGGCGATTGGCAGTATCACCTCTTTGTATGTGTCTTTTTTTTCATCTACAGATGCTATGATTCGCTTGTGCTCACTTTTTTCCTTTATAGCCCATTTTAACAAATTCAGTGAAATATTAAAGAGCTCTTTTTTTGTTCCAATTCCGTATTCAGCCATAAGTTTTTCAAGCTCCACAAAGTTTCTGTCCGGAATATCTATCTGTATTCTTTTCATTTTTTAACCCCCCGCAGAAAAGTTAAAACGCTAATTATATTATTAGGTTACGAATGCATTATTCATATGTCAATGTTTTATTATTATATTTATACTCGATAGATACTCATGTAATACGATATAAATCCATTGTTAAGCAAAATTTTATTGACAATTTTTTGTGGAATGAATACTATTTAGTATATTAGCAAATACTAATGGGAGTGATATGGATAAAATCGAAAAATTGAGTGAAATTTTCAAAGCCTTATCAGATCCAACGCGGTTGCGGCTGATGAAACTGCTGGGCGAATGCCAACCAGGAATCTGCAATGGCGGCCCTTTGTGCGTAAATGCGCTGGCCCGCCGGTTGAATGTTACACAATCAGCGGTTTCTCAACATTTACGCATTTTAAGAACCGCCGGTTTTGTAAAAGGTTCGCGTAAGGGTTCTTTTATGCATTACTTTTTAGATCCCTCTGGCATCGAAAAGTATAAATCCGTGCTTTGTGAAACCCTTGGAGAAGAATTCGTTGTGAATAGTCAATAGTTTTTTTTATCCAGATATATTAGTATTTGCTAATATTTGAATATCTTAATATTAAAGGAGGTGAGATTATGTGTTGCAATACTGCGAACCATTATGGTTTCCGGCGTATGGAAAATCATCCGGCCGCTTGTTTTTGCGGATGTGATGATTCGTTTCCTTGCGGTCCGCGCCTCATTACCAAAGAGCGAAAGATTTCCAGGCTCGAACAGCATCTTGAAGACTTGCGTGATGAAGTAAAGGCCGTTGAGGAGTATATTGCCGGATTGAAGAAAAAAAAGTAGGCGGTTTTAGAAAAAATCAGAAGGGGGATCAATGTATTCCCCTTCTGATACCTGTATGGATGTTGACCTGTTGACCGCTTACTGGCATATTTAGCGCCGGGAGAATAAAAACGTAAAATAAGGCCCTAAATCAAAAGGATTGGTAAATGCATAACAAAGCTCACCGTACAGATCTTATGCAAGCTGCGCAAAAGGCGGCTTTAAAAGCTTATGCACCGTATTCAAACTATCGGGTAGGCAGCGCTGTTGAAACTGATATCGGTATTTTTACCGGCGCTAACGTAGAGAACGCTTGTAATAATCTGGGAATTTGCGCTGAAAGGGTCGCTCTGGCAAATGCCGTGGCCAGCGGCGCATCAACAATCTACGCTGTAGCGGTCTGCTGCCTGGATGCAACCAAGGATAACAATGGTCATTTTTTCAAGGAGGAAACCATGCCATGCGGCGCCTGCCGTCAATGGTTAGCCGAACTGGCGCCTGAGGCGGTGATTTATACCAATGCCTCACCCAAGGGTATGGGCCTTGATGAATTGCTTCCCAATGCCTTTAGGATACCGGGCAGTTAAATCGCATTTCTAAGCTTCTTTTTCATATTGCAGGCCAACGGCTGACGGGGCTACGGCCTTGCCCACAAACCCAACAAGGACAACGAGGGTGACGGCATAAGGCAGCATGGCCAGTATCTGGGAAGACATTCCGATTTTGAATATGCCTAAATCAATTTCAAGACCGGATGCTCCCAGAAAGATTTCAAAACCCTTGGCCGATCCAAACAGCAGGCATGCCAGCATTGCTCCCTGGGGTTTCCATTTGCCGAAAATCATTGCTGCGATGGCGATGAAACCGTGCCCGGAAATCAGGGTGGGGCTGAACCGGGAAACTATGGCAATACTCATGGCGGCGCCGCCGAAACCAGCAAAAACACCTGAAAGAATAACTGCAAGATAGCGCACCCGCGATACATTGATTCCCAGTGTATCGGCTGCTTTTGGATGTTCTCCCACAGAGCGTATTCTCAAACCGATCCGGGTTTTGTAAAGCAGGTACCAGACAATTAGAACCAAAATAAAAGCCAGGTAGACGGTGGCATACTGATTAAATACAAGATCGCCAAAAGAGTTTGGTTCAAAAGCACCGTTAAACGGCCTTGGCATTTTTTGATCGAAATTTAATGAAAGGCTCATGGTTGCGCCATCGAAGAAAATGCGGCAAAGAAACAGCGCAAATCCGATACTGAAAAAGTTGATTGCAATTCCTGATACAACATGATCTGCATTAAACGATATGCAGGCAATACCATGAAGACAAGCAACAAGGGCGCCAACGGCGCCTGCTGCGAGAAAAGCAATCCAGGGGTTGCCCAAGTAGTAGCCAACGGTTGCGCCAATAAAAGCCCCCATGTACATCATGCCTTCAAGGCCGAGATTGACTACCCCGGAATTTTCCGATATTGCGGCTCCTAAAGCGGCATAGATCAATGGGGTGGCATACATCAAGGTGGTTCCCAAAATAAAACCGATGTCACTGAGCATCTTATTTTTCTTCCCTTTTTTGATTTATCCTGGAGGTAAAATACCGGATCAACTTGGGCATGGCGGTAAAAAACAGGATTGTCCCAATTACAATACTGATGATTTCCCTCGGTGCTCCCATCATGCTCTGAAGTTTGCCTCCGCCGTATTTCAAAGCCCCGAAAAGCAGTCCCGATAAAAAGCAACCGGCAGGTGTGTTGCCGCCGATCAGAGCCACTGCGATACCGTCAAAACCGTATCCTTCCATGTTGGACAGGTTTACGCATTCGAGGCTTACTCCCAATACCTGAAGCGCACCGGCAGCACCTGCCAATCCGCCTGCAATGGCCATGGACGACATAAAACTTCTATTTACGTTAATACCGCCATTTTCAGCAGCGTCTTTGTTAAATCCGACTGCCCGGAGCTCATAGCCCAAAGTGGTTTTTTTCAGAATCAGGAAGATCATGACGCCAAGTAAAATAGCCACTATAATACCGATATTGATATCAGGCTTTAAAAGATCATGAAAAAAACGGTTCTCCATCCGCCAGGCCATCCCCTGTTCAGAAACTTTCCATACGCCAAAAAGATCAATACGGGCGGTAGCCAGTATCTTATGGGTCGCTTCGGATTCAGCGCGTTTTACTGCAGGCGACATGACTAAATAATTGCTCAGGTAAAGGGCGATCCAATTGAGCATGATCGTTGAGATGACTTCATGCACACCGAACCTGGCTTTTAAATAACCTGCTGCTGCCCCCCAGGCGGCAGCGGCGCCAACAGCCAGGGCAAAGGCAACCATGGCGTGGATAACGGGAGGTAAATGCAAAAAATACCCCGCAAGAGCCGCAACGATGCCGCCCACGATAAATTGCCCCTCGGCGCCTATGTTGAAAAGTCCGGTCCGGAACGCAAACGCCACAGAATACCCGGTAATAATAATCGGGGTAGCCTTGATAATCGTGTATATGATGTATTTGGGTTTTGAAAAAATCCCGACAGCCATGGCCCAATAGGATTCAAAAGGGTTGAAACCAGCAAAGGCGAGGATAATCGCTCCTGTGATCAATCCGATAAAAATGGCAATCAGGGTGAATACAAATGTGTTGTCCAGGTAGCGCTTAGCGCTGTTGGACCAATTAGTCAGTTTTGCTTTAATTGACATGTCCGGCCATCATCAATCCGATTTTTTTTTCGTCAGCATCGCCGTTTTGCAAAAGTCCTATAATCCGGCCTTCGTAAATAATTGCGATTGTGTCCGAAAGGTTGATAATTTCATCCAGCTCCAATGATATTAAAAGCACAGCTTTGCCCTCGTTTCGCTGTGCCATAAGGGCCTTATGAACATACTCGATCGCACCCACATCCAAGCCTCGTGTGGGCTGGGCGGCGATAAGCAGATCAGGGTTATTGGCAATTTGCCTGGCAATGATCATTTTTTGCTGATTGCCGCCTGAAAGGGCTCCGGCCCGGTAGTCCGGGTCGTCTGGGCGAACGTCAAACCGCTGTATCAGGGTTTGTGCATTTTCTTTTATTGGAGCGGTTTGACTGAACCCTTTTTTGGAAAAAGGCGGTTTATAATAGTTCTCAAGGATCATGTTTTCGGCAATGCTGAATTCGGATATCATGCCCCGAAGTTGCCGGTCTTCGGGTATGGTGCTCACTCGGCGGCCGTGGATTTGGCGTGGGGTCAGGTTGTTGATCTGCTTGCCCTGAATGCTAACTGAGCCGGACTCAATCGGCCGTAAACCAGTGACCGCTTCAATCAGTTCGCTTTGACCGTTACCATCGACTCCGGCCACTCCGATAATTTCACCGGCGCGAACACAAAGATCAAGTCCCTTCAATGCGGGCAATCCGCGATTGTCTTTTACATGCAATCCTGAGATTTCGAGTACCGGGCCGCCTTTTGCACCGTTTTGTTTATCCACTTTAAAGTTGACCGTGCGGCCGACCATCATTGAGGCCAATTGCTGTTCATCAACCTGGTCAACTTGCACCGTGCCGATGTGTTTTCCACGGCGGATTATTGTGCAATAATCCGCCGATTCCTTGATTTCCTTCAGTTTATGGGTGATTAATATGATTGATTTGCCTTCGGCTGTCAGGTTTTTTATGATGCGTGTTAAGTCTTTGATTTCCTGGGGAGTCAGAACAGCGGTGGGTTCATCCAGGATCAATGTCTGTGCGCCGCGGTAAAGCGCTTTGAGAATCTCAACCCGCTGTTCCATACCTACGGTTATATCCTGAACTTTTGCCAGGGGATCAACTTGCAGGCCGTATTTTTCAGAGATTTTGCTGACATCTTTGGCGGCCTGATTCATATTGATCTTACCGAAACAGCCCGCCGTTTCTTTTCCAAGAATAATATTCTCCGTAACTGTAAACGGTTTAACCAGCATGAAATGCTGATGGACCATACCGATGCCTTGGGAAATGGCTACACTGGGGCTTGAAATTTCCACCGGAGAACCATTTATTCTGATCTGACCTTTTGTAGGGGTGTAAATACCATAAAGAACGTTCATTAAAGTACTTTTACCCGCGCCGTTTTCACCTAAAAGGGCATGGATTTCTCCCTGATGAACAGTAAGGCCGATGGCGTCATTGGCCGTAAGGTCGCCAAATTTTTTTGTAACACCGATCATCTCTACAACTTTTTTGCTCAAATCAATATGCTTCAATAATTGCCCCCCTCGCTTGAACTGACTTTAAGCATGCTTTGATATGGTCCGGATAAGCGCAGAAATTATTGCTTGGCTATATAAAATTTCTCGTAGGTTTTCGCATTATAGGGGATCACGATTTCTTTACGTATAATCTTGGTTTTAAGTTCGGCAACTTCGCTTAGAATTTCTTTGGGAACGTGTTTATCCGATGACGGCGCAATGTCCACGCCTCCTTCTTTGAGACCATATACTACAGTGGCGCCACCGGCAAATTTTCCTTTTTGCAGGTCTGAAACGATATTGAAAATCGCATTGTCGACGCGTTTTATAGCTGAGGTGAGAACATTGTCGGGAGCAAGCGAATTCTGATCTTTATCTACACCGATGGCCCATTTGGATTTTTCTTTGGCCGCTTCGATGACTCCGTCGCCCACTGGGCCTGAGGCATGGAAGACAATATCGGCGCCTTGCTGGTACATTTGATTGGCGATACTTTTGCCTTTGGCGGCATCAGAAAAAGATTCGACATATTGTCTGAGAATTTTTACATCGGCATTGGCATAATTGACACCGGCATGAAATCCGTAATCGAATGAGTCGATGATAAAGCCCTTGATGCCTCCGATAAACCCGACTTTATTGGTTTTTGTCATTCTCCCTGCGATGTATCCGACCAAAAAGCTGGCTTGCTCAGACTTGAATAATACGCTGATCAGATTTGGCGGAGTATTGTTTCCGTACGCCATGTCAACGATACCGTATTTTTGTTCAGGATTGGCTTTAGCTGCTTCTAAAGCGGCGTCTCCCATCATGAAACCAATTGACCAGATCAATGAATTGCCTGCATCGGTAAGGGACTCGAGGTTTGGGCCGTAGTCGGAATTGTTATTCGACTCCAGGTATCCGATTTTTATGCCAAGCTCATTTTGGGCTCGCAGCAGCCCTTCCCATGCCGACTCATTGAACGATTGGTCCATTACACCTCCCAAATCCGATACCATGCCAACTTTCATAACCCCTGATTGGGAAGTAGAATCAGGATCTTGTTTTTCTTTTTTTCCGCATCCTGACAAAAGCAATCCGGAAATGATCATTGCCGCCATACAGATTTTTAAATACCTTTTCATAATCTTACTCCTGTTAT
Source organism: Desulfobacteraceae bacterium (assembly GCA_024230435.1). Taxonomy (GTDB): domain Bacteria; phylum Desulfobacterota; class Desulfobacteria; order Desulfobacterales; family Desulfosarcinaceae; genus UBA2230. The sequence continues at coordinate 12,187 of JAAERL010000175.1, forward strand.
AGATAATGTCCTTTGTGTTTTACCGGTTCATGCCAATATATAGTGTGAAAAAGTTGTTTTCGCATGGATAAAATCCGGATTAACAATAATTCCCATTTGTAAGTGTTATGAAAGAAGCAAATTCTCCGATATTGCAAGGCTGGACGCTTTACATCTTTCACGGGCCTAGTAAAAGCTGTTTGCTTTGGAAAACGGTGCTGTGCGAAAAAAATCGCAAAGCGTCTGCGCCACATCTGAAAACTGCTTTCTTACTCCCAGGTTCCTGCCTGCCCTATTGGTGCGGTAACTTAACAAGGGCACATATTCCCTCGTGTGATCCGTGCCCCGGAAAGCCGGGTCACAACCGTGATCGGCCGTTATAATGAGCAGGTCCTGCTCCGTTATCCGTGTTATTACGTGTTTGAGCCATTGATCAATTTCGCTGACGGCTTTGAAGTAACCTTGTGCATCGCGCCGATGGCCGTAAAGCATATCCGTATCAACCAGATTGACGAAGATCAAGGCGCCGGACGAAACTGGCTGGCTCATTAATTGTGCCGTTTTTGCCATACAGGCCTGATTGCCTTTTTCAGGATAGGTGCACGCCAGTCCTGTTTCATTAAATATATTTCCTATTTTACCAACCCCGATGGTGATTACACCTTTGTCCGACAGGTGATCTAAAACAGTTTTTCCCGGCAGCCGGATGCTAAAATCCTTACGTCTTCCGGTGCGTATAAAGCTGCCGGGCGAACCGGTAAACGGCCGGGCGATAACGCGCGCTACCTGATAGGCATCGCACAGCTGTCTTGCCGTGCGGCAGATCCCGTAAAGTGTTTCAATGGGAATGACATCTTCATGGGCGGCAATCTGAAATACCGAATCAGCCGAGGTATAACAGATAGGCGCACCGCTGCTCATATGCTGTTGACCTAGGGTGTCGATGATCTGCGTTCCCGAGGCGGAGCAATTTCCGATGATTTTCCGGCCGATAGCCGCCTGCAACTCATCGACCAGGGGCTGGGGGAATGATGGATATTCAGGATCAAAAATGTGAAAAGGGCTGTCAAGTTCAAGGCCGGCAAGTTCCCAATGGCCGGTGGTTGTGTCTTTTCCAGATGATTTTTCGGCCATAATCCCGTAATCGGCCAATGGATTTTCTACAGCCTCACAGCCTGGCAGCGTTTTGCCGCTGAGCATGGCGCAATTTCCCAGCCCCAATGCTTTAAGTACCGGCCATTTCGGACCTTTGACAGCCTTGCAGATATTGTAGGCCGTGTGGGCGCCCGCATCGCCATAGCTGGCTGCATCCGGAAGTGCGCCCATGCCAAAACTGTCTATAACGATAAGAAAAGCCTTTTTCACGGAATTATTCCATAAGGCTTTCGATGATGGCAATGCCGGAGCTGGTTCCTATCCGGGCGGCCCCGGCATCCAGCATGTCCTGTGCCTGCTCCAAGGTGCGGATGCCTCCGGAAGCTTTAATTTTCAAGTCGTTGCCCACAACCGAGCGCATCAGTTTGATGTCTTTTGCCGTCGCTCCGCCCGAACCGAATCCGGTAGACGTTTTTACGTAATGGGCGCCTGCGCGAGCAGACGCCTCGCAGGCAACTTTCTTTTCATCATCAGTGAGAAAGCAGGTTTCAATAATTACCTTAACCCGTGCGGCGCCGGACATATTTACAACAGAACTGATATCGTCCAGGACGAACTTATACTCACCTGCTTTTAACGCGCCGATGTTAATTACCATATCGATTTCACGGGCTCCTTTGCCAACGGCTTCATGTGCTTCCCGGCTCTTGGCAAAGCTGGTATTGGCTCCAAGGGGAAACCCGATTACCGTGCATGGCTGAACCTTTGTTTGCTTGAGCCTTTCGGCAACGTGTTCTATATAAAAAGGATTGACGCACACTGCCGCAAAACTGTTGGCAATAGCCTGATCGCATAGTTTTGTAATTTGATCTTTCATCGCGTCCGGCTTAAGCAGCGTGTGATCGATGGTGGCGGCCAATTGAGCTTTATTTCGTTGTTCTTGCATTATATCTTCTCACTTTGTGTTTATTATTTTTTTTCATCAAAACCGATCACTTCATAAATCAGCTTGGGCAAATCTGCATAATTTTCTTCAATGACGATTGATTTTAAGAATAGTTCCATAGATTCCCGGAGATGTTTCTCATCATTCACATGAAAGACAGCCAGGGTTTCTCCTTTTACAACTTGATCACCCAATCGTTTTTCCATGCAGATGCCAACGGCCGGATCTATGGGGTCTTGCTTTTTCTTCCTGCCCGCTCCAAGTATCGCGGCGCAATGGCCGACCCGAGCCGTATCGATAAATTTAATCGAGCCGCCGGTTTGCGCGGTCACAGCAATTTGAAGCTGCGCCGAAGGCAGCAGCTCGGGTTGATCAACAACACCGGGATTGCCCGATTGTGCAGCGATCATACGGGCCAGGCAATCAAGGGCCCGGCCGCTTGTCAATGCGTTTTCAAGTTTTTCATGGGCATGTTCGATCCGGGAGGCAATCCCGGAAGTTATCAGTATTTGGGAGGCGATGGCAAATGACACGGTTTTCAGATCGCCGGACCGCTTGCCATTGAGCACATCAATGATTTCCCTGATTTCAAGGGCATTGCCCACGTTTGAACCCAGCGGCTGATTCATATCAGTTACCAGAGCCGATATCTTCTTACCGGCCGCGGTACCGATTTTTACCATGGTTTCGGCAAGGCAAACGGCCGAAGGCAGGTCTTGCATGAACGCGCCGTTTCCGGTTTTAACATCCAGCACAATTACGTCACTGCCAGTGGCCAGTTTTTTGCTCATGATGCTAGCTGCAATCAGCGGGATGCTGTCAACTGTGCAGGTAACATCGCGCAGTGCATAAAGCAGTTTGTCTGCCGGGGCAAGATCCGCAGTCTGGCCGATAACCGAAAGGCCGCAGTCTGAAACCGTTTGGACAAACGATGACATGCTCTGGTCCACTGAAAATCCGGGGATCGATTCGAGCTTGTCTATCGTACCGCCGGTGTGCCCAAGCCCCCGGCCGGACATTTTGGCGACTTTACAGCCGCAGGCAGCCACCAGCGGCGCAACGATCAATGTGGTAGAGTCAGCAACTCCGCCGGTACTGTGCTTATCGGCTTTTACTCCTTCAATTGCCGAAAGATCTGCAACATCACCCGACTCGGCCATTGCAATCGTCAGCTCCGTTGTTTCCGCGGCAGTCATGCCTGTAAACCAAATAGCCATTAAAAGGGCCGAGATCTGGTAATCCGGAATTTTGCCGGCAACATAATTGCTGACAAGGAACCGGATTTGTTCCCTGCTTAAAGGCTCGCCGTTTTTTTTTTGGCATATCAACTGTGGCACATTCAACTTTTTTCTCCTATTGAGTTGATATCCTGTTTATGGATTTTACGAAAAATTGCTATCTTCATACCATTATTTTAAAGGTTTAGGCAACACGCCATTGTTCAGGATTTAGGAAGTGTTCAAAGATAACTGTTAATGAGTATAATAAAGGGCCGGATATCATAAAAAAAGAATGGCATTTATTGGCAGGTAACGGATGAACACTAAAACGATTATATAATCATCATTGACTTGACAAGATAGCTCCCGGCAAAGCTTTGCCGGGAGCTATCTTGTGTCCATCCGGAAATGTCCGGTTTTCCCGATATCTTCCGTTGCGTGCGAAAATTTTTAATCCTCGCGATATCAACCCTTGGGCATATGAGTCATATTATAATTCAAACGCTTTGATGCCGGACAAATTTTCCTGTTTTGCAGATGGGCGGGATCTTGCTTAGATTGCGTCTTTTAATTTTTTTCCGGCTTTGAATTTTACTACATTTGTGGCCTTGATTCTGATTGACTCGCCGGTTTGCGGATTTCGTCCTTTACGGGCTTTGCGGCGGGTTTTTTGAAAAGTGCCAAAGCCTACCAGCGTCACCTTACCGTCTTTTTTCTTTAACGCCTTGGTTACGCAGGACATAAAGGACTCTAAAGCCTCTCCCGCTGCGGATTTGGTAATACCTGCATCGGTTGCCATTTTTTCGATTAAATCTGCTTTTGTCATTCAATTTTCCCCTTTCTGAAAATTAAGTTAGGCCCATACACGACCCTTAAAAAGACATGTTGCTTTTATGGCTATATTAAACACCGTCACCGGTGGCGGCACGATTTGCAGAAACCGTATGAACTGCGCTTTTCAGATGAGAGGCTATACCCCTTCTATATAGTATCGCCTGATGTGGAAGATTGATGACATATTTTTTAATTGAATCCGCTCAACGCTGTTATTAATTTTTCATATCATAAGCAAAAAGATGTGAACAAGCTGAATTTGTTTTTATCCGTTGTTTTGTTGAAAAAAAAGCCGCGCTTGGCTGGTTAACAAAAGAAAATTGTTATTTCAGGTACCGGCCGGTATTATTTTTTGATAAAGTTAACAATTCAACAATAGCTTGTAACTTTTTACATTTTAATTTTTCTGCCCTGGAGATATTTGTATGCAAATAAAAAGATGCCGCTGGTGCACGGATGATCCTGAGTATATTGCCTACCATGACCTGGAATGGGCGGTTCCTTTGCGCGATGACAAGAGCCTGTTCGAATTTTTAATCCTTGAAGGCTCTCAGGCAGGATTAAGCTGGCTGACCATTTTAAAAAAACGGGAGAATTACCGCAAAGCCTTTGAGGGTTTTGACCCTGCTGCGGTTGCAAGATTTGACCAGCGGCGCATCACGCGTCTTCTTTCAAACCCGGGAATCGTGCGCAACCGGCTAAAAGTAGAAGCAGCCGTTAAAAACGCCCGGGCCGTGTTAAAAATTAAAGAAAAATATGGATGCCTAAGTGACTACTTATGGCGTTATGTCGATGGCCGTCCCATACAAAACGCCTGGAAAACCCATGTGCAGGTACCTGCCGCCACCGAGCAGTCTAAAGCTATGAGCAAAGATTTAAAAGCATTTGGGTGCAGTTTTGTCGGCCCGACGATCTGCTATGCCTTTATGCAGGCGGTAGGCATGGTAAACGATCATACTACGGACTGTTTTCGTTATCATGAGGTCCGGCAACTGGCCGGTTAGATTACCGCTTGCATTGAGCGTATGACTTTACTAAAAGATAGTGCAAACAAAATAGTCGTTGCTTTGCCGCATATCAATCATTTTTCAAAAAGCGAAAATCTATGGAACTGTTTAATATTTTGGCAGTTTTGATTACCCTTTCAGCGGTGTTTAGTTATCTTAACTACCGGTTTATCAAACTGCCCACCACCATAGGGGTAATGGTTATCTCGCTTCTCGGGTCCCTGGCCATCGCTGTGTCGGGCCCCATGGGATTCGGCTTTGAACACGAGGCCATGAGACTGCTCGAGAGCATTGATTTTGACGAAACTCTTTTGCATGGCATGTTGAGCTTTCTGCTGTTTGCCGGGGCGCTGCACATTGAACTTGGCCGTTTAGCCCGGCAGAAATGGATTATCGGTACGCTGGCAACAGTGGGAACCATTTGTTCAACGTTTATTGCCGGAATTATGGCCTACCTGGTACTAAACTGGCTGGAAATCCGGCTGCCGCTGATACAATGTCTTTTGTTCGGCGCGTTGATTTCTCCCACAGACCCCATTGCCGTGCTTGGCATACTGAAAAAAGCCAATGTACCGGAAAGCCTGGAGACGACTATCTGTGGCGAGTCCCTTTTCAATGACGGGATCGCGGTGGTCGTGTTTCTGGTGATGCTTGAGGCCGCGGCCGGGGAACATAGCATTTCCGCAGGGGCAGTGGCTTTATTGTTTGCCAAAGAGGCGGCTGGGGGGATTATTTTCGGGCTTGTTATCGGACTGATTGCATACCGCATGCTCAAAAGCGTTGATAACTACCAGGTGGAAGTATTGATTACCCTGGCTCTGGTAGCGGGCGGTTATGCCCTGGCGGGTGCGCTCCACTTGTCCGGGCCGATTGCCATTGTGGTGGCCGGACTGCTCATTGGAAATCATGGCAGGCTGCTGGCGATGTCCGATCGCACGCGCAAGAATCTGGATATGTTTTGGGAACTCGCCGATGAGGTGCTTAACGTAGTCCTGTTCGTTCTCATCGGCCTGGAAGTTCTGGCGATTTCCTGGAACCGCGGTAGTTTGATCGCCAGTGCAGTGTTGATCCCTTTATTGTTGCTGTCACGGTTTGTTAGTGTATCGGCGCCTGTTGTCATTCTGAAAAGATTTCGCTCCTTCAGTCCGAATGTAATTAAAATTCTCACATGGGGAGGCTTGCGCGGGGGCATTTCCGTGGCCATGGCACTATCTCTGCCTCCGGGAACTTACCGTGATACCATTTTGACAATTACGTATGCGATTGTAGTATTTTCTATTGTCGTGCAGGGCTTGACTGTCGGAAAACTTGTTAAATCCCCCTAACTTTTGCAGTGGCGCCAGATTGCCGCCTCGTGACTGCTCCCGGCAATAAATTACCGGGAATTCACGCTGGATAATCTTAAAAAATGTTACGTTTTTCCTGGTATTCGGGGATTTCGATCATCGGCGGCCTTTCATAGCCTTGCAGGTTGGCAATATCGGGCTCGATATGATCCTTGACTATGCTGTATTGAATCATTTCATCAAACATTTTTCCCTTGGTGTCGATCAATCCTTGTGCGCTAATCCGGTTGATAAAGGTTTTGAGTATGGCAAAGGACATCTTTCCCAAAGCCCTGGTGTCCTGGTTGCGGTGGATGCGCCTTTCAAGGTCCACCTGGGCTATAACATCAAGGCCCCATTGGTTGTAGATGTCTAAAATCATACTGGTTTCAATGCCATAGCCAATGGGGAAGGGGATTTTTTCAAAGATTTCCCGGTAACCGGCATACTCACCGGAAAGCGGTTGCATGATTTGGGTGAGCTCGGGAAAAAAAAGTGAAAATAAAGGACGAATCACTAATTCAGTCACCCGTCCGCCGCCAGTAGGGCGCATTTTTCCGGTGTCACTGGCTATAGGACGGTCATAGAACGCTTTTGTATATTTAATCTGGTCAGTGATTAAAAGGGGCCCCAGAAGGCCGTAGACAAAACGGTGATGGATATTTTTTATATCCGCGTCAAGGTAGATGATAATATCGCCTTGTGTAATATACAAAGCTTTCCAGAGGTTTTCTCCTTTGCCTTTGTATTTCTCCAGGCTGGGCAGGATATCATCGGCTTTGAAAACGTCTGCCCCGTATGACCGGGCAACTTCTAGTGTTTTATCTGTGGAGCCCGAGTCGATCACCACAATTTCGTCCAGCAGAGGGTAACGGGACATAAGCTCGGATTTGAAGATAACAATTTCTTTAGCAATGGTTTTTTCTTCATTCAACGTGGGCAGGCATAATGAGATTGTCAGACCTTTTCGATGCTTGATATCCACAAGAGCTGCAAGGTCCCCGAAATCATGATAATTAAACGTATTAGTTCTAATCCATGGGTGATTCATCGCATATCCCGCTGTCAATAGCCATAATTGCTCCCACGATCTGGGCGATTCCCTTGAACATGGGATCAATTTGCATTGACGATATCGTTTGGTGGTATTTTTTGCCGTAGGTTACGCCCAGAGTCAAGGCTGGTATCTTCCGGGATAGAAAAATCGAGAGCTCGGAAGTACTGGGCTCTTTGAACGGTTTGATTCCCAGGGTTTCCATAATTGCAACAGCGCTTTTTACCAGGGGATGATTATATTTTAGACGTGCGGCGCGGACATGGCTGATGGTTTTTAATATTAATTTTATGTCGTATTCATGTTCAATCCCGCTGACAATGTCTTGAATGTCTGTATAGACGTCTTTGGCCAACTCATCATAATCACTTCTGATTTCAAGGCCCAGCCTGGCCTCCAAGGCCATATCGCCATGCTTGACGCCGCCTTCGATGGTACCGAAGATGACTTTGCAGCGAGGTTTGAGCGGCAGGCGTAGTTTTTGAATTTGATTGATGACTTCGTTGATTACCACAATTGCGTTGGGACTGAATTTTGAATTTGGAGATGCCACGGGTTTGCAGGTGCAATTGATTTCACACCGGATCATTCCGTCTGTGTAGTAATTTAGCCGGCCCAATTCGCCGCTTTCGATGCAAATTGCTCCTCTGATCGGAGCTGACCAGGTCTTGAGCAGATGCCTGATCCCGCGCAGGTTGCCTTTTCCGATGGATTGGATAACGCCAGCGAGAACAATATCGGAGTCAAATGATATTTCAAGCAGCCGGAAAATTTCCGGTAACGAGAGCAAAACACCCGCTCCCAGTGAATTATCCATTAATCCCGTGCCTGAAATGGTATCCTGTTTTACAGTAAAATTATGATCGATATCTTTGCTAAAGGGTGTATCCATATGGGCGACCACAAAAATGGGAGGCTTGTCGCGTGATTTGCCTCTAACGATGCCGATAGGATTACGGTAGCCGTCTGTTGTGCATTCATCAATCTGAAGTTCAATCAGCCTCTCCATGAAAAAGGCCACCCGTTTTTCCTCTGAAAATGTTGGCGCCGGAATTTGGCCGATCAGCAAGATATTAGTGAGGATCAAATCCATCATGGATTGCAGCCGATTGCTGAAATTTGGAAGCATTTCCAAATTTTTGAACATAGAAAAGATCCTTTATGCCGGTTTGTTAGGGCGTTCAATGCCTAAAATTTTGAAACGCTGTAAGCCAGCTGCCGGAAGCATTGCCTGCACTTGAATGCACGAACAGGCTGCAAATATTATAAATATCCATCCGGATATGGCGTTTTACAACTTTTCAAGTCTTGCACGTTTGCGCAAAAACTCAACGTTGCCCGCCACTGCGCCACGAGTTCACGCAAAATCGTTTCGGCCTTTCTAATAACCGTCATCTGCAATTATGGGATGGGCGCTTTTTAAATTTAATATGTTATCAGAATACAATCATATGAGGAATTTGGTCAATAGACAGGGAGAAATGTTTCGGGAAAATTGTGTAACTATTGTATAATTGTTGAAAAATAAAATAATTATTTCCCAAACAGGCTCTTAGAGCCGGCTGCAGGACATGCCGCAGGCAAAGCAGGAAAAACAACGGTAATGCTTTAACATTGTCCTTATTTTCACTGATTCGCTCAGGGTTTCTCCAAAATCATAAAACGGCATATCGTCCACCAGTGTACAGGCGTAGACCCTCATTGCGCCATTTTGTTTGATCACCATGCGGCTGAAGGCGCACATCATCGCCGAGCGTGTATGCGGTGTGTGAAAGGTGCGCATACAGGTTTCCGTAATTTCAGGGGTTCCTGTTTTTTCCAAATCCGGAAAACTGATGATGGGCGTGTCCCGGGCTATCCCAATTGATTCAAAAATGGGTTTGTAAGCGGCGTCAGCCTGGGGGGTATTTTCATCTTCTTGCCTGCGCCGGGCCACAGAAATGGAAAACCCGGCTTTATGGAGTTTGGCAAGGCTTTCAAGCGCAAGTTCAAACATGCCTTTGCCGCGCCCGGCATCGTGTTTTTCAGGCTCGGAATAATCAAGGCTGATTCGCAGTGAAAGGCTGTTTTTCTTTTTTTTCAGTGGCGCAATTTCATCGAACCGGGCAAGCAGGGGGCGGGTTCCGTTGCTCAATACAAGGCAAGGAGCAAAATCAAGCACGTAATCGAGAATGGGAATAATCTGTTTGTTGACAAAGGGTTCTCCCCCTGTAAAAGAAAATTGCCGAACGCCAAGCTCCAGGGCTTCGTCAATATATGGTTTTACATCTTGAAGGCAAATCAGATCCAAACGATGAACTCCTGGACCCGAGCGTTCAAAACAGTCAGGGCAACTCAAGTTGCAGACCGTGCCCGTATGAAACCAAAGTTCTTTTAATTGGGCAAAGTCGATATAGCCTCGCGGCTCTCCTTTTGATGTTTTGAGCCATCGGTTTTGCTCTATCAAGCTTGAACTATTCATCCAAAATCCTCCAGTCGCCAGTGCGTACCAATCATGCATTCGCGCATGGCCTTTGCCGGATCTTCAGGGCCGTGATCCGACCTGTAATTCTCCAAAACTTAGATAATTACGGTCTGATCAGGAATTTACTGATAATAATCAACAATTGCCTTGCAAAGTCCTTCAATGGTAAAGGAATCGGCGGTCAAAGCAACCTGAAAGCCTAAGGATTCGGCCGTTTCGGTAGTAATGGGACCAATGCTGACAACGGTAGCGGCTTTGATCAGTTCGCAGGCCCGGTCTTGTGGCAGAAGAGCTTTATAGTTGCGGACAGTGGAAGAACTGGTGAAGGTTACCATATCTACTTTGCCCTGCGCCAGTTGCTCGGCCAGCAGGCTTGCGCCTTTTTTTACCTGTATCGTTTGATAAACGGAAACTTCGTCCACCAGGGCCCCCATGCGGGTAAGCTCCTGGGGAAGAATAGGGCGGGCTTGGCTGGCGCGTGGAAGTAATACTTTTTTTCCTGAAATAGATTGTTTTTCAAAAACGGCTACAACGGATTCGGCCCGGTAACTGTCAGGCAAGATGTCAGTATTCAATCCGTAACTAAGCATGCATTTTGCAGTGGCGGGCCCGATCGCTGCGGTTTTTAAATGCCCTAACGCGCGAGTGTCAAGCTTTTTGCCAAAAAGTCTTTCAAAGAAGAAATTGACGCCGTTTACGCTTGTGAAAACGATCCAGTCATAGTCTTTCAGCGCTGAAATGGCATTGTCCAGCGGTTGCAGATTTTGAGGAGCAACGACTTTAATCGTGGGAATTTCAATACAGTGAGCACCTAATCCGGTAAGTTTTTTCACCAGTTCGCTGGCCTGGGCGCGGGCTCTGGTAACGACAATTCTTTTTCCCAGCAAAGGACGTTTTTCAAACCATTCAAGGCTTGAGCGCAAAGTGACCACTTCGCCCACAACAATAATTGCCGGTGCTTTTATACCTTTGTCATGAGCGAGCTGGACAATGTTTTCAAGTGTGCCGCAAACCGTAACCTGACGGGCAGTTGTGCCCCAGCGAACCAATGCCGCCGGGGTTTTCGGACCGCGCCCGTTATCAAGAAGCTGTTTGACGATATGGGGCAGGTTCTTTACTCCCATGAAAAAAACCAGGGTTCCGATGCCCTGGCTGAGCGCCTTCCAGTTTATGCCCGATTCGGGCTTTGTGGGATCTTCATGTCCGGTTACAAAAGCTACCGTGCTGGTAAAGTTGCGGTGCGTCAAAGGGATGCCCGCATATGCCGGTGCGGCAACGGCCGAGGTCACTCCCGGAACGATTTCAAAGTCAATGTCGGCTTGTACCAGTACTTCGGCTTCTTCACCGCCGCGTCCGAAAATAAAAGGGTCTCCGCCCTTGAGCCGGGTTACAATATTGCCGTTTTTGGCCTTTTCAATAATCAGCTGGTTGATTCCATCCTGGGAAAGGGTATGATCCCCGCCTTTTTTACCCACGTAAATGCGTTCACAATCCGAGCGGGTGTGCGCTAAAAACGCTTCAGCGGCCAGGTAATCGTAGATTAATACATCCGCCTTGGCGATACATTCTGCGCCTTTTACTGTAATGAGTCCCGGATCACCAGGTCCGGCGCCTACCAGATAAACAATGCCACGGGAAGAATTAGCCGGCATCTTGTTGTAACCTCTCTAAAATGTCGTCAGCACCTTGTTTTAATAAATCTTCGGCCAGGTTTACGCCCAAGGTTTCGGCGTCTGCCCGGGGGCCTTTTTCGGTGGCGTGGATAATTCTACTTCCATCCAGCTCGGCCACCAGGCCGTTTATAATGACCTGGTCTTTTTCCACAACGGCATGGGCGGCAATGGGCACCTGGCAGCCGCCTTCCAGGCGGTTGAGAAAACCTCTTTCTGCAATGACTGCGGTTCGGGTGTCAGGATCTTCCAGTTTTGCTGCAATAGGTCCGGCAAACTCATCGTGCTGCCGGGTCTCAATGCACAAAGCGCCCTGGCCAACGGCCGGAAGCATTTGATGGGCAGGCAGATAAGACTTGATACTGCTGGTCAGTCCCAGGCGTTCGAGCCCCGCAGCCGCAAGGATAATGGCGTCAAGATTTTCGGAAGTTAGCTTTTTAAGACGCGTGTCAATATTGCCTCTAAGAGGTTCGATGGTAATGTCCGGCATAAGATGTAAAAGCTGTGCGGCGCGGCGTAAACTGCTGGTTCCCACCCTGGCGTTAGGTCCAAGCGATTCTATGTTTTCGCAGGACTCGGAAACAAAAGCGTCCAGGGCGCTGGCCCGCTTGGGAATCGCGCCGATGATCAATCCTTCCGGCAAAGCAGCGGGCATGTCTTTCATGCTGTGAACCGCCAGGTCGATTTTTCCGTTGATCAGGGCCTCTTCAATTTCTTTTACAAAAAGCCCCTTGCCGCCAACCTTGGCCAACGGCACATCCAGAATTTTATCTCCCTTGGTTTTAATAACGGCCAGCTCAACCGGAATTCCGGGATTTACACTTTCAAGGGCCTTTTTGACCCACTTGGCCTGCCATAAAGCAAGTTGACTGCCCCGTGTTCCTATGAATAATTTATTTTTCATTATCCGCTGCAACTTGAGCAACTCGTGGCTTTGCAGCCGGTGCAGGAAGATGAAGATGAACTGACGGTTTGTCCGGCTGCGCCTTTGGACACAAAACCACAGGTTGACATCAGTTTGCAAACTTTATTACTTTCGCACACAGGGCAGGCTGGGGTCTCTTGTCCGAAAACAAGTTGCTCGAATTCTTTATCGCATGCTTTGCATTTATATTCAAAAATGGGCACTTTTAAACCTCCGTAAGATACCGGAACATTTGGGGGCTGACCAAAGGATCCGAAAAAAATTTAACCCTAACGCTTTATTAAGGGCAAACAAAAATACTATAACGATTGGTGCTTAAAAATCAAGTGATGTGCTATGTTTTCGGTATAATGGCCTGGCTGTGGGTTGTTGTCCGGATAACAGGTTGATATTATTTTAAAAAGATTATAATAAAGACATTTCAAAAACTGAAGGAATTTACCGCTTATGTTTAAATTTGTACATGCTGCCGATATTCATTTGGACAGCCCTTTGCATAAACTAAATTCATATGAAGGCGCGCCGGTGGAAGAGTTCCGCCAGGCAACGCGCCGGGCGTTTGAAAATCTTGTTCAACTGGCCATATCCGAAAAAGCGGCCTTTGCCGTGATTGCCGGAGATCTTTACGATGGAGGCTGGAAAGATTTCAACACCGGCCTTTACCTTGTCTCCCAAATGAAAAGGCTTCGCGATGAAGGTATTAATGTTTTCGCTGTTTCAGGAAATCATGACGCAGCCAGCTTGATTACCAGGAAATTGCGGTTTCCCGATAATGTTCATCTATTTAGCGCTGACAAACCGTCTACCCATATACTCAAAGAGCTTGGGGTGGCAGTTCACGGGCAAAGTTTTGCAAACCAGGCTGTAAAAAAGAACTTGGCCCGGACTTACCCCCAGGCTTTGGATGGCGTGTATAATATCGGGTTGTTACATACTTGCGCAACAGGCCGCGAGGGACACGAACCATACGCCCCATGCTCGCTGGAGGATTTAAAAAATAAGGGATACGAATATTGGGCTCTGGGCCATGTTCACAGCTTTGAAATCCTTGAAAACCATCCGCCCATTGTATTCTCGGGCAATATCCAGGGCCGGCATATCCGTGAACAGGGCGAAAAAGGCTGTGTTCTGGTGACAGTGAGCGATACATATGAAACAGAACTTGAATTTGCCCCCGTTGACGTAGTCCGATGGCAGATTGCCCAAGTGGACGCCTCCGGCGCACAATGCGGGTATGACGTAGTAGATATGGCCCGCCGGGCAATAGAAGAGCTAATCGGGCAAAATAACGGCATCCCGCTTGCCGTCCGTTTGCAAATAAACGGAGAAACCGTCGCGCATGATGAAATCCTGTCGGACCATGAACGCTGGGTGAACGAAATACGCTCCGCCGCTATGGATGCCGCTGGAAGGGTTTGGGTGGAAAAAATTAAGATAAAGACATCATTGCCATCCTCGGATCAATTGTTAGAGCAAAAAGACGGGGCCGTTGGCGAGCTGCTTAGCTTGTTTGAGGAGCTGGCCGATTCTGACTCTGTGTGCCGGGAGCTGGGCGAAGAATTGGCCGATTTACACAGAAAGCTCCCCTCCGAATTAAAAGGAGGCGCTGACGGTCCGGCATTTGATGATCCGCAATGGATAAAAGATATGCTCGGACAGGTAAAACCTTTGCTGGTCAGGCAATTGCTGGGAAAAGAGGAATCTATAACGGGGGGAGCCAAAGTGAGGGAGAGCAAATGAGAATAGATGAATTACAATTGATCGCTTATGGGCCTTTTACCGGAACGGTGCTTGATTTGAGCGGCGGATGCCAGGGGTTTCATATTATTTACGGACCCAACGAGGCCGGAAAAAGTTCGGCCCTTCGCGGACTACGGGACTTGTTATATGGCATTCCCGCCCGGTCAGCCGACAATTTTGTTCATCCGCATTCAAAAATGCGCATTGGCGCAACCTTAAGAAACGGCAACGGCAACGACAACGGCAACGGCGACAGGCTGAGCTTTATTCGCCGTAAAGGCCGCAATCACACCATTCGGGAGACGGATGACAAAAGTGTTGTTGAAGAGTCCAGGCTGAGGCGTTTTCTCAGCGGTGTGGATGGGGATCTTTTTGCTACGATGTTCGGTATTGGTTACGAAGATCTTGTCCGCGGCGGACAAGAAATCATCAAGGGGGGAGGAGACCTCGGCCAGTTAGTGTTTTCAGCCGGTTCGGGAATCGTCAATCTGCTTGAAATTCAAAAGGAACTGCAAACCGAGGCTGACCGTTTTTTCAAGCCCGCCGGGCAAAAACCAGTCATTAACGAAGCCTTGAGACAATTAAAACAAAACCGGGCGGATTTAAAAGCGTCTCAGCTAAAGGGGCAAGATTGGTTTGATCATGACAAAACCTTGCAAGAGGCACGCAGCCAAAAGCACAAGGTTCAGGAAAAGCTGAATTTGCTGAGTAAAAATCTCAGCCGCTTGCAACGAATAAAACAAGCTCTTCCAGTGATAGCAGAGCGCAGGGAGCTCGATAACGACTACCGGGAATATGCCGAAGCTGTAATTTTACCTGCGCAGTTTTCTGAACAACGGCGTCAGCTTCTTTTAAAAGCGCATACGGCGGAAAATCAAAAACAACAGTATCTGAACAATATCGATTCATATCGCAAAGCCATAGACGATTTAAGTATTCGCCAAAGTCTGCTTGATAACGGCGAAGTTGTCGAAACTATTCACCAGGAGCTGGGCAGCCGGAATAAAGACCTCAAGGATCGCGGCAAACTGGAAGCGAACAAAAGCGCTTTGCTGTCCGAAGCTGGGGAGATATTCAAGAACCTGGGATATCATCAATCCCTGGTAGAGGCTGAAAAACTTCGTATCCCCAAACCCGAAGAGTTGAAAATCCAGAAACTTGGTGTAGAGTATGAGAAAACCATTACTCGCATCGAAAGCGCTAGAGAAAAATTGCCTGAAATCGATCAGGCCATGGAACAAATCAGGCAGGACCTGAACGCCTTGACCGAGCCGTTTTGCATATATGCTTTACAGGCGGCGCTGGGCCAGGCACAAGAGTACGGCCCCCAGGAAAAACTCGTTCATACCGGGCAGGTTGAACTTGAATCCGCTTTAAAAACCATTCAACTCGGCCAAAAGAAACTGGGATTGAAAGACCTGACTTTAGAAGAATTGGAAAGCCTGCCGGCGCCTGAAATTGATGTCATTGGTGACTACCAGCAACGGTTTGATAAAAACTTGCGCCGCACCGAAGATATACGCAAGGCGATTGGCAAATCAAAGGACGCCCTGCTGGTAAACCGCAAGCAGATGGAAACAAGCCGATTGCAGCAAGATGTGCCAACCGAAGAAGATCTTTTAAGTGCCAGGGCGCTGCGCAACGAAGGCTGGAAGTTGATTGTTCAAACCTTGAACAAAGAGACGGTCAACCAGGGCTTAGTGGATAATTACATTGCAGGGACACCGGATGCGGTAACGCTGGCCGATGCCTTCGAGGCGAATTTAAATCACACTGACCTTATTTCTGACCGATTACGCAGAGAGGCGGACCAGGTTGCCCAAAAAGCGATATTGCTGGCCGAACAAAAAAATCACGAGCTTCAATTGCTGCAATTGGAAAAAGACCTTAGCGATGCCCAAAGCGATAACCACAGGCTTACACAGGATTGGGAAAGCCTGTGTCAGGAGGCAGGTGTTAGACAAAAATGGCCTAAGCAGATGGGCCAATGGGTCCGGGATTTTGACAATCTTGTGGAAAAGGCGGGCGAATATAGAATCCGGGAGGCTAAAATAAACGCATTGGCCGGGCAGATCGAAGCCCATCGCATCAAATTGATTCAATGCCTAAATACTATAGAAAATGGTTCAGGGGAAATAGGTTCCGGCAATGAACGGGACGGATTAACCGTTTTGATAAAAAAAGCTCAATCCATTATTTCGGCGGAACAGGAGCGCCAGCGCAGGCGGGAGCAGTTATTGCGCGATCAGAGCAAGCTGCAAAATCAAATGAAAACCGCCCAATCCAAGTTGGCTTCCAGTGAAAAAGATCTGGAGCTCTGGCGTTTGCAATGGCAGCAAGCGGTCAACAAAATAGGGCTTGGCGCGGATACTACGCCGGACCAGGCCAATGCCGTGATGGCTGAGTTGAAAAGTTTGTTTGAAAAACTCAAGCAAGCGCAAATTCTCAAAAAGCGTATTGTCAGAATTGACCATGACATGAGCCTGTTTGATGAAAAGGTTTCCACACTTGTGGATGTGGTGGCCCCGGACTTGGCAAACCATCCGGCAGCCGGGGCGGCAAGCGAGCTTTATCACCGGTTGAAACACGCAAGGGATGCCTGGACCAAAAAAGAAACCCTTGAAAAACAATTGTCCCAGGAACAAAAACGTCTCGGCAAGGTTAGCCAAAACGCCGTGGATTTGCAGGCCCGGTTAACCCAAATGTGCAAGGACGCGGGCTGTGAAACACCTGAGCAGTTGCCGGATGTTGAACAACGCTCGTCTATGCGCTGTGAAATTGAATCCCGGTTGGAATCCACCGGCGAACAGTTGCGCAGGCTTTCCGGAGGGGCCGCCATCGAGGCGTTTATCCAGCAGGCCCTTGAAGTAGACCCGGATGGGATTTTGGCGCAGATCAGGCAACTGGAGGAATCCATTGAAGAGCTGAATACAAAAAAATCGCATCTGGACCAGACAATCGGAAGCGAGCGCACTGAGCTGGAAAAAATGGATGGAAGCGCAAAAGCGGCGGTTTTGGCTGAACAAGGCCAGATTATCATGGGGGGTATCGAAAACAGCGTGGAGCAATATGCAAGATTTAAGATCGCCTCCAGGGTTTTAAACATGGCCATTGAGCGTTACCGGGATAAAAGCCAGGGGCCGGTGATGAAAAGGGCATCGGTTCTTTTTCATGAAATAACATGCGGACAGTTTGAAGGTGTCCGCGCAGAATATGATAATAAGGGGTTACCGGTTATCGTCGGCATCCGCAAATGTGGCGACCTGGTACATGTTCAAGCTATGAGCGATGGTACTGCAGATCAGCTTTTCCTTGCACTCAGGATCGCAGCCCTGGAACTTTATCTTGATAAAAACGAGCCTATGCCGTTTATTGTTGATGATATTTTGATAAAATTTGATAATGAACGATCTGGTGCGACCCTGCGAACCCTGGCGGCGCTATCTCAAAAGACCCAGCTTATTTTTTTTACGCATCATCATCATTTGGTGAAACTGGCTCAAAAACATATTGATTCGTCAATGCTGTTCCAGTATCAACTGTGAAAATATTGTGCAATGTGCAACCAATAAAGGATTAAATGAACATGAAGATAACCAGGTTTATTCCCAAAGTGCTCTTTGGAAGAAAACATTTTAATGATTTGAACCGGTTTATAGGCGATATCTGTCCAAGTAAAAAACGATATGCTGTTTATATAATTGATAGCATTCATCAAACTACGGGTTTGTTTGAAAGGCTGCAACCTGGCAAAAACGATATGGTGATAGAATTCAATGCGAGTAGCAAAGAGCCTAAAACATCTGATATTGATTCTATTCGTGATCAAATTGTGAAACAAAAAGCAGCACAATTGCCCCATGTGGTTGTTGGAATCGGCGGCGGGTCAACCATGGATGTAGCTAAAGCTGTATCGATCATGCTGACAAATAAAGGATCGGCTGAAAATTACCAGGGCTGGGATTTGGTAAAAAACAAGGCTGTAACAAAGATAGCCGTTCCAACGCTTGCGGGCACCGGCGCTGAAGCTTCCCGTACAACCGTATTGACAGGACCGGTCAAAAAGCTCGGTATCAATAGTGATTTTAGCATTTTTGACGGTGTGCTGATGGACCCGGATTTGCTTGAAACAGTGCCTGCGGAGCAGGAATTTTACACAGGTATGGATAATTTTATTCACTGTGTAGAAGCAATGAACGGCAGCGCCATCAATGCAATGGGAAAATCATTTGCAATTCAGGCAAAAGCGGCTGTGGAAAATTTTTTCCTGAAAGAAAAAAATTATGAAGAACTCATTGTGAGTTCTTTTTTTGGCGGCAGTTCCATAGCCAATTCTTCTGTGGGAATTTGCCATGCGCTTTCTTACGGAATAGCTTTTTTGCTTAATTACCGCCATGGGATCGCAAATTGTATCGTGTTCAACCAGTTAGAGGAATATTACGGGTCTGATGTGGTTACGTTTCGCAAGATGATGGATAACCATGGTATTAAGCTGCCCGTCAATGTTACCGCTGACGTGACGGCTGAACAATTTGATACGATGATTGAATTGGCCTACAAGCTTGAAAAGGATTTGATCAGTGCTCTTGGGCCGGATTTTAAAAACATTCTGACTCCCGAAAAAATAATAAGCATTTATAAAAAGATGTAGTGGCCAGGATTGATAATAGTGGTCATCTTTCAATTGGTATCATTTGTTTCTTTGTAAGACGGACACCTTTTCGATAGTTTTTTTTGATCAGTCTTACAGCAAAAGCCACAATAGCGCGGCAGATGTGCCATGCATATCTCTATGGCCTGATGGTTTAGTTTTATCGGAAATTGAGATTTAGACTTTAGGCGATTGGCGGAAAAGAATATACCAGATTGAGCAGGATTTTTTTTCGTATTCAAGGCGTGCCAAAGTTTGCATACTTAACGTATTCGGGCTTTGGCATAACGCAGAAGACGGGAAAAAAGACATACAAGATGGTATATTCTTTAACAGAAATCGTCTTAATTATCATTAAAAATTTTAGAAGCTACGATTTTTTCAAATAGTTTCTGATGACGTTCATCTCCCGGATCGGCATAAACAGCTTGTTGAGCCCAGTAGATAGCTTGGCTCCATTTTTTTAACCTGCTGAAATTTTTTGCAAGAACATAGAGTATGTGTTTATCCGGGACATTGCGTTTTTTAGGCGATAGTTTCAATAGACGGAAAAAATCTTCAATTGCCTGCTCATGTTCGCCGATAACCGTAGCGCAGCTTCCGCGTCCGATCAGGCTTTGTTCGTCTGCCGGATCAATTGCCAGTGCACGGGAATAATACACGAAGGCTGCGGTCAGCCTGCATTCAATTTCAGCTATTTTTCCTAAATAAAAATACGGGTTGTCGCCATCATGGTGGCGGTATGCCGGATTGAGCCGGATGACTTTTTCAAAGCCCCTGATGGCTTCAACGCCGTTAGGCAGGTGAAAGCACTTTCTGCCGTATTCAAACCACTGCTCAATGGTTTTTGACTTTTTCATGCGTTTTTTAGCCAAATTGTCATTGATTTTAATATGTAAAATTTAATAAATTTATCATGACATTATTCGTTTTTCCATGCAAGAATGTTCACAAGCCGAGCTACCGGCTAAAGAATTGCCGATGATGACCGATAAACTGTATTATACTGATATGCAGTTGTTAATTGATAGTTTTGGAGCCGTATTATAGATGGTGGATACAAGTAAACTGCAAGGAAAAAAATTAACGGATCTTTTTCAAGGATTGGTTCAGAACAGGTCGATTATTTCAGTAAGTGTGGCTGGCCTCCAGTATGAACGCTTAACGTGTGTAACCGGCATCAGGCAGGTCTCCGGCCGCGAGTATCTGAGTATCGCCCGCCCGGATGGTTTGGAAAAGGCCGCTTCTGATTCAGGTGGATTGAATCTGCAATTTACCTTTAACGGACCAGACAAGCTTGAATATTTATTCAGCACCAAAGGGGGAAAATATTTAGGGCTGGATGTCGAAATCCCCTTTCCCGATTATGTCGAACGGTTACAGCGCCGGCGTGATTTCAGGGTTGTTACAACCGCAGGCACACACATGCTGTTCAAGTCCAAAAAATTGTGCGGTATGATCGATGTTATCAACGTGAGCATGGGAGGCTTGTTAGGGATTATAAGAAAACATAATCAAAAGGGCGCTAAAGAGCCTCTTTTAAAAATGGATCAACACCTTTACAAGTTAGGCATTTTTTTTCAGAAGACCGAAGATAGAAGTAAAAAAGTTGTTGTTATCGAAAAAGCAAGAGTTTGCCGAATCGAGAAGGATGAAAATCGAAATATTTGCAGATACGCACTAAAATTTCTTGATTTAAAAAGGCAAGAACACGCAAAACTCACACAGTGCATCTATGGCATCCAGCGCGATATCCTAAAGCGCCGTTAGGCGAAAAAAGCCTGCCAACACACTCATCGCATATTTGCAAATCGGAACCTGGTCATCCTTATTTTGGGATTATAGAAAAAATTACATGCAGATCCTGTGTCAATTTTGCACTGTGCTTTAAATCAAATCGGTTTAGAAAAAACTGGCATGAGCGGAATTAATGTACTATTTTTTTGCGCTTAGGTAGAAACTGCATATGGCGCCCAGGTAAACCAAGCAAACCTATTGTTTTTAAAAAAAACATCTTTTTTACCTTAGTGGCTCATCAGTTTGTCCATTTTTTTTAAAATGGACAAACTTGCAGCGGATAATTAATACAAATTTTCATAACGCACTCTATCTATATAACCGTCTAATTTGAGTTAATTTTTCATCATTTTGCAACAAAAAAAGTTATAAGATATGGAAATCATGCAGAAACTGGAAGAACTCTATCCTTCACCGTTGATAAATGTATTGATCAAAGATGATTCGGGCGACCGCTCCATTAAGATTAAGCTTCCGGAAAAGGAACTTTTTCGTGTCAGAGACGTTTTTAGCCGCCAGGAATATAAAATTTATAGTAAGTATTTGCCCAGTGAAGGTCTCACCATTGTTGATGTGGGCGCTAATGTAGGGCTGTTCGCTTTGTATATGAAGTTGAATTGGAAGGATAGCGAGATCTATTGTTTTGAGCCTGCATTACATACTTTCAAACTGCTGGAAGCAAACATGACGCAATTATCTGGCATCAAGTGCTTTGCCTATGGGCTTGCAAACCAGAGTGCCACGGTCAATCTATTTCTGCACCCGCATAACACCGGACAGAATTCCATTAAACATCGGCCAGAAATATCATTACGAAATCAGTAGGTTAGAATAGAAAAGGCATCTGATACCTTCGAAAGGCTGGGTTTGACCTATGTGGATATTCTGAAAATAGATACAGAAGGTTGTGAAGTGGAAATTTTGGAAGACTTAGAACACAGGCTGAAATATATTAGGATTATTCTCGTTGAACAAAAAATAAGCGGCGCATTCTCCATCCTCTAAGCGTAGCGTAGGGTGGCCCCTGTGTCAGGATGGATGCCGCTATTCTGGTTTTCGATATATCGCTTAATTACCGATAATGAAGCGCCACCAGCCGATACAATGCAGTAGGATCGAGACCATAGAACAGGCTTCCAATAAAATTTTTTTAGATGTTCGGCAAACT
>JAAERL010000176.1 GCA_024230435.1 Desulfobacteraceae bacterium
GAACTCATCGCTGCCCTTTTTGCACCTTTGTTGCAAATCGTGATCATAACGCAGCGAGAAATGTTTTGCGTATCGGGCTTCGATACGTTAACGCCGCAAGGCGTTTAGATGCCCGGTAATTTATTGCCGGGAGCAGTCACTGGTATTTTGAACAATGTCGGCCTACCGCCAGTTAAAAAAACGGATTCAATCCATTTTGCTGGAACCGGATATTAAATCCGTTA
The DNA here is from genome assembly GCA_024230435.1 of Desulfobacteraceae bacterium. Lineage (GTDB taxonomy): Bacteria > Desulfobacterota > Desulfobacteria > Desulfobacterales > Desulfosarcinaceae > UBA2230. Next base: position 225 of record JAAERL010000176.1, read on the forward strand.
TAAGCGCCGTAAAGGGTTTTCCGGCAAGGCAGGTGATTAATCCCTTGTTGGGATCGCTCTACCATAGTGACCCGCTGATACGCTGGCGCGCGGTAACAGCTATTGGCCAGGTGGTGTCTCAATTGGCCATGACCCATATGGAATCCGCCAGAGTTGTAATGCGCCGGTTGATGTGGATGCTCAATGATGAGTCAGGCGGGATCGGATGGGGATCGCCGGAAGCTATGGGAGAAATCATGGCATGCCATCAGCAACTCAGGCATGAATATGCTCATATTCTTGTTTCTTATCTGAATCCAAAAGGGAATTATCTCGAGCATGAAGGGTTGCAAAAAGGTGCGCTATGGGCAATTGGACGCGTGGCTCGCGTTGATTCAAATTGTGTTTCAGCAGCCTTGCCTTTTATCATCTCTTTTTTAACATCAAGTGATTCCAGCCTGAGGGGGCTGGCTTTATGGAGCGGCGCTCCTATGGCCGATGCATCTTTTTGGGCCAAGGCCCGTATTTTAGAATCCGATCTCAACGACGTTGAGCTATATGACAAAGGCAGTCTCATGCAGTGTACTTTGTCAGAGCTGCTTTCCAAACTCGTTGCCCATTAGAGCCGATGCCTTTGTTAGCCTGTCGTTAATAACCCTTAAAAAGTGTCCGTTCCGTTTAAACCACATTAGCCTTCTTGGCCTGAAAGGCTTGGAAGCTGCAAAGCTATCAATTTGAGAATAAATACATCGTTGGTTCGATCAAATTAGCAGGCTGCCCTGCGGCAATTTGACGATTGATTAATATCATCATCATTATTATTGGCGAAATGGTCAATTCGGCCGATATATATATAGATATACGGAAACATTTTAACGGGTCAGATAGTGTGATGATAATATGTTTAACGGGTCAGATAGTGTGATGATAATATGTTTCCATGTAATTTAAGGGTTTTGGAGGATTTAAAGCGCGCTATTTTTTATTTGTCAAAGGTATCGGCGCCTTTTCCAATTTATAGGCGGATTTTAGTCTCCAGAATTTTTTTTATAAGATGCATGAAAATTATAATGTGCATGAAATTTGCATGGTATAAACCGATTGCGCAATTAAAGTGCTAATTACTTTCAAAATGCGGTTGTTCAATTTGAGATTTTGTATCAGGTATATCAGATGGTTGGACAATCGAAATAAAACTGAAAGGAGTGTCGTTAGTGTCATCATACCATCAGCTTGAAAAACGTTTTGGGATTGTCTGCGTGGAGAAGGGGTTTATAACAGCGGCGCAGTTGCATGAAGTTATAGGCATTCAAATAAATGAGAATCTATATGGAATGGATCATCGTCTGCTCGGACAAATACTTGTAAGCCTGGGATATATCACCTCAGATCATATCAGGGAAGTTCTTCGGGAGATGGGAGTGCCTACGCGGTTCAGTCTTTGCGATTGCGATCTGTTTGAAGATTCACAGGGTGTCAAAAATCCTTAAGCAGCTTGAAAGATGCGAATATACCACTGTTGCTTGTTTTGACTTATATGGCTTTGAAATCGTTTTAAGCCGTTGCGCCAATGTGAGAATTCAGGGTGGGACTGCATCTGTTCATACGTTTGAACTTGACCAAATTTTTCTATCTTTCGATTGGGGGCTAATTAGCTCGGATGATTGGGGGCTAATTAGCTCGGATAGCGAGGTGATGAAATTATTAAAACTATTCTAAGATAAGGTATCCATCTTCATCTCTTGAAACTTTTGTAATTCCAGGGTGCTCTGCCTCAAGGTTTCTTAAAATGGTATCGTGGGCCTTAACATTTTCTCGTAGTTTGTTACGTTCGCGCACCAGATCCAGGGATTCAAGAGCCCGGCGGATAGTGATGATAAAATCATCGTCATCCCAGGGCTTTAGGATAAACTTATAGACCCCGGCTTCATTAATTGCCCGCATTGCCACGTCGATTTCTTTTTGCCCGGTGAGCATGATGGTAATCGTAGACGGATGATTGGCCCTTACTTTTTTAAGAAATTCCACCCCCTTCATTCCAGGCATATTGTGGTCGCTGATGACCAGGTCTACCTCCCTGGCTTCAAGTAAGGTCAATGCTTGATCGGCACTCAGGGCCGTGTAAAGTTTAAATTGTTCATTGCGAAGAATTCTACGGATAGATTTAAGTATCATTTCTTCGTCATCAACGACTAAAACATTACGGTGATGCATATAGCTGCCCTCATTATTAAAATAGGTATTGATTGATGTTGCACCAAAAATCCAATCACAGGCATGGATGAAAGATTTAATACATACTATATATCGCCATTCTAATTTTAAACTTAACCTTAGAGCCTGTTTGGGAATTATTAAATCGGCTGCAAAAGCTAAATTTTCTATTTTCCGCCAATCGCCTTAACGTCACCGCCCAGGGTAATTAAAAAGTTCACAGGTGTTGCGCCAGATGGTTTGCGCAAGTTGCTCAGAAGGCAGCTCCATGACTTGGGCAAGTTTAAGTAAAACGGTGCGCACAAATCCAGGTTCGTTTCGACGGAATTTTTTGCGCTCTGGTGAAGGTGTCAGGTAGGGCGCATCGGTTTCAACCAATAAACGGTTTTCGGGAATATGACGTACAATGTCACGTAATTTCCGGCCTCTTTCTTTGTGAGTGACAACCCCTGTGATGCCGATCATCAACCCCATTGCCAGATAGGTGTCAAGTTCGTCCCGTGTGCCTGAAAAACAATGCACTACCCCTTTGCGATGAGGCCCCCAATGGGATTTGAGGATAGCAGCAAATCGTCCCTGGCTGTCTCTTTCATGGAAAATCATGGGCAAATTCAATTCGGCCCCGATTTCTATTTGTCTGGCAAACCAATGCTCCTGATCCTTTTGAGCAGAGAACATCCGATTGAAGTCCAGCCCGCATTCCCCCCATGCCGAAACCTTGGAATTGGCGCAGAGAGCATTAAGTCTCCTGAGCACATCTTCGTTACACTCTTTGGCATCATGGGGATGAACACCCACACTGGCAATGATGCCAGGGTAGCGGCCCGCTAATTCTATAGCGCGTTCAGAGCTGGTCAGGCCAATACCTGCAACCATCATAGCGCATACATCAGCTTGACGGGCCCGTTGAATAACTTGATCAAGGTCTTTTCCATAGGATCTGTCATCGAGGTGACAGTGACTGTCAAATAATTTCATAGCTCTCCATTAATTCGGTAGCGGTCATATTTTTAATTGTCGTAACACAGCAGTTTGAAATGCAATAGGGTTTATCATCACATGGTTTTTAACGATCATTAATGTAGCCCGCCTTGGCTCAAATGTAAATTTGAGCTAAGGCGATTTCTGTTAAAGAATATACCATCTTGTATGTCTTTTTTCCCGTCTTGTGCGTTATGCCAAAGCCCGAATACGTAAAGTATGCAAACTGATCATCAATCTTTGGCGCGCCTTGAATACGAAAAAAAATCGAAGCTCAATCTGGTATATTC
>JAAERL010000177.1 GCA_024230435.1 Desulfobacteraceae bacterium
CAAATCACAGTCTATATCCAAATTATTTAAATCCCCTCCTCGTTTCTACCAGTAGTTACTAGGGAATTAGTTTGGAGTAGAGTGAAAGGTAGACCCCCCTGGATCCAGGGCACATAAAAGGATGGGCTGAACCACAAAAAAAGGCCTTTGCCGTCATGATCGACATCGCAATACTCTAACCCACGTGTGTAGCAAATAAGTCTAAGACCCCAAAACACATCTCCACCATGATGATTCTGACGTCAAAACAAGGTACTATCGGACCAACGCAATCAAAATCAATATAAACAACGTTATCCCCGACCCCATTTTTTATGCAGATTCCGATTCTGTAAGCGGCGGCGGCAGAATCGAAGTTGATTTGATGGTATACGGCTCTAATCGACGTTAGACATAAAATCTGCATCTGCCGGGCAACATCATGACTACTTAAATTTAATGAAATTAGGTAGTTTAATAGGCTTGGTGCATTATAAACTCCTTCTATATATTATGATAATTGATAATTATTATCAGTTTTATTAATTACATGCCAAATACAGTTATTGATAATGGTATGATGCATCGGTGGATCGGAGACCATCCGATGATGTGCTGTTGCCATGATCAAATGCTCACTCACTGATGCCCATCAATTTCACTTGATGGCAGATTTATAGTCCAATGCCATGATAGAAGGCCAAACCGTCGCGAAGTGAAATAAAATGGGCAAATCCACTGACCTCATTTTTACTAGCAGAGCGCCATGGTGAAGATGTCATCGATGTGTTTTGCGGAGGTTTGAGTGAAAAATTGTGTCATCACGCA
>JAAERL010000178.1 GCA_024230435.1 Desulfobacteraceae bacterium
GGCAACAAGAATAGTATCAGAAATATCACTGCCAGGGCAGGTTGGAGGGTGAGGACCTTCTGTGATTGTAACCCTAGCCGGATCTTGTGTTATGACTGCATTGTAACCCATAGAATGGTCCTGGCGGAAAACGGGCACAATTAGGCCGGCGGCAAGTTTTGGCCAAATGCGATGTGTTTAAAACGGCACCATGCCGAGTGGTAAAATAATTTCATGAAATGAAAATTAAACATGCAACCCAGATCGGTTTAGAGCTTTTTGAAACATCATCCCATGTTATCTGAACACCATTTTCCACGAAATGACAAAGCATAAAAAACGGGCATTATTGTGCCCGTAGGGTGCTAGGATTACCAATAAAGTGGATTCGAAAATTAAAAATTGAATGTGGTCGGGGCTTCGGAGGGTGAGAGTGCGGAACAAGGGGGCGGTGAGATGCAGAATTCATTTCGATCAAATATTGTCTTGTAAAAAATAAGAATAAAATAGTTTCTCAACTATAAGAAGTTTTCTGGAAATACACAGATTCACATTTTAATAAATA
>JAAERL010000179.1 GCA_024230435.1 Desulfobacteraceae bacterium
CTATACTATATATGACGCTATCCGGGGACAGGTAAAGACTCAACGGTGTCCAAAATTTGCAGTTAAAAAACATCGTAAATTAGCCTCAGGGACGCCACAGCCTCCAGCCATGAGGTGTTCATGAGGTGTTCGAAGAGACTATCCGGGGACAGGTAAAAGACTATCCGGGGACAGGTAAATAAAGTTTGACTTTGTTTCCTATATATGATTTTAGGAAAACAATTTAATAAAAAGAAATTAGAGAGGAATACTCATGCCCCGGATACGCCGATTAACCAACAATGAACAAGCAACCGTATACCATGTGATGTCTCGCACAGCCTTGGATGGCTTCCCGATAGGAAATAGCGAAAAAGATTTTTTGCTAAATCTGATAAAAAGCTTTTCATCGATTTACCTGGTTGAAATAATCGGGTTTTGTTTGATGGACAATCATTTTCATTTATTGGTGCGTATGATTCCTGAACATAACTTTAGCGATGAAGAAATTATAAGCCGATATGAAAATTTTTATGGGGATGCACGACAACTTGGCTCTGTCCAGATTCCTGCGCTTAGGCGTAAATTGGCGAATCTTTCCGAATTTATACGTGACATCAAAGTAAACTTTACCCGGTATTATAACAAACGGCATCAGCGCCGTGGCTATTTTTGGGGCGACCGGTTTAAAAGTTTGATCGTAGAAAACGGTCAAACCCTGATAAACTGTTTGGCCTACATTGATCTAAACCCGCTTCGGGCAGGGATAGTCAAGCGGCCTGAAGAGTATCGCTGGAATTCGCTTGGATATCATGTGCAGACGGGCAATAAGGATAATCTGCTTTCCTTTGATTTCGGTTTGAAAGAATTTGGTGTAAAAGACATAAAAGAGCGAATCCGCCGTTATCGGCGCTATGTTTATGAAGCCGGAGCCATAAACCGTCCAGACAAACTTCAGGCGGCGGTTATTGACGAAAAAATACTGGAAAAAGAGCGGGGCAACGATTTTAAAATAAGCCGTATACACAACTTTAGATACCGAACCCGCTACTTTACAGACTCCGGCGTTATCGGAAGCCGGGAATTTGTCAGGGAAAATTATCAGCGATTTAAACACCTGTTTCAGTCCAAAAATGAAAAGAAACCCAAACCGATTAAAGGGCTTGACGGCATTTACTCCTTAAAACGGCTGTCAAACACCGCCTAAAATAATCGGCGCCTACCCCTTCTTTCCATTTCAATAATATTTTTAGATCATCGCAGCAGATAGCCGCGAGAATGATTTAAATAAAGCTTTAGGATGCCATGGTCTAATTCGAATCGTCATTTTCTATTAGAGAACTAAGAACTAAAACTTCCCCACTACCGAAAAGACTGGTTTGCACTACTTTTTTCTGTCTCCTGTCTCCATAGACCTCCTTATTTAAATACATTCAAATGAGTCATAAAGAGTCCGAATATTTTTTGTTATTCGCAGTAATTACTTTAATTACCCGTCCCCTATCCGATGTCCCCTATCCGATTGGTCCCCTATCCGATTGTCCCCTATCCGATTGATATAGCCCCCAAACCATCGTTTCTACTTGTCGCACCGAAGAAAACGCAATCTTGAGCTTTTCAAAGAGCCTTAAATTAATTTTCATTTTAGGGTTAAGCAAATTCCAAAAAATGCCAAAACGAGTAATGAAACACTTTAAACACCCAAAAATATCTTATGCGGGATAGACCGGCTATTTAATTGCCGGGTTAATAACGCTGCCAATGTTGTTTGCAGGTTGCTGCCATGCATAACGCCAATAAAGTTGTAACAATGTTATGTAACTCACAATATTGTTGCAACACAAAGCTTAATAGGCAAATATTTAGATCTTATAAATTCAATCACTTAGTATAAAACTTAAACATTGAGTAATAGGCAGATAGAGCGCCAATAGGGCAAATTAAGATCTTGGCATAATTTTTGTAACATTGAATATGATTAAAGACTTATTAATATTCTTACTTCAAGGAGCAATGTTTAAAATGAATTCAGCACAGGCCTCACACTCACAATCGCCGCACAAAAATTCGTCAGATAACTCTCTTAGCACTGGTCTACAGTCAGAACTTAACAATTTGTCTAATAATAACATTAATAATCCGCAAGCAAGGGCGAGGATAATCCCTAAAAATAACTTTGATCAAGAAAATTGGGAAAATAAACTTCAAAAACTATCTAATATAAAAGCAAATTCTTTAAATTTAGAAAAACCTGCCGATAAAAACAAAGACCTACTAAATAAGCTTATCAAAAAAGACGAATACAATTGGGTAGACAAAGAAGCTTGGGAAAAAATCTCAAATAATATATACAGCATACAATCGCCAAATAAGCAAATAAAGGCCATACAGGAATTTGAAAATACCTTGAAACGTATTAACGAGGCTCGCGTATATGGCCATAGCGGGAGCCCCATCGAATATCTTTTAGGTGATAAGTGGGATAATCTTGCCACCAGTCACGATGCGCTCCGCCGCTTTAATAAAGCAACAAAGAACTTAAAGCTTGATGATGATGTGTTGCGCCAGTTGTTGCCAAATTTAGTTAAAATTAAATTTCCCGAAAAATGGATGTCGATGATTGCCGCGATGGCCTGCGAATCTTTTGGTTCCAATAAGCAATTGATCGAAATGTTTAAAGTTTTCATCGGTACAAACACTAAAAGGATGACTCCTGATGAAATAGCAAAAAATGATTCAAATATAAAAAAAGCGCTCATGGACAATTTTTTATCAAGTTTAGGTCTTGAGAATCACCTTGATGACGTGATGAATGATATTGAAAAAAACGCAGTGCCTCTGTCGTATATCACGCGTTTGGGAGTACTGCAAAAAGCATGCGCGAAATATCTTGGGGATAGTTTTTTTGAAGTTGCTGTCAAGCAATTACTCAAAAAAACCAATAAAGACTGTTTTATAATAAATAGAGAGCTAATGAAATTTAATTGGCAAATCAAAAAAGAAAAAAAACTGGAGCTGTTAAAGACCACTAAGAATGAATCATTTAGTATCTATAAAACAGAAAATACAAAAAAGTTTTTATCCGAAATTGATCAATATCTGGATATTTTGAATGAAATAAAAAATATAGGAAAAAATATTGGAACATTTCCTAAAGTAAAAAATATAGGAAAAAATATAGGAACATTTCCTAAAGGAGTAAAAAATAGAATTACTAATATTGAAAAACAACTGAATTTTAGCCAACGTAAAAAAGAACCAAAGGTAAGCAATATAGAAAATGAATTAAACCGTTTGGATAAATTATGCTCCTCTATTGAAAAATTTTGTTCAAATTATAAGAATAAACAACTTCCTGAAGAATTTAAAACGGATAAACAAGCTGCTGAGAATTTGGAAAAGAGCAAGCGAGCTGCTGAAGAACTGGAAAAAAAAACAAATGACCTGAAAAAAATAGGCAGCGATCTGCTATCAACTTTCAATAAAAATAAAAACGTTTTTTCTAATTTAGAAAAAAATAGAGAGAAACCATTTGAGGTGGATAGATTTTATATGAGTTTAGCATCTCCTTCTTTTTCATCGCTCTTCATGGGCGATTTTGTCCAATGCTGCCTTGCCACCGATGCTGGACGGGCGGATATATTGGAACGATTGAGCCATCCGGCATTTGTGATTCCAACCATCCAAAACAAGTCAGGCCAGCCAATCGCTTTAGCATGGGGATTTTTAGGGTATGATAAAGTTTCGGGAGAAAGGGCATTTGTTGTCAACTTTATGGAGATGAGTACAGATTATGCCGAAGAGGATAAAAAGGGAAAATGGTGCAGGGAAAAACTTTTTACAAGTTTAGTGCAATTTTGTTGCGAAATCGGTAACAATGCGGGAATTGCAACGGTGGCGCGCGACATGACCTATGGTTATATGTTTGAAAATGGAACTAATTATAACCAAAATTCAAAAACAGTAGGTTGTAATTTGCAGCTTCCAGGAGGTGAATACCCCACTGGTAAAAAACATAAAGTTTATCTAAACGCCATTGATACTGCAAGAAGCCAGGAACGCATCTTTCTTTTAAATGGCAAATGGCCCGATACCATATCGGAAGAAAAAATTCAGAAATTTATCAAAAATGATTCATGGGACAGTCTTTTTAATATAGCTCTTTGTCAGCCGGAAACAAAGATAAGCCGAACCAATAAGCCGTTGGTTTTGGAGCTCCTCGCAAAAAAACCTAAAGAGTTTATGAGATTTGCAATTATGATAAACCAGAAGGTCGATTGGACCCATATGCGCAGTTTAATAATCTCGGCGGAATGGAAGGATATAAGAAATAAAATTACTGATAGAAACTGTGTTGCAACTCTGGATGAGTTCGAACTCGCAAGCGTTTGGCATGATGCCTCGGCCACGGATGATGATCGGGAAAAAGCGTTGAGAAAGTATCCCAACGCAAATCTTTACTCCAATTACATGTCAGAAAACCTCATAGCTAAGCTTTTACCGTATCTCTTTTCAACTGAAACCGTATACGATTCGGGTAATGGTAATATAAAAACCCACAGCGATTTTTGTTTGGAATTCGAACGGCTTACCATGGAAACAAAGCAGATATTGCTGCATGAAGCCCTGAGACAATTACTTCAGAAGCCGTTCAATAAAAACAATTTAAATTTAGTGACGAATCTTAAAAACCGTATTGATCCTTCAGAAAAAGATTTTTTATCGCTTATAGACCAAGTTATTAAGGAAGACAAAAATATTAATATAGTGGATATTGCCGGTAATCATCAAATGCACGAAAGCGTGCTGGAGGCATTGCTGGCCACTGAGTCTTCTGACAAAGTGGTTTCGGCATTGTTAACAAATCCGAAAATTAAAGATCATGCGTTACAGCATGCACGCATTTCAGCGAAACTGCAACGCGTGGAATTAGAAAAAGGGGATGAAAAAAGGCTGGCCCTGCTCACAAGCAACAAATTTCGCGAAAGGAGTTTCAATATCGAGCTTAAGCTGCGATATCATGATAACAAGACCGTTTCTCAAGCTTATCTGAGTAATCATTTCAGATATGCCCAAAATCGAAAATTGGTCTCCTACAAAAAATTGCTGAAAGAGGAAAACTACATTCTTAAGCCTGAACAGTTTTATAAAATATGGAATGAAGTGGTTTCTACTGAAAGCCTGTATTATGGAAAATTGGATGAAAAATACTTGGAACTATTTAAATTAGCCATGGATAATTTGTCGAAGAACGTAGCAAATGAGAACATCATTTTAAACAGAAAAACTGTTGAGGCCTGGGTAGAGGCATTTTCAAATTGGGATCAGGAAAAGTATCAACAAAGCGATACCAGGGCGCAGGCATTTTTAAACTTGCTTAATCTGATGATGAATTATTCAAACGCAGATAAAAGCAAGATTTATAATAAGAAGCCTTTTCAAGATCAACGGCCGGATATCCACGCAGTTTTAACTTATCTTGCTAATGAAAAAACAAGATTTAGTGAACTTTCTAATGAAAAAATAACATATAGTGAAAAGGTTGAGCTGGTTTGCTTTGCAGCAAAAATTGCAGAACAGTTCTGTTACGGTTTTCAGGATGATCTGGGGGAAAAAAATGCCAGCGATTACGTCCGAATTTTTCAAAAGCAGGCTCAAATCATTATTAACAAGGAGAAACTAAATAAATTCGAAATTAATGGTTTGTGTAAAAGTAATAATCCTCAAGTACGATTGGCTCTGGCGCACAGCAATAAAAATGAACATATCCAAACACTGGCAGAAACTGAAAGGAGGCTCGAAAAACCTGATCTCAAGGTGCTTGAGACGATCTATAAAAATTCTCATTGGAAGTTTCTATCAGCACGGTCACAATGGGATATCATAAAAAAATTATTGGACACAAATACGATTAGTATAGCCGATTCCAATGTTGTGAAACACATCAAAGATATTCCACTAGATAATCGATATATTAACAACTATGCGGTGAAAAAAATTAATGAAAATACAGATATCATTTTGACGCCAGAATTGATGGAAAGTTACTGGGATTTTTATAAAAACAATCAGACTAAAATTTTTGAAAAGCTAAAGCGAAACATTGAAATGGACAAGATAAAAGCCGATAGCAATTTTGCTATTAAATGGGCGGACAAAATTTGCGAAATGGACAAGAAAAACAACCCGGCATCCATGGAGACGATGGCGGCATTATTGGATTTGGTGATTGAAAAAAATCGAATTTCCAATGATGATGCTCATATTTTACTAACAAGTTGCTTACCCGCTAAACACTTGATAGAAAAAATCGAAGAATTGTGCACCAAAGCCCAATTGGACAATGATGCCAGCATTTCCTGGATTCATGATATGTCGTATTATTTAAGCCCGCATAGTGGAGTAAAAGAACAAATACAGTCTAAATATGAATATTGTTATCAAGAAATTAAATTTGATACTGATTCCGATGCTTCTGATGATGGTCAATTCGATCATGAAAGCGAATCTTCATCCTCATCACTTGCAGGTATGAGAATCGCTGATAATAGCGATAACCCGGGTTCCGATAGCGATAGCTTGGATTCCGATAGCGATAGCAGTAGCAGTTAAGGGTCGCGGAACAAATGTTTTGTCAAATTGGCGTAGGATAGGGGCTCGTATTCAAGGCGCGCAAAGCCGTGCATATCGCGAGATATTCGCACCTTGCCGCAACACAGAAGACGCGCCAATAGACAAGTCAGTTGGGATA
>JAAERL010000180.1 GCA_024230435.1 Desulfobacteraceae bacterium
CAATATAAGGGCCTTAACATACTCTAACGCTAGCTTCGTCATGTAATAAGATTGGCGTAAAGCGCCCTCCTACAAGCAGACACAGGTGATTTTTTTGAAAAAAATTGTTGCTACCATCAGGGTACCTGTTAGGACCACAATATTCACCCTAGCACGATAATTGGTACATTGGGTGGGCTGTATTGCATGTGGCGCATATGGTGCATAAAGCTAGTGCACCTTACTACTTAATATCATACCATGATTCTACATTGAAAATTGTGGCTTATCCATAAATTAACCTTATACTAACCCCCAATCTGGATAAGTATTGTTAAAATATATCATATGCGTTGCTATCTGAAATTTTTGAATGGAAAATAGTCGTATTAATAGAGATATGCTGATAATACCACATATCATACCATGAGGGTTAATTATCCCTAACAAATTAACTAGATGATTAACCTTAAATTTGGGAACTCTGGGCATTAAAAACTGACTTTAGGGCGTTTATACAGCATGATGCAGTACATTTTTTAAAAACAAACTTTCAGGATATCTTCATGAGAGTTAGATGAAGTGATTTCCAAATTTTGGGGGTCAACGGAGCTCTAGAAAAAGTGCCATATATTGGGCTGGACCACCTATCAGCGGAGGCTGTCAAGTTAGACGTCAATGCTGACAACTTGACCTTGGCGAAACGGAGGTGGGTCACATACTGGGGC
>JAAERL010000181.1 GCA_024230435.1 Desulfobacteraceae bacterium
CAATTGGAACAAACCGGGAATTCTGAGGAATAAGGCAACCTTGGTAGTTCCCGGAAACAACAAGATCTGGTCTGAGGTAGTCAGCCAGCAAGGTTGAGGTTGAACAGATATTAAAGAAAAAGGATCCAAAACAGGCGGTTTTGGAATGGATATGCATTAGAAAGTACGTTAGATTACGGAAAATCAAGCCAAAATTGACTCACTTTTATAATAAAACTACAATTGCAAAGTCAAATTTTATATGCTAACCTAGTTAGTTAATCTTCAATGGTCAGCTATTTAGACCATTCTACTATGACAGATTGGATCTTCTAGCAAGTATTCGAGAGTATTGCTGGCTATTTTAGTATTATTCTCAGAAATTTGCTTCTTTCTTTCTTGCCAATTACTCATCCTCTCTTGCCTCGTCAAGATCTGCCTCACCAAGTTCCTCTTTGGCATGGATATGATCCTCCATTATGGACTTCTTGTAAACCTGTGATGGAAAATGCAGAATAGCATCTGCACTGGTCTCTGGTGACTCCTTCATGCTGTTTTCCAAAACCTTTTGTTGAAGGTCAACAGTTATGTCCTCTGTGACAGTAGGGACATAGGTTTTGGAAAAGCTCTTTCGAAAGAAAATTTGTTGATCAGACACATATTTTTAACATCATATAATTCAAAGTTATATAC
>JAAERL010000182.1 GCA_024230435.1 Desulfobacteraceae bacterium
AATATATTTGATTATAATCCTTTTGACTTGATTGAGCAATACGGCTCGCCTCTATATGTATATAATGAAGAAATATTACGAGATAGATGCAAAAAAATAAAAGGCATGATGAAATACGAAAATTTTAAAGTTAATTATTCGTAACTACTCACCCGTATCTATTTCCTGCTCAGGGAATTGTGAACCGGCTAATGCCATTTGAATTGCAACAAGCGGGTTTACACCTTGGTTTGACATAGTTTGCAGATAACTTGAAATACGGCAGTAGGCCCGAGCATATTGTTCTTTTCTAAAACAACCTGATACTTTTTGTTTCACTTTAGCCATACGCAGGTCTCTTTCTGCTCTGTTATTTGTAAATGGCACATTAGGGTTTTTGGCAAACAGCAGTACAGCGGTTTCATATTTTTCTAACCGTTCCCAAAGATTATGCGCATCGGACTTGGCCATTTTGCCTCGCTTTCCTTTTGGCTTTGGGGGACATTCGGGGAGCTCCTTGCCTCCTCTCGTGATAATGTTCCGATAACGTTTCTGTAAATTGGCATACTCGGCACCGGTAAGACACTTGTCTTTCCGCTTTGCAACGGTACGACAAGTTTTTTTTAACAGCTTTTTCATATTGCGAGCCCATCTGTATTGATTGGAATCAATAGTAAACGTCAATTCCCTCAGCAGGTGTGAGCCGCAAAGCCCGTGGCCGCAGTGGTCGTAAGATAGATAGGATGCCCAGCAGTCATGAATGATTACCCCACCGTATCTGGGAATAATATCCAATCCGACAATGGCCTCCTTG
>JAAERL010000183.1 GCA_024230435.1 Desulfobacteraceae bacterium
AATATATTTGATTATAATCCTTTTGACTTGATTGAGCAATACGGCTCGCCTCTATATGTATATAATGAAGAAATATTACGAGATAGATGCAAAAAAATAAAAGGCATGATGAAATACGAAAATTTTAAAGTTAATTATTCGCCTAAAGCCAATAGCAATATCTATCTTCTAAAAATTATAAATGAGGAAGGCTTAAATGTCGATGCAATGTCACCAGGTGAAATTCATGTAAATCTTAAAGCTGGTTTTTCGCCTGATAATATACTTTACATAGGTAATAACGTATCCTTAGAGGAGATATCGTTTGCAGTAGAAAAAGGTGTGAAGGTTAGCGTAGATTCACTATCTCAATTGGAATTGTTTGGCCGCCATTTTCCAGGGCATAAGGTGATTGTAAGATTTAATGGGGGCATAGGTGCAGGGCATCATAGTAAAGTTGTTACTGCAGGCGAGGAAACTAAATTTGGTGTAGATCCTATCTTTATACCCGAAATGAAAAAAATCATAAAAAAGTATAATTTGAGATTGATAGGTATAAATCAGCATATAGGATCCTTATTTTTAGATACTAAACCATACACTGATGGTGCAAAACGGTTGTTAGAAATTGCTATGCAATTTGACGATCTTGAACTGGTTGATTTTGGAGGTGGATTTGGAGTTGTTTACATGCCAAATGAAAATAAACTTAATATTGATGATTTGGGATGTCAATTAGATAAAATCATCGCTGATTTCATAAAAGATTATGGAAAAAAAATATCTGTTATTGTAGAGCCAGGAAGATATATCGTTTGCGAGTGTGGTGTATTACTTGGAAGCATATATAGTATAAAGGAAAATTACGGAAATAAATACATAGGTACTGATATTGGGTTTAATGTTTTAATGAGGCCAATTTTATATAATTCTTATCATGCAATTGAAGTCTATAAACAAAAAAAAGTTATCAACTCAGATTATATGAATGCCAGCGTTGTAGGTAATATATGTGAGAGCGGAGATATTATAGCAGGAAATCGTAAAATTCCAGAAGTTGTTGAAGGCGATATAATTGGTGTCAACAATGCCGGAGCTTATGGTTATTCAATGTGCTCGAATTACAATAATCGTTTAAGACCAGCGGAAATCCTAATAGATAAGAATAAAAAAATCAGGCTTATCAGAAAGAGAGACACTTTTGAAAATTTAACCGCTGGATTTGAAATAGGGCACTTTCCAAAATTGTGAATTTACGTCTGAAAGGAAAGGACTAAACTGGGACGGGGGACGGGACTATACTGGGACAGGTAGTCTATGCAGACTTGCCCAACACTATTGATCAGAGACGAATTAATTATGCAGCTCTATGAGATAAAAGATGTATGGCGTTGAAAAGGATAGGAGCGCTATTGACCTGTCCCCGAATTGTTTTATTGCTTTTGTTTTTAAAAAATTAAGTGATAATATATAAGAGCCTGCTTGGGAATTGGTCATGGCTATGCAATATAACTGGTTGCAAATTTCCAAGAAGTTCCTTCACGG
>JAAERL010000184.1 GCA_024230435.1 Desulfobacteraceae bacterium
GTCTACTCATATACAAAAACTCCCCTCATGCTCTTGTAGAGCTAAGAAAGGAGTTTAAAGAAGCAGGACTGAGAAAACAAGAACGAGAAATCACATATGCCATAAAGCGTTCCGGTTTTAAAAATGCAATGTTTAAAGGTAGCTTGGGAGCAATAATTGAAGGAATGCTTGGATGGGTTTTTTTTGATTTAACCTGCAAATGGGGAATGTCGCCTCGAAGGCCGATTTTTATACTTGGCGGTCTAATTTTTCTGTGTTCCTTTTTTTATACTATAGCTTTGTATATGGAAAAAAAAGATGGCATTTGGAAAGTTTGGGTTGAGGATCGCGTACGCAAAGATCTTGGTCAAAAAAAAACAGAACTTCTTAAATTACGTGGTTTCAAAGCCCTAAAAACAGCCTTTTATTTTAGTGTGCTATCAGCTTTTCATACGGGCTGGAGAGACTTGAACGTAGGTAGCTGGATTGCCCGTATCCAGCCTCATGAATACATGCTACGCGCCAGCGGGCGGGTAAGAGTAATTTCCGGCATACAGTCCCTAATAAGTGTATACCTGCTCGCACTATCAATCCTAACCTACTTCGGCAGACCGTTTGAATCGTATTAAAAGGCCCAAAAGCAGCGTAGCTGCCCCAATTCGCAAATAATAATAATTGCCATTGCCGGGAGCAGTCACAGGCATTTCAAGCAAAATCACTCAAAACCGAATCACTTAAAGAAAGGGTAGCCGGATTGGCACGCAAATTAGCCGATAGTGTGTTGGATAAAATCGGCCATGCGCCCGCTGAAAACGAATCCCAAACCGACAACCCTGATGCGCGAGCAAGTGCTTTGGCAAGCGGTTCAATGAGGATCAGACAAAGCCTTATCATTTGCCAGAGACGAGTTTGATAAAATGACGGCAGGCCATGACGTGCATCCCGACATTGCCAAAGCGGCCCTGCAATCCGGCGCATTTTCCGGCGGCCCTGAGGAATTGGAATGGCTCAAA
>JAAERL010000185.1 GCA_024230435.1 Desulfobacteraceae bacterium
TATGGTTTAGCTCCGACAGAAAGGGTCATTAACCTAAAGAATGAATTTCATAAGGTTAAAATCAACACGCGTCTCTACTGCAAAAGGTTCAGCGGCTGTGTTTTCGGAATTGTTATCAATCCTACGTGCTTCTACAGAGTGCACATTTCATCGTCGATTCGCCTCACGAAGTGTTGCTAGTTATTTGCACGCGGCTAAAACTCAGTATTTTTGTTTCAGTTTTATCATCGAACCCATTCATCACATCACATCAACATCATGAAGCTCTACCTACTTGCCGCTGCCGCCCTCGCTGTGTCCGTGTCCACCGCTAGCGTTTCCGCTGCCGTAAGTTTTATTTGTATGTGTTCGTGAACTCTATTGTCTATGATGCGTCCTCTTGCTCGCTTTGGAGTTTTTGGGGTGCCGAATCTCATCATGACCTCTTTATTCTTTATCTTTATCTTTAGCAGGATCCCGTCAATTCGGTGGGAGAATTCCCACCCTGTGTAACTCCTGCTTTTAA
>JAAERL010000186.1 GCA_024230435.1 Desulfobacteraceae bacterium
GTCCTGCATTTTGGAAGATATCGCCCATTGGTACAGTTGTTTGACTTTGTTGAGATCAGATTGGCACATGACTGCAAGCCACAGTTTTCTTGTGGCTTCTATCACTTCAACTGGCAAGCAACTACTGCTCTTTGAGTTAGAGGCCACCATAGCACAGTACTACATGGTCCGTGCCCAGAGGAGGTTGGATCATTATTTGTCTTGTGGCGTGAATTTTGAAAATGGTGAAATTTCATCAAGTTCATTTTGAGCGACTATTGAACTGATTGACGTCAAAGTGCCCTCAGGTGGTGGGTTTTAGGTGACTTGACAACTGGTATCACCAAAAGAAGCAATCGCAGAGCTCAATACCTTTGTTTTTGATGGCCGCTGGACTAATTTGAGGAGGTGGTTTTGACGACTCTGCCATGGTGTTTGCATGGCGTTCGAGAGGCGGACAAAATCATGCGCTGCGCGCGACTATTTATTTTGAAATAGTTTTTTTACCCATGATCGGTAACGCGGGACCACTACAGTCCTATTCCCTGTGGTTATTCCCTTGGTTGCTTTGCTCTTTTTTATATTGAGTGAGCCTGCACGCCTGCACGTGTGAGTCCACAGCGAGCGGAAACTATTTTTTCATATGGGAATCAGTACA
>JAAERL010000187.1 GCA_024230435.1 Desulfobacteraceae bacterium
AGAACTCATCGCTGCCCTTTTTGCACCTTTGTTGCAAATCGTGATCATAACGCAGCGAGAAATGTTTTGCGTATCGGGCTGGATACGTTAACGCCGCAAGGCGTTTAGATGCCCGGCAATTTATTGCCGGGAGCAGTCACGGTAACAGATGCAAAGATAGTTGCAATCATAATCATCGCATGTACAATGATGAAAAAAAATAATCAAAAAGATTGCCTAATTGATCTATGTTCAACAGATTATCTCATAAGAGCGTTATCTGCGTTTTCATAACGCTGATCCTGCTATCAGCAGGATTGCTAAGTCTGTTTTACTATCTACCCTATTACATTGAATCCCGGATCATCCCCGGGCTCGCACAAAAAGCCGGGCTTGAGTCCTATGCGGCGCAGGTGAAGCACATCGGAATTTCCGGCGCCCAAGCCGGCCCTATTTTTTTTGGCCTCAACGGTAAAAATCACCTGGAAATAAAAAAAATTAACATTGATTATACTCTTGGCGGCCTGTTCAAAAAAAAAATTAAGGCAATTACAATTTCAGGACTTCGTGTCACTTGCCGCATAGAGCCGGATTGCATCATTATTGCAGGAATTAAGGCGTCGGAAAATCAATCGTCGCAGCGGCCTTCCAGCACTTTTCCGGATACGGACACGATGGCTGATTTAATGTCCATTGCGCCCTTTACACTTGAAAGACTGTCCGCCAATGATGCAATGGTGGATTTATATTGGAAAGGACTTCAACTTAAAGTTCCCATTGAAGCAAAGTTAAACACTTCCGGGTTGGACAATGGATCGTTGTCAGTTCAGTTGCGTATGAAACCGCGGGACAGTGATATTGGGCTGACGGCAAAATTATCCAAAAAAGACCCTGTTCTTCGGGTCAAGCTGGAACATTTAAATCTTTACCTGGAGCACTACGCAGACCTGTTGAAGTATTTTCCCGGGCTCTCTATCAAGGGAATCGTTGAAGCAGCCGGTCAGGCAGCATTTCAAATTCAGCCCTTTGATGTTATGCGTTTTGCCGTGGATGCGAGCCTTAGCCAGTCATATTGTTCATTTCAACCCCAAAAGTCCCGTGAAAATAGCCTCAAATTAATCGAGGCTGCAAACATGACTTGGCGGATATCAGCTCAAATGCCTTCCAAAAAAAATCTTTCCCTTACTGTCAACATGCTCAAAGATACGGATCAGCATCCAAAACAGGTCAAAATTCAAACCGGCGGCACAACAGTTCACTGTGGTTTGACCGAATTGATGGCAGAGGCAAAGGGTCAATTCAGACAAAATAAATTAACGGCCCGCTACCATGTTACAGCGGACAATCTGGCAATGGCTTTGGCTGAATCTAAAGCCGGGGCCGCCAGAATGCGTCTTAACGGACGGCTGACCCATGATGATCAAACATTAATAGACAACAAGCTCGAACTTGAAGACGCATCCGGCAAAGCAGCGGCATTGCAATTCAAAGCACCCCTTACAACCGTAACCTCTACTGTCGTTTTTGCCCCGGACAATACGCAGCATAATTTGCGCATAAATGGGCAAGCTACTATAGATGAAGCCTCGATTAAAGACTCATCGGCTAAAATTGCAGCTCGCGGCATCCGAATAAAAATACCGGTAACCTGGCCGCCGGAAAAACGAACCAGCGCCGGCAACCTTGACATAAAGGATATCATATATAACCGCCAGTCAATGGGCATAGTTAAAGGATGGTTGCGCCAGGATGGAAAGCACCTTGCTTTTAATATGACTCATTCGAGTAAACTTTTGCCGGGATTAAACGTCACAATTAAAGGTAAGGCCGGAAAGCAACAAACCCATGTTGATGTTCATGCGCCGGCCTGGCGTCCGGAAAAGGATATAAACCTGGGCGATTTGATACATGATGCCGATGGATATGAAATAAACGGGACATTTGAAACCCGTGGACAAATTCAAATAAGCAGCGCAAAGATGCAAGGATGGGCATGGATGGATCTAAAAGACGGTTATTTACTAAATCAAGAACAAGCGTTATCCCTGACAGGAATCCAAACCCGGATCAGGTTGCAAGATTTAATCGCTGTCGAAAGTGATCCCAAACAAGACCTGAAAATAGAAAAGTTGCATCTTGGCAATATCAATGCAGATGATGTGCATGTTAATTTTAAAGTTCAATCCGCCCGGGATGTCCGGATTAACGCGGCACAGATGCAATGGTGCCAGGGAAAAGTGAACATAGCGCCGACCCGGCTGGAATTACCGCTAAAAAAAATCAGCACGGTAATAAATTGCAAAAAACTGAACTTAGTAATGATGCTTGAGCAATTGGGTGTCGCCCAGGGAAGTGGAGACGCAGTGGTATCCGGCCGGATTCCCGTGCAATGGTATGACAAAAAGATACGTATTCACAAAGGATTCCTTACTTCACCACCGGGTTTAACCGGTATCATCGAGTTGCGTAAACTCGGAGGGGCAAATCAATTTGTGAACTCACTTGCACCCGATACACCGCAAAGAACTCAATTGGATATTGCGATGGAGTCCATAAAAAACTATAAATACACAAAAATTGATTTAAGGCTTTCAAGTCAAGACGAGATGCTTTTGATGCAATTACAGATGAAAGGAAGGCCAAACCAATTGCTTCCATTTGCTTATGATCAAGCGAAGGGGCAGCTAAAGCGCATTGAAGGAAAGGCCCAGGCTGATTTCAAGGGGGTGGATATTGATTTGAATTTTTCAAATCCCTTTGATCAAATTTTACGGTATAAAGACCTGTTTGATCTTGAAAACCTGATAAATAAAAATTTCCAAAAAGAGGATTAAAAGGAGAAATTCTCGATGAAACGAACCTTATTTATATTTGGCGCAAGCTTTGTGTTTTTGATAGTGCTGACGGCTTGCCAGAGCCGGCACAAGTTAGAAACAGTACATAAGGTTGAAGTGGCGCCAATGCACATTACCATTGATGTAAATGTTAAGGTAGACAGGGCTCTGGATGACTTTTTCGGCGATATTGACGAGGTCGCTGAAGATATGCAGGTAACACAACAGTAGGAATTCAAAATCATTGGTTTACCGGCATGACAGCAGCCAGGCGGCTGTCATTTGATCACCGGAAATAGATGGTCCCCGTTGCCAAAAAAAAGGCATCCAAAACACGTAAGGGAGACAGACCATGCGGCACAAAGAAAAAATTCTTATTTCAACACTTGCTATTTCATTGGTATTAGTTGTTGGTTTGGCATGGGCGGACGGTATCAAGAAACGCATGCTCGACCGCCTTCCGGCAATTTCGGCTTTGAAAGCCAAAGGCATCCTAGGCGAAAACAACAAAGGATATTTAGAATTTATAAAAGGCAAAAACGGACCAAAAAATCTTGTGAAGGCTGAAAATTATGACCGTAAAAAGATATACCATGCCATTGCAAAAAAACAAGGTACTACGGCTGAATTGGTAGGACAGCGCCGCGCCATGAAAATTGCCCAAACGGCCAATGCAGGAGAATGGATTCAGAGTGAAAGCGGCAAATGGCGCCAAAAAAAGTAACACTCTGATATTTCATTTAATTTAAGTCACGGCAAAGTTAATGGCATGTCTTTGCAAAAAATGATCGCTCCCGGCAGTAATTTGCCGGGATTAATCTTTGAAAACTATTAGAATATCAGCTTAT
Source organism: Desulfobacteraceae bacterium (assembly GCA_024230435.1). GTDB lineage: Bacteria > Desulfobacterota > Desulfobacteria > Desulfobacterales > Desulfosarcinaceae > UBA2230. The sequence goes on from JAAERL010000187.1 coordinate 3,662, forward strand.
TGGATAGAATATCAGCTTATTGGACCGCGTCTTTGAGCGCTTTTCCGGCTGAAAATTTGGGCACTTTAGCTGCAGGAATTTGAATAGGTTGGCCGGTTTGAGGATTGCGGCCGGTTCGGGCCTTACGCTCGGAAACCTTAAAACTGCCGAACCCGGAAATCTGCACAACCTGATTTTCAGACAATGCTCCGGTAATTGCTGTAAATACGCAATCAACAGCGTCTTTAGCTTGTTTTTGGGAGCCAACCACAGATGCAACTTTGTTTATTAAATCAGCTTTATTCACGTTTTCTCCTCCTTATAAAACATGTATCTTAAGTACAGGTGTTCTTGTTTAATGGATTGGCCCCTTATAATCGCATTAAAAACTTTATACAAGACAAAAACCGCCTAAAAGGGAAAGGATTCTGATGTCTGATCATAGTGCGCAGTTACGCCATAAGCTTTCTATCCTCAGCAGGCAATGGATCACCCACGGGTTGGACTCAAGGCAAGATCTGGAAAACAAAGCAGATATGCTTGAAGAATGGAAAACCGCAAACAATTCTTCTGGTCTATGGACTCGGGCCCCTGCGCTGCTGACGGTTACCTTGGATGACGGTTTGGGACAAGGGCTGGGGATTATAGAACGTTATGCCAGCCTTGCAGGAATGCAGGTTACCCGGTTAGGGTTACTTGTAACACCGCAAGAGATTGTAACACATTGTCACCGTCAGCGGCCTGATCTGCTTGGACTTACAGTTCTTCAACTGGACTCTGAAGATGACCTTGCCTATATTGGCGAGCATTTGCCTGACGGGACCAACATGATTGCCGGGGGGCCTGTTTTCGGTTATGATCCTGAACTTGCTGAGCGTTGCGGGATTGCTTATGCCGCCAAAAATGTGGCGTATTTTATAAACTATGTGTTAAACGATGTGGACTTTGCCAATGACTTCGCCCCCTGATTCAAAGTTGCCGGCACAGGCGGTTATTTTTACGGTATTGTTATGTGTTGTTTTCGGCGCAAATCCAACCGCAATTAAAATCAGTCTAACCGGTATCGGGAAATTTACCGCCATCGGTATCCGTTTTTCTTTTGCCGCAACCGCACTTGCTATCTGGGCGGTATTTTCTGGACGGTCGTTAAAAATTGCCTCCGGCCAACGCATCCCTCTGATTATTTCAGGGCTCATGTTCACCCTTCAGTTTTTCTTGTTTTATACCGGGATCTCTATGACATATGCCTCACGGGTATCTTTGCTCTCAAATGGCACACCTTTTGTTGTCGCCGTTCTCGCCCACTTTTTTATTCCCGGAGAGCGTATTAATATCAGCAAAATTATTGGCTTGTTGATGGGATTTACCGGCGTCACGCTGATTCTGGCCGATCCGGCCAGCTTCAAAACACAGTTGCGAGTAGGAGATTTCATCATTATGGCGGCCGTCTTAGTATGGGCCGGCAACGGCGTTTATACAAAAACCATCATTAAGGACTATCACCCTTTTCAAATAGTTTTTTATCAAATGATTTTTGCTGCCCCATTTTCCTTCTTAGCGGCTTTGCTTTGGGATGAAATTATGATTATGCAAATAAGCGGAAGCGTTTTACTGGCCCTTTTTTATCAAAGCTTAATTTGCGCTGCAATAGGATTTGTTGCATGGAACTCCCTGTTAAAAAAATACGGCGCGTCAACCTTGCATAGCTTTATTTTCATTATGCCTGTTTCAGGATTATTTATCAGTGCAAAGTTACTCAATGAACCGTTAACGAAAAATATTTTAGCCGCAATGGTGCTGATTGCCATTGGAGTCGTAATTGTTAATTCAAGCTCCGGAACGCCGAACCGGTCCTGAAAGAGGCAATAAATAGGTTGGATTTGCCTGTTTGAATGGGTACTAGCGAATTACCCCTGAAATGTTAATCCTGACAGGGCTGCCATGAACCACTCTCGGAAAATGGCGATGGCGTAGGCCGATCCGGTAGTAGTGATTAAAACGGCGGCAATGATGCCATCTTGGCCTTCGGTGATGATGTTTGGGTGCGTGATAGCGTACCTGATGACGCCAATGCCGGCTGGCAATGCAATAATGGTAAGGATCATTGTGACGGCGTTGACCATGGCCTGTTTTGACGAGCCGGCCATAATGTTTACCGTCTTTATGATGAACTTTTTCATGTCTTGACTTATGGCTCCGATAGCCCTTGGTTCTATCCTCATCGGCCAAGGCGGCAGAGCAAAATACGGCAAGGGCCGCCATGCTTATAATTGACAGGATAATATGCTTTTTTTTCATAATCTTTTTCCTTTCCCCGCTTCATAGTTATTGCCCATGGGCGAAAAGGCCAATTTACCCGGTACACATTAGTTAACTACTCAGACGAACCGGCAAAAGAAAAAGTCTACATCAAAGCTTGCGTTTTTGCCGCTTTTTGCGTTTTGCTTTTTTCTTTCTGGCCTTTTTCATATTTCGTCGCTTTTTGAGCTTTGGCTTTATCTTTTTTCTGTAATTTTCAATTGTTTGAAAAGTAAGCCAATAGGCGGCAAAAGACAGGGGCAATCCTAATACGAGCCCGCCCACAGAAAGGTCCAACAAAATCAGCGGAGAATTTTTAATCAGTTCCAGGGCTCCGTTTATCGACAGATAACCACTCAAATTGTTAATATCGGAAACACCCAATATTGTGGAACCAACCATATAGATAATGGGATAAATAAATGGAGCCGTAAACACATTTGTTATTTGCACACCAAGTGCGGCGGCAATTTTATTCCATTTAAAAATCGCTGCAACAAAAATTGCGATAATGGTATGTGCACCGATAAAAGGAGACATGCCAATAAGAATTCCAAGTGCCAGGCCATAAGCTATAGCCGCCGGATCGCCTCTCATTTTTAAAAAACGAGCGTATGCTTGTTTCAAACGAGCCTTCACCGGGGCGATTTTTTCAGAAAATCCGTTTTTTTTATCCAAAGGCAACTGCTACTCCTGATCCGAAAAAGTTGGCCGTGTATTGCAGCTAAAATATCCCGGGATCAATGTCCCGGCCAAAAAACATTTCTGTCAATTTGTACATTTAGTTATTTTTTTTTCCCCATAAAATGTATCGCTGCAAAGAGTTTCATTGTAAAGGGTCAACAACTTGAGCACTTGCTCTCCGATATTCAAGCAAGCGTTATTAATGCCATAATATAAAAGGCTGAGACGGGTTTTTGAAAGACCGTTATGGATACGTTCAATCTGGTTTTGATCGAAATTTTCCAGATAATGTTTCAAATCAACATAATTACGAGCCACATCTCTGTAATTATAGGAATCACTGCGCAAAAGAATCCCTGAAATTTCATTTAAAAGCGATTCGACGCATTTACGTACTTGCTGAAGTTCCTTTTTTTGAACCGGAATCAATCCGGCATGCTGATTATTTGTGTGAACGTAACAACGCAAAATCATATCACGCAAACTTTCTGAAACCCCTTGAAGCGCTGCGATAACTGCAGCATATTTGCCGGCTTGCTTAATTTGATCGTCTTTAAAAAGCCTCATGGACTTGAATGTGTTAGCGGCAATAATGTTAGACCATTTTTGTACTTTACTGGTTTCCCGGCGCAATTGTCTGAGAAGTTTACGGTCTTGTGTAAGAATACCATCAAAACAATGATTTAAGTTATCCCGCACAATCGACAGATACCGGCCGCTTTGCTCAAAACACGTTTGGCTTGCATAAGCAGCGTCCTGAATACGCTTTAAATCCGCCAATTCCAGTTCCTGTTCGGCCTTTTCCCTTGAACCATGTATCTTGATGTTCCGGAAAATAATATATGCCGCCAATACCATCAGCCCGAATATTGCCACCCAACCCAATTGATGAATTAAGAAGGCAAAACATAAAGAAACCGTAAAGGCCAGGAAGGCCGTAATAAACCATCCGCCGATTACAGTCAGCACACCGGTTACGCGATAAACGGCACTTTCCAATCCCCATGCCTGATCGGCCATCGAGGTGCCCATGGCCACCATGAAAGTGACATAGGTTGTGGATAATGGCAATTTCATACTTGTGGCCCAAGCCACCAAGGCGCTTGCAACCATTAAATTGACACTAGCCCGCAGCAGATCAAATTCCGGAATATTTCCATCATAGCCGGACGCCGGTTTAAAACCATCAGTATCAAGACGGCTTTTTAATAAACGCTGAACTGGTTCCGGGCACACCCAGCGAGCTTTTTCAATGAGACTAACCGCCGCCCGCACCACAATTCGAGCCAGCGAAGTCGAGTTGAAACGCTCCAGCCCTTCTTCCTGGCGCCCCAAACTTAATTCGGTTTTGGTAACTGTCCGTGATTTTCGCGAAAACCACAACGTCGTCACCATGACTGCTCCTGCCGCCAAAAGAAAAAAAGTGTTGGTTTGTACGGATTTTTGCATTGCTCCCATAGAGAGTGTGGTAGGAGAAGCCGCGCCTTTAGCCAAATCAAAGGCATGAAATCCGGCAAGAGGCACTCCGATAAAATTAACCAAATCGTTAGCGGCAAATGCCATGGCCAGAGCGAATGTCCCGGTCAAAACGACGGGTTTGAGGACATTTATTCGAGTAAATGTAATAACGATTTGAAATAAAATTGAAAACCCGATAAACCCGCAAACAATGATAGCTAAGGTATGTGTTTTAATCCATGTCATCATCAATGGAGTAATAAAAGAAGCGCCCTTGGACCCCTTTATCAAAATAAAATAGGTAATCATGGTAAGAGCAAATCCACACCACACAGCACCATAGCGCTTTAACCGGGCTTGATAATTAAACGTAAACAGCACCCGCGTTAAAAACTGGACGATGGCGCCGCTGAAAAAAGCAATCCCAATGGAGAGTAAAATACCTGAAATAATGGCTAAAGCTTTAGCTGTATTTATGTATTCAGGCAGCTGCAGGATACTTTGCCCATTGCTGAATATTTTTACCAGCGAAATCGCAACGGCAGCTCCAAGCAGTTCAAACACGATAGATACTGTTGTTGATGTGGGGAGCCCGAAGGTGTTGAACAAATCAAGTAGCAGCACGTCCGTGAGCATCACAGCTAAAAAAATTGTTATCAATTCGGGCATAAAGAACAAGCTGGGATGAAAAATACCTTTCCGGGCAACCTCCATCATACCGCTTGAAAATGTAACTCCGGCTAAAATACCAAAACCGGCAATAATAAGAATCGTTTTGCGAGGCGCAACACGAGATCCCATTGAGGAATTAAGAAAATTAACCGCATCATTGCTGACACCGACCATTAAGTCAATAATTGCAAAACAGAATAAAAGACCCACAATAACCGCAAAAAGCCACATAAAAACCTCTAAATACCAGATGGTTCGAATTAATTCTTAATTAACGCCCATCAATGAAAAGGCCAATTTTTCAGATATCTCAATCAAATTTGCCTATTTTACCGGCGGGCAATAGTTAATTGAACGCGTTCCTTGAAATCGGCATATTTTTATATAGGGCCGTAAAAGTTGCAAATCACCCGTTTTTACTCGCTAATGCCCATCGGCAAAATACCGGAGCCGCCCGGTATCAAAAGTTGTGCTCAAATTATATCCCCGGAATATATTAGCTATATGCCAGTGGTAAATTTTTCGCATACTTTGATCTCGCCGAATTTTATTATTTCGTCGAAGGGCACTGCCTATCTTTGAATTCGTTTTCAGATGCGTCTTTAGGCCTCATGCTCATTGCCGGACCATTTGACAAAACAAAACGAAAACGGATTCAAAGGTAAGCGAGACTGAATGATTTGTAACTTCTGCAACCCTAAAGCCCGGATTCGTAACCGATTTAGAATCCGACTGCGAAGGTATTCACTTGTACCCATGGCCATGCTTGATCGCCAATCGGGTTCCTTAGGCGATTTACAGTTAAAGAATATACCATCTTGTATGTCTTTTTTCCCGTCTTGTGCGTTATGCCAAAGCTGCGAATACGTAAAGTATGCAAACTGATCAGCACACTTTGGCGCGCCTTGAATACGAAAAAAAATCGAAGCTCAATCTGGTATATTCTTTTCCGCCAATCGCCTTAGTTTATACCAATGCTGCAGCAAAAATTTAAAATCTGTTCAAACCTTCATCCAGGCCCGATAATTTCATTTAAAAAAAGACCGCTGACTGATCAATATGATCTGGCCGTTTGGTAGCAAATTGTTGTAAAAAAAGAAACAATTAGATTTGCGTCAGCCCCATCTTAATACCTTTCAAAAGCAAGGCGGTTCATCTTGATTAAACTTCAGGATCACTCCTTAGTAATTATGATTTAAGATTATTTTTGAATCCAATGCAGCGAAAACAGCTTTTTTAAAAAAAGAAAAAAAATGACTGGCGGTGCTTTTAAATCAATTGTTATTAACCAAAACCGGTTTGCGGTTCCTGTGCAGGTTCCGGAATATTCAGGAAAGTGTTTTATAAAAACAATAATTTAATAGGAACAATTCTTCTTACTCTTATGGTGGAAAATAACGCCCAGGCAGATATTGCGGCCCGCGCTATCGACTATGCTAACTCTGATTTAAATCCATCCGGAACCTGCCTGAAAAACAGGATTCAAGTGAAATTTTGTTATTTTAAGTGCGTTATTGTAAGTTTTTGTCCTCGTGATAGATCAAATAAAAACTAATATTGCCAAAAAAGGTATTATTTCCTACCTTGCTTGCTTTGAAAAGAGTTGGCATACCATTGCCTTGTATTTTTCAAACGTGAGTTGCGTGTTTAGCGTGAAAATGATTCATGCAAAACACAATTTCAAATGCAATTACAAAGAGAGGAAGATCATGACCAACGCCATATACGCGATAGAACCACCGCCGAATGAAACCATTTTGTCATATGCTCCGGGAACCGGCGAACGTAAGGCAATTAGAAATATACTCAAAGAGCTTCGCAACGATCATATCGAAATTCCATTGATCATCGGAGGCAAGGAAATCAGGACGGGAAACACCAAAGCCTGTGTGATTCCCCATGATCATCAGCACCAGCTTGGCATAGCTCATCAGGCAGGCCCCGATGAAGTACAAATGGCAATTGAGGCTGCCATGGCGGCATCCAAGCAGTGGGCCGCTATGGCCTGGCAGGACCGATTGGCAATTTTCAAAAAAGCCGCTGAATTGATCGCAGGCCCCTATCGTATGCTGCTCAATGGTGCAACAATTCTTGGGCAGGGAAAAAATTTGTTCCAGGCGGAAATTGATTCTGCCTGTGAACTCATTGATTTTTTGAGATTTAACAGCCATTATGCCCGAAAAATTTTTGCCGGCCAACCTTTGTCAACGGTTACTGAATGGAACCAGTTGGAATATCGTCCTCTTGAAGGCTTTGTTTTTGCTGTAACCCCCTTTAACTTTACAGCCATTGCGGGAAATCTTCCATCCTCCCCGGCCATGCTGGGCAATACGCTCTTGTGGAAACCCGCGTCAAGCGCCCTTTATTCGGCTTATTACCTAATGAAAATATTCCATGAAGCCGGCATGCCGGAAGGTGTCATCAACTTCATACCGGGTCCGGGAAGTCAGATTGGCCCCCTGGTTTTGCAAAATCGCAATTTGGCAGGAATTCACTTTACCGGATCAACCGAAGTTTTCCAGGGCATTTGGAAAACAGTGGGCCAAAATATTCACAATTACCGAAGCTATCCTCGTATCGTGGGCGAAACAGGCGGCAAGGATTTCATTTTCATCCACCGCTCGGCTGACATACAAGCTGGCGTAACGGCTACGATTCGGGGCGCCTTTGAATATCAGGGCCAAAAATGCTCAGCGGCATCAAGGCTTTATGTGCCAAAATCGCTATGGGCTGATTTTAAGCAAGAATTGCTCAGCACCCTTGAACAAATAAAAACCGGAAGCCCGGAAGACTTCTCTAACTTTGTCAATGCGGTTATCGATCGTTCTTGCTTTGAAAAAATAACGGCGTATATCGAGCAGGCGCGCAAAGATGAAAGCGCCGAAATCATCGCGGGCGGCACGTATGATGATAGCACCGGATTTTTCATTGATCCTACCGTAATTGTAGCCCGGAAACCGGATTATACAACAATGGTTGAAGAGATCTTCGGACCTGTATTGACAATCTTTATTTATGATGACAACCGTTTTGAAGAAACTCTTGAGCTATGCGACCAAACATCGGACTACGCCTTGACGGGCGCTGTTTTCGCCCAGGACCGCAACGCAGTAATAACTGCCAGGTCAAAACTGGTAAACAGCGCCGGCAATTTTTATATCAACGACAAACCCACCGGTGCTGTTGTTGGCCAGCAACCTTTCGGCGGAGGACGTGCCTCGGGAACCAATGATAAGGCCGGAAGTATCTTAAATCTTTATAGATGGTTGAACCCGCGCACTATCAAAGAAAATTTTGTTCCGGCGAAAGACTTTCGCTATCCGTTCATGAACGTTTCATAAATTTGGATTTTAAGGGTCGTGAAAGATGCGGATATACCACTTAGGCTTGTCCTTGAATTCGTTTTCGTATGTTGCGTCAATGTGCACAGACAATAAGTATGCACCCACTGACGCACCTTGAAAACAAATCCAAATCCTGCGCAATAACGGTGCATTAGCATCTTAAGAAAGGAAGGGCTTTGCAATTATGTGCAGCACCGTCTTAAAAAAAGCCCTGCCCCTGACGCTGGAGTAAATACCGATCACGAAACATTAAAAAAGCCCCTGAATTTTAGGGGCTTTTTATTCATTTAGGGTAAAAATCAGTTGATGTCCATCGGCGCAATAGGAGAGTTTGTTCGAGATCAAGGCGTGCGATAAATTTTACCGCAGGCATATGTCTGATATTACGAGGTTAAAATTTTTCGCACACAACGAAGATATCGGGCAAATTGGCCATTTACGGATGGGCATTAGTTATTCGAAGCTAAACCGATCTCGATGCCCTTGGTCATTAGACGAAACTGTTCGGGGTTGTTTTGGTATAATTTGTAGCATTCGGCTGCGCCCAACTTTGATACGACATCGATGGCTTTGCTTAAGTATCTGTATTGCTGAAAATTTTTCCGCTCGGCAAGGGATTCTAAAAGTTCATCTTTGCTGATATTATTTACAAAATTGTCAAAAAGCTCAGGTAAAACAAGCGAAACAATACCTCCAACAATAGCTTCTTCAACAGCCATCCATTCATTGATTACCTGTTCCACCTCCTTAACCTTTTGAGGTTCAATACTGCGAAGATGATCTCGTATGGCTGATTCCGTAGAGTCCCTGAATAATATATGCAGAGTCTCTTCAACAGGTACAATAAACACATTCATCGGATCCTTGGCGCTGTTTTGCCACACCGTGTAGGTTTCTTTTTCAAATTCAAAGCGCTGTTCATCATCGATAATCAAATTGGATGTGTAAGAACCAATAATTCCGGTAAAAACGCGATTGCTCATTTTTATCTTAATTTTGTTTTTCTCATTTTGTTTTGTAAAAAAAACAAACTCCTCAACATACTCATTAGCGACATTGTGCACCAGGTAAGCCGTAATACCATTTTGCCGCCCAATGTTACTTATTTGCCGCTCAATGTTACCCATTTGCCGCTCAATGTTACCTAAATCGCCCTTTTCACCTTCCAGGGTTGTAATTTTAGTATATGGATTGGGAGCATTGAACTTTTGGAGCAAATAAGCCACTGCGTCCTGGCAGTAGCTCTCAAAAAGCTCGGCATATTCGTCTCGTTTTTCAGGAACCACATACAAACGCTTTGAACACGAACCTAGTTTCCACTTAAGCTCACCCTCATTTAATTTTGTTTTTATATTTTTCAGTAAACTTCTATTTTTATTTAAATATTCAATATTTTCATAATTAAGTTTTTGATCAAAATCACCCTCATCCTCTTTAAACAGGACCAGTGGCTCTTCCAAATCTTCTATGCTGATAAAGTCCAGCAAACGCCCATAGTCTGTGCCTTTTTTTTGTATCGGAACTGCGATTGCGGCAACAGGAAAGAACAATATGCACGCGAGGATAAATTTTGATACTTTAACAAGCATTCGTTCCATTAAATTTTCCGCCTCTTCGATTCATATATGTCATTGAGTAAATCATACTCAAATAATGCCCATTTAACGTTTTACAGAAAAAAACGGTCCTATATCGCACCGTTCCAAAAAATTTTAGAACAGTTAAACTGATTTAAAACCTATAATCAAGTAGTCCCTCTAAATTCCATAAAAAAAACATAATCCCGGTGTATTGGATTGGGATTATAATCAACCAGAAAATAAGGCTCCGTTGAATTGAATTTTTTTAATTTACAAATCACAAATCAACCTAAGATCTTAAAATTATGGTTTAATTTAGAATTCACAATAATATGCGGCATTATAAGGATGCAATCCGGGGCCATTGATCTATTGAAAAATATTATTTTAGCCTATACCAGGAAAATCACTGCAAGCCCGATAAATAAACCGGACAACGTAAAACCTTTTACGCCGCGGCATTTGCCAATATCTGGCCAAAGTCCGGATCTGCCTTGACCCATTCAGTGCCGACTGATATGGGTAAAGTATTCGCATCAACAGCACCATAAAACTGCAAAGGGAAATGAATTATAATAAGGTTGCTTGCTCTTCATATAAAAAAAACCAATAGATTCAGCATATACAAAATTTTGGTGCCGGTCCAAACATTTGAAGGAGAGTTTAAGGTAATAGCCAACTCATTATCGATTACAATTTCAAGCGCCCGGATTAAACCAGATCTGATCAACTTGTCCGCAAGGAAACTAAGCGCCCACTGATGATGGAATGTTGTTATGAGTGCATTAAGCGAAAAAAAAGACGATAACATCCCGCATAAGCCAACCGAAGCAGCAGTAACACGGCTTCACGCTTCGAATGATGGCAAAATAATAGACGCCAGTCACCTGCCCGAGCGCTATTCTATAAAAACCTTAGGTGAGGAGCGATTGCTTAATTGCCTTGAAGCCCCGAATTTAAATGTACATATTGAATCGGGATTGGTTATTTCAGGGGCAGTGGCAAAAAAATCTCCGGGAGGTACCATATTTTTAGATGGTGTGGCGCAATGCGAGCCATTCCTGGATCACGAGCACAAGATCTATAATATGGATCATCATGAGGGATGTGTGCGTGCATTCACTTTATCTTGTTGCGAACAAACCCTTGTAATGTATATGAAAGGATTAGATCTGCGAGGCGAGGAATGGCATATTTTCGCTAATGAACCGGATCTGGATACCGTTTTGGCCATTTGGATTTTATTGAATCACGGCCGAATTGGGAACCTGAACTCTACTCAGCGCCGAATTCTTTTCGCGCTGGTGCGTTACGAAGGAGTGATTGATTCATTTGGTCTTGAATTAAAGGAGCTAAGCGCTCTGGCGCCTGATCTGATGCGTAAAATCCAGCGTGTTGTAGATCGTCTGCGAAAAGATGAAATAAATCTTAAAAAACAGGGCGCCTGGCAAAAAACGGACTACCTGGATTATACAGTTTCAATTCTGCACAAAATCGACCAAATTTTTTATAAATCCAGTGATTTTAAAGACTATCAAGGTGTCGAAGAGCTGGCGCGAATTGACCTGATCGAAAATCGAATTGCGGCAGTTGTGGAAGCCGATATGGGAATTTATGAAATCGAGCCGCATTTGGGAAAAATTTACGGAAACCGCCTGGGAATCGTTTTCCTTAAAAAGGGCCCCAATGTCTATACTGTGCGTCAAATGGACTTATTTATGCCCTTAAGCCTGGATGAGGTTTACGATAGGCTCAATTTTGAAGATCCGGCTGTAAAGTGCCGAACCGCCGCAAATAAATGGGGAGGCGCCAACGATATCGGCGGATCTCCCAGAGATACAGGAACAGGCTTGGCGCCGGCCGATTTAGCCAGAACTTGCCGAGATGCGGTATGTAAATGGTCTTTTGGCCAACAGGCCTTTCGATTTCTGACAACGTTTTTTTTGTCTGGATTCATTGTCCTGTGCGCCTATATTGCAAAGATTTACTGGAAGCCTGAAAACTGGATAGAAGGCTTGAATCCGGGACTTTTCTGGTCTAGTTCAAGTTTTTGTTTCGCCATGATTATTCTCATGGCAACAAGTTTATCGCTCTTGTTAATATCTCACAGGCATCCATGGCAATATGGCTGGATAACCTCCTGTGGAAAGCAGTGGTGGTTATTACTGCCTGCTTTGCTGGCCGCCGCTTTGGCAGGTGGCGTTTGGATACCCAAAGAGCTCCTGATGAGCCGGAGCTGGCCTATAATCTTCGTGGTGGGCGCCGGTGCTCTGCCCTTGGCATTTGAATTGTTATTTAGAAGCCTTGTGCATGGCATGTTTGCCCAGCATTCCTGTATTCAGCGCTGCGACAGCCCCTGGTTTATATCCTGGCCGGCCCTTGCCAGCACCTTGCTGTATACAGGATTTATCATGGCAATGGTTATTAAGGATCAAACCAGCATCCACAATATTTCTATCCTGCACTTGGCAATGACCATAATCGGCGCCGCGGTTTTCGGATTAACGACAGCAATGGTAAGGGAAAGATCCCAAAGCCTGCTTCCCGTCATTTTATTTCATGGTTTAGCGGCTGTCTTAGTAATTATTTTTAAAATCCTGATTTAGAATTTTTAGGGTCCTGAAAGCCGAAAATGAGGGACAAGAGTTAAATTAAGCCTTGTTTTTCTATCCTTATTATCTATAATTATATTCAATATATAATAACTGCATTATTAATTATTCACTTCAACGGCTATCTTTTGACATTCCACGTGCTTTTTCCTATAATACTGAATTAACTCAAAGTAACAATTAATTGGTGTCCATTCGGGACAAGACAAGTTTGGCCGGGATAAACAAGATGTGCGAAAAATTTTGTTAAAAGCAAAATGATTGATATTTCGAGGATAAAATTTTTGGCATAGCGATGATACCGGTCAAATTGACCTTTTCGCTTATGAAACCGATAAGGAGCGGCGTGAATGGACGAACTGCTCGTTGCCGAAATATTAACCAGTGACAGTGATGAAATCAATGAACTCAGATCCAACACATCGGTTTTGGAAAATTTCGTCGAATTAGTCAGAAAAATAGATAACTTACCAGGTATCAACAAACGTTTTTATGAAGACAGCCGAAGTCTTTATCAAGCGACATCAATCAACCGGCAAATTTCAGAACTGGAAAGCATTTTGGCCGGCCTGTTCGGCCCCCCCATCAAACCCGCCAGCAAGCCCTTGCCCAGAAAATATAAACGTAATTCATCGGTAAAATACCTGGGAGGAATACAACGGGGGCAGTCTTTTTTTCTGCTCAGTCTTAAAACCGGTGAATTTTATGCCGCTCTGTGGCCATGGAGACGAAACAAGAAAAAAATTGAAGTTCACTTAGGCTATTGTTCGGATTGGATTACGGATGAAGATTATCATCAAATCGAAACTCTCGTTAAACGCAATCTGAGCAAAAACGCTTTTGAAAAAATGGATACGGCCGTTGGAGGACAAATCCACGGTATCAGCCTGCCGTCTTTCCTTCAAATGAGTGAGCTGGAGCGCTCCAGTTACTCATTGCTGGTAAAAAGTCAAGATCAGGTTGGAAGGCTTTTTATTAGCAATGGAGGGCTCATTGCAGCCAGCCTGGACGATACTACCGGGTGTGAAGCTGCATATCGCATAATCAGCTGGGATAATCCCATCATTGAAATCGCACCTGCCGAAATGGACAAAGAAGATGAAATAAAGCAGCCCTTGATGCACGTTTTAATGGAAAGCCTGAAAATCAAAGACGAGCTTGCAGCCGCTATGACCCAACCGCCGAGGCTGCCCAAACCAAAGTCAAAAGCCAAAAAAAGTCAAAAGCCGCTTGTTCGTCTTGAGCGTGCGCCCCAACCGAAGCTGCCTGTAACAGAAACCTTTTCTAAGAAACGGATTATTAAGCTGCTCATCATTGGCGCTGTGTTGATCGCCATAGCTTTTGGCATTCGAATAATTATCAGTTCCCAAAACGTTAAAGTTGAAAATTTTTCGAAACTGATGTCCAAAGTAGAAAAGTCCGATTCGCCCTATGATAAAATTTCATTATTGGAAAATTACCTCAAATCACATCCTTTAACACCTTATTTTGACGAAATTAAAAGCAGCATCAAAGAGGCCCGCCAGGAAGTTGAGGATAAAGAGTTAGAACAAACCACACTGCGAATCAGCCGGCTTGAAATCGATGAACATTACGAAAAAAAAGCCATTGATTTATACGGCGAGTTTATGGAAAAATACCCCAAATCCCACCATGCGAAAGATATCAGCAAAGCTATTGGCAATGTAAAAAAATTAGTGGATCAGTATTACTATGAAGAGCTCAGACAAGCCGCCCGGCTTAATTTTAAAGAACGTCTGGAAGCCTATGTTTCATACCTGAACCGATTTCCCGAAGGACGCTACAAAGAGGATGTAAAACTTCTTATTCAAGAAATTGGAAAACAGTATTATGAATTTTTAGAAACCGATTCAAAAGAATGCAAAAAAAACAAGCGCTGGGATCCGTGTATTGAACGCTGCCAGAATTTCATCGATGCTTACGCTGACCGTAAGCTGGCAAATCAGGCCAAGCGTCTCAAGAATGAAATGATTGATCTGCAGGATCTTGAAAAACTACGCAAAAAAGCTCTTGACTCCGGCAATAATTTCGAAAAAACGTATCAACTTTATAAATCCTATCTGGCTTCCAAGCCTCGGACCTCCCAACTGAGCGTCATCCAAAAAGAACTGCAAGAATTGGAAAAAAAATTAGAGCAGCAGCGCAAATGGGAAGCCGTTCAAAGATATGCAATCAATCCCAAATACGATGTTTACAAAAAAATCAAAAAGGTGGATTCCTATCTCAATGGCAACATTGGCGGACCTTTTTCCTCTGATGCGCAAAACCTAAAAGATCAATTGGAATCCCAGCGTCAAGCGAACCTGCGCAATCGGAAAACAAAGCAAAAAAAACAAGTAGAACTCGAAAGGCTTAGAAGACAAAAAGAGCAAAAAGAGCAACGGATTCAACGAACCAAGATACTACAAGCTCAAATGGAAAAAAAATTTGCATCCATTCAACGCTATCATTCGAATCACAACGGTACAATGACCGATATTACCACTGGGCTAAGCTGGAATATCCTGGACAGTTTCCAGGAACTCAACAACTGTCTGAACTATGCCGGAGCAAAGAATTATGTTCAAAGCCTTCGCACCGGAGGCTATACCGACTGGCGATTGCCTTCGCCCAGCGAGCTGGCTGCCATTTACAAACAAAAGCCTTTTTTACCATCAACCGGTGCACAGTGGTTTTGGACATCGGAATCCTACTCAAAGGGCTTCCATACCGTGGCCAATATAGTTACCGCCAAGCGGGAAGCTGTTTTTTACAGGGCGTATCGCGATTTGAATGCCTGTGGCTCCGTCAGGGCTGTACGCCCGTAGGCCTTGTCCAAATTCTAAAAACATAAAATTTTATCTGATTTTTTATTGTATTATTTGCCGAAATATACTATGCCAAAGCAGTCTTTTATCTCAAGAGGGGGTTTTAATAGTATGCGAAATATGATGTTGCTGGCAGTGTTGCTAACATGTCTTTTCATTGGATCAATGGTTACTGCTCAAGAGCAAATGTGTGTACCAATGGGAGATATTACCATCGAACCACTTGCCCAGAAGGCAAAACGCCAGGCAGTGACTTTTCCTCATGCGGTCCACTTCGATTATTCCTGCCAAAAATGCCATCATCAATGGGACGGTGAGAAATCCATCGATAGTTGCAGCACCTCAGGTTGCCATGGCATGGCTGAAAAACCTGATACAAAAAACCGCGGCAAAAAAATACTTTATTACAAAAGCGCGTATCACGAAATGTGCATCGGCTGCCATAAAGATATTAAAATGAACAACAAAAAATTAGAATCAACGCTTTTAGGAGTCTCCAAAAAAATATCGCCAACAGGCCCCACCGGCTGCAATGAATGTCATCCAAAAGAATAAATTTTGTAAATTTACCCAAAGGCCGCAGGAGTTGCAAATCGCATCTAATCTTGGTCAATAAAGGATGATTTACATCTTCCAAATCCCTTACGTTTTACGTTACGCTGTTGTTGGGGTATGTGGTCAATTCATTTTGAGCCCCCTGCTGTGTCTGCCGCAGCCAGGGGGCCGAATTTAGGAAATGAAATTAGATCAGTTGAGTAAAAAACAAGCTTTGCTGGAAAATTTCCATTGGCGACAACGCAGCGTACCTGCGAGGCGGCGCCGCATATGTCAATGTGGAAGCCTTAAAGATGGCCGCATGATGTTCCTTAATGACCCGTCAGGCTGCCAATTACCGGATTGTTCATCACGGATGAGCAACAACACCATTGCGAAAAAGATCAAAAGCGGTTTTTAAGGTATCTTTGAGATAATCTTTTTCCTTGTCAATTATTTTTTTGCTGGCTTCCCACAACACCACACCGGAAAACAAAGACCAGAAAATATCGGCCAAGGCCGTCGGATGCCGGTCTTGAAAGTGTCCTGTTTCAATACCATCTTTAAATATTGTTGAAATCGCCCCGATGGATTTGCGTGACAAGTCCTTTATCTCATACAATAGTTCATCAGACAGGTTTTTAAGCGTCTCGCTGGATTGCAAATGAAACATGTTGATAATAATCAGAGGATCAAAATCATAAACATCGTACATGGCATCCATAAGTGCGTCCAGCTTTTCAAGAGCATTGAGCCCTTGCTCTTTATTCACATGCGCCACCCGGATATGAAGATATTGTAAAATGCGCAGGGAAAGCGATGCATAAAGCTCTTCCTTGTTTTTAAAATATAAATAAAGTGTTCCCGGGCTCAGCTCGGCCTCTTTGGCTATATCTTCCATGGTGGCCTTGTTGAAGCCTTTTTCTGAAAACACCCTCTTGGCGGCCACAATGATTTGCTGGCGCCGCCGTTCTTTCTCTCTTTCTTTTCTCTCTCGTATACCCATATATGGATTCCTGAATTCAACTTAGTGTCCATGCAGAAACGGTTAATTTGACCGATATCTGAATGCTCATTTGTTAATGCCACCCGCAAAATGACATTTTTAATTGTGCTTAAATTTTGCCTTAGCGAAACATCACCAGCACCCGCCTGTATTTATCAACATATAACGTATTGTAATCGAAAAACATATGTCACTTGCGGACAAACGGCTGTTAATACAAAGAATCAAAGGTGGCGGATGCCCGTTAACTATCGTAACCGAATCAAAAAAGCCGTTTAGGCTTCTTACCGGAGGTGATGATTAAGGCCCAACGTGCTGGATATATGGAACAAGCAAATTAAATTGTCAATCATTTAATGAATGAATATTATAGCAATTACTGAAATCTATTTCATAAAGGGGCTTGGAGGCCGCAATCTACTAATTTTTTAATAATTTTTCGCCCTTGAATAAATCTGTACTGATATAGCGTTCACCGGTGCTGGGCAAAATAGCAACGATGCACTTACCACTGTGTTCCGGTCTTTGCGACAGTTCAAGAGCGGCCCAAACGGCGGCCCCGGAAGATATGCCGCACAAAATGCCTTCAAATCGGGCGAGCCGCCGCGCAGTTTCAAAAGCATTTTCGTTGCTAACGGTAACCACTTCATCAATGATGGACCGGTCAAGGATCTTTGGAATAAAACCAGCTCCAATGCCCTGAATTTTATGAGGCCCCTTTTTACCGCCGGATAACACCGGCGAATCCTCGGGCTCAACAGCAACCGCTTTAAATTCTGCTTTCTTAGCCTTTATGAACTGACTCACACCTGTAATTGTGCCGCCTGTGCCTACACCAGACACGAGTATATCCACTGCACCTTCGGTATCTTGCCAAATTTCATGTGCTGTGGTTTGCTTATGGGCAAGCGGATTGGCTGGATTCCCGAATTGATCAGGCATATACGCATTGGAATTATGCCTCAAGATATCCCTGGCTTTTTCGATGGCGCCATTCATTCCCGTAGCGCCGGGAGTTAACACAAGTTCTGCGCCCAGGTGACGCAGCAGTTTTTGGCGTTCAACGCTCATAGTATCAGGCATGGTCAGGCACAAACGGTAGCCTTTTGCAGCACATATAAAGGCAAGGCCAATGCCTGTATTACCACTGGTTGGTTCTACTATCAGAGTCTCCGGGCCAATGAGCTGCCGGCGTTGCGCCTCATCAATCATATATGCTGCAATACGGTCTTTGACACTGCCCAACGGATTAAAAAACTCCAGTTTAGCTAAAACCTGCGCTTTTGAGTCAGACACCAACCGATTTAAACGCACCAGGGGAGTCCAGCCGATGGTGGCTTGGCTTGAATTAAAAATGCGCATGTCATTCTCCTTTCCCGGAATTGTTTGCAGACCGGTAAACCAAACGGGGATTTTCAATCATTACCGTTGTATCCGGTGGTATGGACTGGGTCAGCCAGACATTTCCGCCTACCACGGATCGCGCTCCAATCACGGTTTCGCCTCCAAGAATGGTGGCGCCGGAATAAATAATCACATAATCCTCAATCGTTGGATGCCGCTTTTTTCCCCTGTAACGCTCGCCTGCGTCTTTGGGCAAACTCAAAGCACCCAAGGTGACCCCCTGGTAAATTCTTGCATTTTGACCGATTTGAGTTGTTTCACCGATCACAACACCGGTTCCATGGTCAATCACAAAGCTGGAACCAATTGTGGCGCCGGGATGAATATCAATTCCAGTAACACTATGGGCATGTTCACTGATAATACGCGGCAACAAAGGCACATCCAACTCAAACATGCGATGGGCAATCCGATGCACCATAGTTGCGTAAATTCCCGGATAGCTGAAAATAATTTCGTCATGGCTTTTAGCGGCCGGATCGCCTTCATAGGTCGCTTGAACATCTGTAGCAAGGATTTTTCGCAACTCTGGAATCGATTCCAGCAGGGCCAATGCTTTGACTTGACCGCTTTGTTCGCATTCACTGCATGGCAAATTATAACGCATGCAATCATGGCGCATATGGTGGGCGATCTGTTCGGATAAAAGATCGTAAAGCACCGAAACGGTTTGCCCCAAACTGTATTTCATGTTTGCCGGATCAAGCCGTTCACGACTGAAATAACCGGGGAAAAGCAAATCGCGGAACTTGTCGATCAGATCACTTACATATCCTTCCGAGGCTATAGGCTCATAATCAATGTGCGTAAAGCATTCGTTGCTTTTACAATCACTGATAATTCTTTCCGCGATTTCAGGTACCCTGGCCTTCATCTGCTTGCAGGCGGCAAGATCGGTTTTGCATTTGTCAGTATTAAATTTTAAGTTATCAGCCTGCTTTGCCTTGGTATCCACAATCTATTCCTCCATAAGGGTAAAAATTATATGTTGCAGTAACATAAGCCCGGAAAATCATCATGCAAGGCAAAATGGCCATCGTTACAGACTAAGGCCTGATCACATAATCGAAAAAATAATTATGAGATTTCAAACAATTATGATAATTATTTTAAACAATTTCTTTTTGTTCCCCTTGCTGCATTCAGATTCCATAAATACGCTTTTTTGCGAGACCATCAAAGATATTGGCCTAAAAGATGAAAAAAAATACATTCTTTCATTAATGCTGGTTTGCCTGGGCATTGTTTTAGGCTTTCCGCTATTTAGCATCAGTTACTACACGATGGTCCGCACGTCTACTCCCCAGTTTTGCGCAAGTTGTCATGAAATCCGGTTTGCTTATGATACCTGGAAAACATCGACCCATGCCAACAATGCACAGGGGTTTGTAGCTGACTGCATGGATTGCCATTTGCCGGCTCCTCACGACACCTTTAACTTCTTCTACGCCAAAACCGCCCACGGAATCAAAGACGTGGTAGCTCATTTTATCGGCGGCGCTTATGATCGCCAAAAGAACCGGCAGGCGGCCTCTGCATCATTAAAAAATGAACAATGCATGAAATGCCATCGCAATATTTTATACATTCCGGATAAGCGCGGCGCCATGTTAGCACATCGGGCAGTGCTTTTTGCACGCGCCGGGTATGAAAAAAAGTGCATGGATTGCCATCGCGGCTTAGTACATAATCCAGCGCCGGTCTACCGGTACAAGCAATACGAGATAGCATACCGTGGATTGGGCAAATAGGCTTAAATCAACACAAACATTATGGGGAAACAGTAATGTATTGTAATGTGAAAAATATTTTGACGGTCATTTTCCTGCCGGCATTTGCTATATATTTAATCTGCGCACCGGCCTGGGCAGATCTAAACCAG
Source organism: Desulfobacteraceae bacterium (assembly GCA_024230435.1). Taxonomy (GTDB): domain Bacteria; phylum Desulfobacterota; class Desulfobacteria; order Desulfobacterales; family Desulfosarcinaceae; genus UBA2230. The sequence continues at coordinate 23,943 of JAAERL010000187.1, forward strand.
CCCGTACACAAAGCTTTCCTCATTGAACGCAGTATGCCTGCCGAGGCTGTTGCCTGTATTGAGTGTCACAAAAACGAACACCCCGGCCTGTTTGTTGATTGGGCACGCAGCAGACACGCCAATGCAAACATCTCTTGTTATGATTGCCATCTTGCCGAAAAGCACGATCCGGACGTTAGCACAAAACATTACCAGCAATATAAACGCTCGGATTTAAAGTATGGCCGCAAGGAATACAAAGTTCCCATTGCCGCGGCAGTAACACCCAAGGATTGTTCCCGCTGTCATCCCGATGAAGCCCTGCAATACAGCCGCAGCAAACATGCAAATACAATTGAAATTATATGGAAACTCGATCCATGGCTTAACAAGGGCATGAACAGCGATTTTGAAAGGGCCTCGGGTTGCTATCACTGCCACGGAACGATCCTGAAAATAAAAGACGATACCCTCGACCCCGAAACCTGGCCTAATGTAGGCGTAGGCCGCATGAATTTGGACGGCAGCAAGGGCAGTTGCACAAGCTGCCATACGCGGCACCGGTTCTCGGTAATGGAAGCGCGAAAGCCCGAAGCATGCGGACAATGCCATTTAGGTCCTGATCATCCCCAAATTGAAATTTACATGGAATCCAAGCATGGTGATATCTATACGGCTCATGGCGGCAAGTACAACTGGAACGCTGCGGCTGGAACCTGGACGCCGGGTGTTGATTACCGCGGTCCCACATGCTCCTCGTGCCATATTTCCGGAGCCGGAACCACACTTACCTCCCATGATGTCACAGAACGGCTTTCCTGGGAAATACAAGCCCCTAAAACAATCAGGCCTTCGGAATTCAAGCCCTTTCCGGCAAAAACGGATTGGAAAATAGAACGGGAAAAAATGATGGCGATCTGCACCCAATGTCACGGAAAAACCTGGGTCAACGGCCACTATGTAAAACTGGATAAAGTGATAACTGAGTATAATGATGTGTATTTTGCACCGGCAAAACAAATGCTTGATGACCTTTACAATAAAGGTCTTTTGGATAAAACAAAATTTTTCGATGAACAACTGGAAGTGGAATACTATGAGCTCTGGCATCACGAAGGGCGCCGTGCGCGTATGGGCGCCGCCATGATGGCTCCTGATTATACCTGGTGGCATGGGTTCTATGAATGCAAAAAGCGATTCAACAATTATATGCAAGAAGCACGTCACCTTTTAGAAACCAATAAAAAAGCTTATGTGGCCAAAGATTTTCCAAATGCAACCGGCCGAACCGGAAAACCCAAAAAAATTTTCCCCGGGCAATAAGCCATTAAGCCGCCGGGCGCATACGCAGTCCGAAATGTATGCATCCGGCAGCACGTTAGTGTTCATCCAAAAAATGGATCAACCTTGCACACGCTATGAACGATTTCGTGCATTTTTCATCAGTCCCCATAATCTTAACCTTTCAAATCCATCTAAGTCATTATCATTTCAATAATTTTTGAACGCTATTATTTTCGGCATCAATTTTGCTCTACATAGATGGTTGACCTGTATACTCTGATAAACAAGGCATGTAACACATTTATGACCTGGTGAAGACTGAATGCAAATACCGCTTAAAATATTCTCAATTTTGATTTCACGCACCCTTCAAAAACCAAAGATTTGGAATCGGCAAATCCATACGTTTAGCAATCGTATTCTCAATTGGCAACCGTCAACCCTTATCCTGACAAGCTTTATAACCGCTATAATACTCGGGGCGTTACTTCTCAAGCTTCCGGCAGCAACCAATACCGGACACATCGGTTGGATCAATGCCATATTCACATCCACATCCGCCGTTTGTGTTACAGGCCTGGTCGTTATCGACACAGGAAGCTATTTTAGCACCTTTGGTCAATTGGTGATTCTGGCATTAATCCAAGTTGGCGGCTTGGGCGTTATGACAATATCCTTGATACTTTTTAAGTGGTTGGGCCGCAGCATCACTTTTCGCCACAGAAGGGTAATGCAGGACTTGTTTACCCACACTCCGAGAAAAGACATCTTCAAGCTGGTCAAAAACATTATTTTTTTGACATTTACGATTGAAGGCATCGGTATAATTGTGCTCACGGTCCATTGGTATGGGGAACTTGGTCTGCAGCGGGCTGCTTACATGGCTTTATTCCATTCGGTTTCCGGCTTCTGCAACGCCGGTTTTTCACTTTTTCATGACAGTATGGTCCGCTATGGCGGCAGTCTTTTGCTCAACGCGACGCTTGGAGGGTTAATTGTTTTAGGAGGGATTGGTTTTCCGGTGTTCTATGACCTTCAATGTTGGTTCAAAAAACGGAAAAATATACGATACAGGCTTTCAATTCAAACAAAAATCGTCTTACTGACAACCTTTATCCTTATTGTTTCAGGAGCCCTGATGTTTGCGTTTCTTGAGCGATCGGCCCTGGCCGATAATGCATCTGTTACCCAGCGTATCCTGACACCGCTGTTTCAATCGATGACATGCAGAACAGCGGGTTTTAACACTACCGCTATAGATCAGCTCAATGACGCTACACTATGCATGATGATTTTTCTCATGTTTTTCGGCGCCTCACCTGGTTCATGCGGAGGTGGCGTAAAAACGACCACCTTGGCGCTATTAACAATTTTTGCGGTAAGCCGAATTCGAAAACAGCGATGGGTGAATATTTTTAAAAAAAGCGTTCCACACGAAACAGTCATGCGCAGTATTTCATTGGTTTTGATCTCCAGCATCATTATTAGCACCGTTTTATTCTTAATGCTTTCAGGAGATTTAATATTAACGGGTCAAGAGGTAACCAATGTCCGGGGCTCCTTTCTGCCTTATTTTTTTGAAACAGTATCAGCATTTGGCACTGTAGGACTTTCAATGGGTGTTACGTCTGAATTGAACTCGTTGGGTAAATGTTTGATTATTTTAACAATGATTATTGGACGGGTCGGCGTTCTAACTTTTGCATATATCATTGCCGGTTCGGACCCTGTTAACGGAGTAGAACGCGCTGAAGAAAATATGATGATAGGATAGGAAAAATAAAATGAAACGATTCGCAGTTATCGGTCTGGGCAATTTTGGCTTTCATGCGGCTAAAACTTTATATGAAGACGGCCATGAAGTAGTGGCTATAGATATCGATAAATTAACAGTACAGGCTATCGATAACTTTTGCACCGAGGCGGTTGTTCTTGACGCCAACAATAAAGATTCCTTACTAACGCTTGGGCTTGATAATATGCACGGAGTAGTTGTAGCCGTGGGAACCAAAATCAGTACGAGCATTTTAATCTGTCTGTACTTACAGCAAATCGGTGTAAAAAATGTTATTATAAAGGCCTTGGATGAAGATCACGGAAAAATTCTCGAACGTTTAGGGGCCACCAAAATCATTCATCCGGAACGAGATATGGCCATCCGTGTTTCCAGGGGCTTATCCCGTCCAAATGTTCTGGATTTCATCCCTCTGACGAAAGATTTCGATCTTATCCAGATTGGTCCGGCCAAAGAATTTATCAACAAAAGCCTAAGGGATCTTAACCTGAAAGCAAAATTTGACGTATATGTAATTGCCATCAAGCAAATGAACACCGGAAAAAGTATTCTGGTCCCATCCGCCAGCTACGTGATCAAAAAAAATGACACACTTATCATGATTGGGAAGTCAAAACATATTCGCCGGGTCAAAAATTTGGGTCACCTCGCATAAAATTTTTCTCACCCAATTGAGCAAACATTATTTATCCCCTCCCAAAAAAAAATTAGGAATTTGGATGATAAGGACAAGCAGTTTTAAAAAAAACCAGATCGTGTGCACCATTTATGCCGTGGTCTATAGATGAGTTCTGTGCTACTTAGGGTCTTGGAAAGCAACTAATGCAACAGTCAGCAATTAATGGCTATCGGTAAAATTGGCCATTTATCGATGGGCAGTAACTAACCAAAAGGTGTTTAGTAAAACAGGACATGATATCTGCAGACAATTTATCCAAATCGTATGGTGCGCACGTTTTATTTAAGAACTTGAGCTTTAAAATCAACTCACGGGAACGGGTTGGTCTGGTAGGACGAAACGGGCACGGCAAAACCACGCTATTTCGTATCATCATAGGCCAGGAAGCCTGTGATGACGGCCAATTGACCATACCTAAAAACTATCACGTAGGCCATGTTCAGCAACATCTGAAATTTACCCAAAGCACTGTTATAGAAGAGGGTATGCTCGGGTTGCCGCCAACGGAAAAAGATCATCATTGGAAAGTAGAAAAAATTTTGGCCGGTCTTGGCTTTTTAACAGCTGATATGAAACGCCGCCCTGATGAATTTTCAGGCGGGTTTCAGGTCCGGTTAAACCTGGCCAAGGTTTTGGTGTCGGACCCGGATTTGCTGCTGCTCGACGAACCCACCAATTATCTGGACATTACCTCAATTCGATGGATTGAAAGGTTTTTAATCAACTGGCCCCGCGAACTGATGTTAATCACCCATGACCGCAGTTTCATGGACCGCTTGGTGACCCACACAATGGGTATTCATCGCAAGGGCATTCGAAAAATCGCGGGAAATACCGAAAAATATTATGCCCAATTGGCTCAAGATGAAGAAATTCATGAAAAGACCCGCCTTAACGAGGAAAGGCGCACCAAGGAAATCGAACAATTTATCACCCGGTTCCGTGCAAAAGCACGCCTGGCCGGAATGGTCCAATCCCGCATCAAGACGCTGTCCAAAATTGAAAAATCATCAAAACTTGAACAACTCCAAAATCTTGAGTTCGGTTTCCGCAGTCTGGAATTTAAAGCCAAACATGTCCTTAGCGCCAAGGATTTGACCTTCGGCTATTCAGAACAATCCATGCTTTTTAAAAACTTGAACCTATCGGTCAACTCGGGCGACCGAATCTGTGTGGTCGGGCCCAATGGGAAAGGAAAAACCACTCTGTTAAAACTGCTGGCCGGACAGTTTCAGCCTCAGCAAGGCGAAATCAGCTATCACCCCCGTGTTGAAAAAGGATTTTACGAACAAACAAATGTTCAAAGCCTCAATGAGCACAACAGCGTTGAGCAGGAAATTCAATCCAGTTACCCGGATGTGGATCGTCAGATGGCCCGCAACATCAGCGGCGCCATGCTCTTTTCAGGAGATTCGGCATTAAAATCGATCAGCGTACTCTCCGGGGGTGAAAAAGCGCGGGTGATGCTGGGCAAGCTTCTGGTAAAGCCCTTAAACTTTCTGCTATTGGACGAGCCGAGCAACCATCTTGACATGGAATCCTGCGATGCCCTTTTAGCCGCCATTGACAACTTTGAAGGCGCCGTCATTATGGTTACCCATAATGAAATGTTTCTGCATGCCCTTGCCCGGCGCCTGATTGTTTTTAACGCGGATAGCGTTGATATGTTTGAAGGATCTTACCAGCAGTTTCTCGATAAAGGCGGATGGGGTGATGAAACGGACACCGCGACACTAAAAAGAAAAGATGATGACAAACAAACGGATGATAAAACTGAACGTTTCAACAAAAAACAGATCCGCCGGCGCCGCTCGGTAATCATCAATGAACGATCCAGGCAACTCAAACCTGTAGAGCGGATCATTACCGAAACCGAATTAAAAATTGAAACTGAGGAAAATCGTCTGGAACAATTAAACCAGCAAATGGTTGAAGCTGTTCAGGACAAAAAAGGCAATCACATTGCTAATTTGTCACAGCACATACATCAGTGCCAGCAACAGATCGATCAAAATTTCAATAAACTGGAATCACTTTACCAACAAAAAGATGCCCTGGAAAAATCCTTTAACGCCCAGTTAGCTGATTTGGAAGATACATAGCGAAAAAGTTAAGGCGCCCCTCTACTGGTATTTATCCTTCAGGACAGACAGCTGCGTCAGGTAACGCTGATGGTACATCAAATTTTTTTGATTACTGATATCGTAAAACAGGTAGTCCAGATGTGTCCGGATATCCAAACCGTATTTATTTATCTTGGCGGCATTGGCCATATCAATAATCAAAAGTGAATAATAATTGACAAGCATCCGGATATTGCTATCGCGCCGCATCAAATAACTCCTGCCGCCAAAGGTATTAAGAAAAAAACAGGCGTATTCATACATCGTCTGCAAACTGGGCTGAGCGTCTTTAGCGCGGGATTTTGGCCTACACACGGTCATCCATGAAAAAATCACCGACATGGCAGGCTCCAAAACACTAGCCTCGGTGCTGAGAATTTCCTTAACCAAAGCAACCTGGTCTTTACCAAGCAATCGGTAAAAATGGCTGACATTGCCTATCATGCTGTGCAAATCATTCATTTCTCCCACATTGATTGGCGGTTTTGCCGCTAATTTGACTAATATCTCGTCAAAAAGCTCTTCAGCCTGAATATTTATTCCCGGCCTTATCAAATATGATTTGCTATCCAGGTACTGAAAAAAAGCGGCCACCTGGGCGGTGTTTTTCTCACAATCCAACTTTTCAGACTCGGGAAAGGTCTCGGGTTTCTTACTGCCAAACACCGGCTTTAAATCTTTTGGTTTGGGGTCTTGCTGCTGCTGAATCTCCAACGCCTCGGCAAGCTTATTGACTTCAACTTCCAGATGCGAGATTTGATTGGTGCAATCTTGCTTTTGCACGTCAACAGCACGCTCAAGGCTCTTATTGTGCCATTGATTAATCTGGTGATATCCAAAAAGAGCTGCTCCGGATAAGGCAAAAATAATTACAAGAATTTTAACTGTTTTATCCATTTAGAAAGATCCTATCCCGGCCAAATAATTATGTTTTCTATGCACTAAAAAAATAGTTTAAAATTTCGGTCAGAATACGTCAGCGAACTTGAGTTTGCAAGGCCTACATGGAAAAGACACAGCCGGGCAGACCGGAGTGGTTACCCGGCTCGGTCTACCCGGCTGGAAAATAACGTCCTTGCCGCAGATTTAAAAACAGTACAAATCGTGCTATTAGGGTTGTGAAAATTATACGAGCCTGTTTGGGAAACAGGCTCTAAAGTACCTAATTTTTTTGTTTTTCAATCCTTTTAAGACCAGGAGATTAAAACCTATGACGACCACGATCCGTCCTATCACCTACACCATCGATCTTACACCGGACCTTGAACGTTTCCAATTCAAGGGCCGCGTTCTGATACACCTCAAAGCGGATAGCCCAACAGATACACTGGCGTTAAATGTCCTGGAACTAGCGGTTTGGAATTGCCGGTTCATTCAACACGAAGGCAAAAACGAGGGGCAATTATGTGCTTTTACACAAACTCCCGACCGTCAAAGCCTGACCATCGAATTGCCGGAAAAAATCACTGGGGAATTCAAAATTTCAATTGATTACGAGGGAATCATCAACGACACCATGGCGGGATTCTACCGCAGCGGATTCAAAAAAAACGGCCAAACCCGCTATCTTGCAGTCACCCAGTTCCAGGAAAGTTCGGCCCGGCAAGCCTTTCCCTGCATGGATCACCCAATGCACAAAGCCGTTTTCAACCTGAGCATGACCGTGCCGAGCCACCTTGAAGTTATCGCCAACACCAATCCTGTAAACGAAAAACCGGTAGACGGCGGAAAAAAACGAATCACCTTCGCCCCAACCCCGATCATGTCCACTTACCTGGTTTTTTTCGGTTTAGGCGAATTTGAAAAAACCACGGATACACAAGATAGCCGTGTAAGGGTAATTCATTTGCCCGGACTGGCACGCACAACCGGCCTGGGGCTGGATTTTGGCCGCAAGGCGCTTGAGTATTGCGAATCCTACTACGGCATCGCCTACCCGCTGCCGAAAATGGACCTTATCGCCGTACCCGATTTTGCATTCGGCGCCATGGAAAATTGGGGAGCCATCACTTTCAGGGAAAACCTGCTGCTAAGGTATCCGGGCGTAACATCCATGGCAGCCGCTCAGCGCATCTGTGAAATCATCGCCCACGAAATCGCCCACCAATGGTTCGGAAACCTGGTTACCCCCTCGGATTGGAAATACCTTTGGCTAAATGAAAGTTTCGCCACCTATTTCGGATATGGCGTAGTGGATCATTACTACCCCCAATGGCAAGTCTGGGACCAGTTTCTCAACGCGGAAACCGCGTTTGCCTTGACCCGCGACGGGCTTGAAAACACCTTTTCAATAGAAATTCCCGGCGATGAACACATCGCTATAAATGCGGCAACCGCCCCTATCATTTATAATAAGGGCGGCAGCATTTTGCGCATGATAGAAGGCTATATCGGAAGCGATCTTTACCAAAAGGGCGTTCGAACCTACCTGCAACAACACCAGTATGGCTGCGCACAAAGCCGCCATCTTTGGCAGGCATTTGAAAGCGCATCAAATCAGCCCGTCACAACCATGATGAAAAGCTGGATCAATCAGCCAGGATATCCGGTAGTTAAGGTCCAACGAAAAGGCAACAAACTGCATCTTAGCCAGAAACGCTTCACCTATATGAACGGCGATTATGATCAAACCTGGCAGCTTCCCATTACCCTGAGCACCTGGAACCGCAAAGGCCAAAAACAGTGTGAAACCCGCTTGATGAACAACGGCTCGCTCATACTCGATCTTGCCCCGGACGCAACCGCTTACAAATTCAATACCGGTCAAACCGGTTTCTACCGCGTCAATTATGAAGATAATAACAATCTCGAAATCCTGGGTGAATTCATTTCATCTGAAAAATTGTCCGCTGGAGACCGTTGGGGAATTCAAAACGACCTATATGCCCTTGTCCGCCAATGCGGGCTTTGCCTGAACACATACCTGGATTATTTATCCCACTATAGTAATGAATGCAGCTATCTGCCCATAACCGGCATCATCGGAAATCTTTCCCAAATCACCCGGCTGGCTGCCGGATCATTTCATGCAAAATCACTCAAAACCGAATCACTTAAAGAAAGGGTAGCCGGATTGGCACGCAAATTAGCCGATAGTGTGTTGGATAAAATCGGCCATGCGCCTGCTGAAAACGAACCCCAAACCACAACCCTGATGCGCGAGCAAGTGCTTTGGCAAGCGGTTCAATGGGGATCAGACAAAGCCTTATCATTTGCCAGAGACGAGTTTGATAAAATGACGGCAGGCCATGACGTGCATCCCGACATTGCCAAAGCGGCCCTGCAATCCGGCGCATTTTCCGGCGGCCCTGAGGAATTGGAATGGCTCAAA
>JAAERL010000188.1 GCA_024230435.1 Desulfobacteraceae bacterium
TCCGTGAATTGCATCATATCCATCGGTTCTGGTGTGGCCGAGGAAGCTGAATTCTTCTCCTCCGTGCCGCCTGCGTCCTAAAAACGCGGGAGGTGTGAAAATGCGTCTGCCAACACATTTAACTTCCCCTGCAGGTAGAAAAGTTTTGGCAAATATTCCTCGACGAAGCAACACCAGCGAAGAACTCACTGAGTGTTGAAATTGTTGAACGTCAAGTTTCGATGGTCTGTGAAGATCTTAATTTCCGCCCCCAGCAACATGGACCGAAATTCCTTGAGGGTCATTGCGATTGCTAGTAGTTCTTTTTCCATAGTAGTGTAATTCTTCTGAGCCCCAGACAGCTTACGTGAGTAATAAGCAACAGGGCGGCCATTCTGCATAATGCAAGCCCCTAACTGAAAATCTGAGGAATCGGTGTAAATTTCGAAAGGCAAGTTATGGTCAGGGTACGCCATTAATGCATCCTGAGCTATGACTGCCATCATTCGTTTGAACGCCTTATCCAAATCAGGCGTCCAGTCTAGCTTTGCCCCCTTTTTCAAA
>JAAERL010000189.1 GCA_024230435.1 Desulfobacteraceae bacterium
TACCGACATATTTGACCCCAAAATCATCCACTATGAGTGAAAATTGGATGGGCCGTGTCACATGTCCCCATAATTCTGGTATATGTGCGACTTCGTAATAGTCTGCCGGCGCTAGGTACTCTTTTAGTTGCTTGTTTGCTAGCATTCCTGCTTGTGGGAGGCCGTAAACGGCCTTCTGAATTTCCAGGTACACGAATCCGCCTTTTGCTCTAGTTGCAAGGTTGTATTGATCGATTGTGTGCTGCGGAAATAGGGAAAGTGGCATTTTCATATACTCATATCTATCCATGGGAGTTTCTAAATAAAAGTTTCCAACATCGAGTGCCATAAATCGTGCGCCTTCTGTGCTGATAACACTATTCCATAATTTTTTCGAAGTCGTCAAATCTGTCGTTCGTGTAGTTAATTCGTCTGGATATTGAATTAAGTTGCCCCCGGTCGTTATTCGTACTCGGTTGGGGTCTTCTTTTTGGGGTCGAAAATTGACCACGATTCGGGCGTAGGTTACTGCTCTATCTGCTGGAATGTTTGCAATTTCTTCGTGAGCCATGACAAAAATACAATTTGTACCTTTTGTGCCTGTTTTATCGTCGCCTTGTGCCATTCGTCCGAATTCTTTTCTAAATCCCGTCTTCCATGTTGCACTCGTGACTGGGTCA
>JAAERL010000190.1 GCA_024230435.1 Desulfobacteraceae bacterium
GCTCGAAAGTGTTCAGCTGTATTTTAAACGACCGTCTCTACCAATTGCTTGGCAGACACGGCGTCAAAACACAATTTGGTGCAACACCAAACGTCGGATGCCAAGACGGATCCTTCACTCTCAAGTCCCTCCTTCACTTGCGACGACAACATAACTCACCTAGTTTTGTTGCATTCGTAGACCTCGTCAAAGCATATGACACTGCTAATCATGCCCTTCTGATCGAAATCCTACGGCGGTATGGTGCACCCGAAAAAATATGCTCTGCAATTGAAAGGATGTACCAAACTTGAAAGTTGTAATCAAAATTGGAAAAGAATCCTCAGAAATACCGCAAACTATAGGAGTACGCCAAGGAGACAATTTATCCCCTGTTCTCTTCCTTTTTCTTATGTCTGCATTTGCCGAGGCCTTAGAGACAGAATGGGGAAAGAAAGGAATCGAAAAAGCTGAATTTTCACGGGTATCGACAGAAAGCTTTCAGAATCTGGAAGGGCAACTGTTAGGACAGAAGCCGAAGAAAGGTTTTGCAAATGGCGTCATATTCAACATACTACAAATTTTGTATATAGATGACGGTGCATTCATCTTTAACTCCCGAAAGGATCTCATCAAAGGGGTCAACCTAATCAATGATATGTTCAAGAAATTTGGATTGGAGATGCATATTGGTCGTAATGGAAAAGCTTCAAAAACAGAGTGTATCTTCTTTCCTCCCCCGGGTTTTTTCAAACAAAAAGCTTTAGAAACTTCAAGTGCAACCCCTCTTCTAAGTACGTCAGATGAACCAAGCATGAATACAGGTACACCAAGCTCAAGTGATTCGAGAATACTAATAGAAAAGAACCATCAGAAAAAAACGGAGAAAAAAGAAGAAGCTTTATAAGCAAACTGCCAACGATATACGCGAAGACTTTCTATACGATAATCTATCGGAAACGAAAAAAGGGATAGTTGAGAATGGCTACGTTGAATTCACAAAGCACTTTTGTTATTTAGGCAGCTTCGTATCGTACAATCTAAAAGATGATTTCGACATAAGCC
>JAAERL010000191.1 GCA_024230435.1 Desulfobacteraceae bacterium
CTAATTTATTTACTGAGTGACCTATTTTATTTACTCAGCACATTATGCAGTTATTAGCATTTTTATTTGGTTAGTGACTATCCTATTTCATTTAATGACTATCATAATTAATTTAATCTCACATTCATAATTTCATCTATTATTTAGTTTTTAAAAACATCCAAAATAGTTTAGAAAGAGTCTATTTAATTTAACATTTGACCTTTTTAATTTGCTCAGTAAATTTTTTCGTCTTCAACTTACTCCCCTGGTAGAGTATCGGGAGTAACAGTTGATCACTGATATCTGAATACCCTGAGGGGAAGTATAAGCACCATCCGTTACGTTTTTTCAATTTGATCTTTGTACAATCCATAGGAATTAGTATGATATTGGATTTAAATCTGCTCTTCTGTTGTGCATTTTCAAAAAATGGAAACTCTCTTGAAATCAAATATAACTTACTGACCCCACCTAAACCACCTACTGAGGGACCTTACCAATTCTGCATGATAATCACCCCCTGCAAATACCCAAAATACCCGCCCTATTGTACCTTGGGGAGGGTAGTAGCCTAGCAGACAAGCCGCAAGAGCATGATGGTAGTAACCATCAACTCTCGCATCCAAAACGAATGGTGAAGACGGCCTGCTCCTGCTGAACGCTGACTGCTACCTTCGCGTGCAGCCACTGCTGGTACGCCATCGGGGAATAATGGACTGTTGTGGCCGCGTCGGTGTACCTCTACGGCAAACGGGAGGAGTCGAAACACCATTGTGGAGGCGGGGGTCATCCGCTTCAAGAAGATCTGATCTTGGACGTCAATTAAGCTTGGAGCAG
>JAAERL010000192.1 GCA_024230435.1 Desulfobacteraceae bacterium
ATGCCCTGGCTTCCCGTAACCATAGCAGTTTCTTCCGAAATTACTAAGAGCTGTCTCCACGACATCATCATTATCTATGGACTGGTTCTCATCCTGCGTGGTTTGGGTACATAATGAGCTTGTCCACTTTACCCCCACCGTAGAAATTAACGTAGGAATAAATACGTTTTTTAGTTTTTTTCTTTCACGAACCGCCTCCATCGCACCTAATTATCCCCCCCGAGAGGTCCTCTAATCACTAAAATAATTACAGGTGCCGCTTCCCCTGCTCTCATAGATGCGACAGCATGTGTAATATGTTGTTGTTTGTTGGGTAGAGACCTCGCTATGGAGGTGCAACTAGAAATGGGCCAAACTCCTGAAATAAGGAGCAAAACACAATCCACAACAAACATATTTTTTGTCGCTCGTCAGTAGACGACCAAAACGTACGGGCTTAGGTATGTTCCTCGGTGTGTAGAAATCAAGTAATTTACCTGACGTAAAAGCTAGGTATCTGTCGTACCTTAAAATAAATAGCATGCAGTAAAAACATTTCTTGGTATAAAAGTGGCATACTTTTACACCGTGATTTAATACGGTAGAATGGTACTCGTGAGGAACCAACACCGTACCTACCGCGAGCGGAATATCGCAAGGACGACGATGAGGACGACGAGCGCGGCGGCGCGACTGACGGGGAGGGACGATTGCCGTCGTGACGCCGCTGCAACCATGAGCGCGCGGCAGTATAATTTAAGGGAAGGCCTGCTAGTACGAGTGAAATGTAATTAATTAATATTTTCTAATTATGCTGTTAATTTTAAGTCATGCTTACGTTTTATTAGGTTTTGCGTCGCTGCCTCTATGCTCCTGGTTGTCATGACCGCCTCAATCCTGCTCGCGTTGAGCAGGATCAAGGCGTTCGCGGCAAGGGACACGAGCATGACGACGATGAACATG
>JAAERL010000193.1 GCA_024230435.1 Desulfobacteraceae bacterium
CTTGACTCTGGGATTGCCGGTAATTAACGTAATTCTCTGGACCCCACCCAAAAATCAGGCTGGTGCCTATAGGCACCAACCTCCCTAAAGCCGCAGCCTGTCGCAAAACCCACCTGTACCACGCACCTCATCCAAATTTTCATAAAGTAGCCATATAACATGTTGGTTATGACCATGATGAAACATTATTTACAACTTTAGGTTTTTTAGGAGTGTCAGTGGTGTCAAGTCGGTCACAACCGCATCTACCCACCGTTTTGTGCAAAATATCACAAGAAAAGTTCATAAATATGCTAATTAAAACCCTTGACACAGCCTTGGTGGCTCAGTGGTTTATACCATGAGTAACCCGGGTGAGGTCTGAGGTTCAAATCCTGGATTCCATATGATTTTGGTTGTTACTGAGGCCATTTACTACAGACACTCCTGGCATTAGTTCCTCGTCTTCATTTAATCCCTCTGGTATGTGTTTTTATGATATGTGTATGTTTGTCAGTTACTTAATGTACCCCCATACCCCAATATTTTTTGGCGCCAGTGAAAAAATGTAATACTTTTTATCTATGTTAGTTTACTTTATTTTTGGCGGGTCAATAGAACCCGCCAAAATGGTGGTCGCACGTCCACGCACCGGCGTTGCGCAATGAAAAAAGTCGACATCGGCCGCAACCCACACAACACAAAACACCTTAAAAATTGACCATGGCAACCCCCCCTTCCCCTGTACTCGACAGCTCTAACTATCCCTCCGACGTCTGCGGCATATCCTCCGACACAGCAATCCATTTGCTGACATGTCTGGTGACACTATCAGCGTTTGGGCGCTGCATCGGGCGGGGCGTAGCTGCCAAGAACTGCCCGGCAGTGAATGACGCGTCAAATTTTTTTTTGAAATCAC
>JAAERL010000194.1 GCA_024230435.1 Desulfobacteraceae bacterium
AAAATATATAAATACAGCTCGGCCAAGGCCCTCGCGAATACCAGAGTGAAAAGACGATCAGGTAAAAGATCAATTTTTGGTTGGTACAAGTACAACAGTACACGTGAGATTCAAAAACAAAAAAGCGACCACCGTAACGCAGTAAGATTACCCGAGCCCTCGCACGCTTCGCTGAAGACAGCTTTTGCAATGCTGTTATATCCATTAATAATCACTACAGTGTGAAGTAGAAGTAGAAGAGGTATCGTCCATGATAGTTGGCACGTCCCACAACATCAACTGGCCTCGACTTCGACTACGATTGGCGGTTAAGTAATTAAGTACAGGGTCAGCCTAGCCAAAAAAAGGGCGATTTGTTCGTTCTCAGTCGTTATGGTGCCCACCCTCTCCCTTCTGCAATTGCGGTGCTGATGATTGCTTGCGGCGATCGAGGATGCGAAGCCAAGTCCAAGTGACTCTCGCCCAAAACTCCGATCGCCGACCAGAAAGAGAAAAAAGCCTCGTTCACCCCCACCCCTTTCTCGGTTTTTGATCGCGGGCCACTTTTTACACGAAAGAATGCCAGAATTCGAGTGTCGTATGCCTGTTAGTTACATAAGTACATACGTACCGTGCCTGCTTCGTACTTATGTAGGTCTCCTCGGAGAATCCAATGTGCAGATGCCGCTGGCTACTGGCTCAATAAGTATTTAATTGAAACAATGGATTGGAATAGCCACCATATCATACAATAAGTATGTCGTATCGATACGACAGCATGAACATTATGAACATGGACAATTCTGAGGTATCAGACCTCTTCGGCTGAGCACAATTTTTTGCTCTAGCTCACTGCTATGTTTACATAGAATTAATAAAAGACTATTATTAAGCTTGAGCTCCTCTCGTTTTGTTTTGTGTATTTTGTACTTGCAATTGTACTTGTACCTGTAATGAATGATTTGGATGCATTCCCGATTTAACGAGGTACCCCGATGAAGATCATTAGATC
>JAAERL010000195.1 GCA_024230435.1 Desulfobacteraceae bacterium
GCGAAGTGTAGGGGCAGATTACGCACCTCGAGTCTTTAGCATATTTCTACGTAGGAATTGGTTCAAAATTGAGGCAATTTTTTACTAGAGAGTTTGTTAGTGGAGAGTGCATTGGGTGGCTATTTGTCCCCATCCATCGGTCCTAATCATTACTTGCGGGCCTAATGGGCGTGTAGTACCGTATTGAGTGGGGGGTTGGTGCTTTGGAGTTTATTGGTTGGCATATGGCTTCATTCATCCTTACTTAAGACATTACATCAGGTGGTGTCAAATAATTATGTGATGGCGGAATTTTTGGAGGAAAAGGAACAGCGGCGGCATCATTATTATTGCCTTTTGCAATACGAACTTTCTAGCATCACCTCTGACAATAGAAATTGCTTTTCCTTTCACCTCCTTTGCAAATAATTCAAAACAGAAAGAGCAGCTATCAATCGTCGATGCACAACTTGGGTTAAAAATTTCATGATTTTCATATTTTGTAAATAATAGTAGAAGTAATGGCAGCACCAGCGCCGTCACAACCTTCGTCGGTACCGCCTCCAGCGGCGGCACCCGCAGTTGCTAACCCAGCTCATGGGGCGACACCTAATCCATTGCCCGCGGCTCCTCC
>JAAERL010000196.1 GCA_024230435.1 Desulfobacteraceae bacterium
ATAAATAAAAATCCGGATTTTCCAGATTTTTCAGATTTGGAAATGGCCAAAAGGCCATAAATCCGTTTCGGATATTTGCCGACCCTTAGTTGATAGGGCGGGCTATGTTGCATGCAGGATTCCATCTTGATTGCAGAGAGATTTTTCCCGCCTCGTCCGCGTCCAATGTAAATAGGAACCAGTATG
Source organism: Desulfobacteraceae bacterium (assembly GCA_024230435.1). Classification (GTDB taxonomy): domain Bacteria; phylum Desulfobacterota; class Desulfobacteria; order Desulfobacterales; family Desulfosarcinaceae; genus UBA2230. The sequence continues at coordinate 187 of JAAERL010000196.1, forward strand.
AAAAACTCCGCACCAGCTCTACTTCAACTTACACTCACCTTCAACCAGATTCACATATAAGTACTTTTATCTACTTTTATGTACTTTCTTCGGAGGGACATCCTATTTTAGAAGCATAACAGGATACCTACTGCTAGCTGTCCGTGCCTACACAACCTTTGGTATCCACTTTTCTTGTCTTGGGGGGTACTTGGGGAAAGGGATTTTTACCCCAATTTTTCCCCATAACCCACAACCGACTAAAAGTAGCCACTCCCAATCCGTCTCAAGTCAATATCCCGCAGAGAATGGGACTAGAACAGAGCCTATTGGAGCAACTGGTCCCACATATGGGCCCATACCTGGAAAGCTGTCAATGGTGAAAGAAATCAAACCTAAATTGATAGATCGAGAGTTCAACTGCTCGGCAATAATAATAAAAATTGTGTGTCTTGTAATTCAGCCTCACAACTACAACCAACACTGTACGCCCTGATAATCCTGTGAATGAATTCCTTGCTTCGGCTTCGAGTATCTCGGCAGTTGAAAGGAATCACTTGCTATTGTAAGCTCTCTAGGCTCTTCTCAATGCAGTGCTCAACTCGGTGCGCTCGCAAGTTCAACTCTGCACCACATCAACTTGAATTATAGAAGACGAAAACGAAACGACAAACATGAACAAAAGACAAAAGTGCGATAGTC
>JAAERL010000197.1 GCA_024230435.1 Desulfobacteraceae bacterium
AATTTTGGGCGGACGCAAAAAGGTTTTTGACTTGTAACAAAATTGTGAAAAAATCGATCTGTAGTCACAGAATTTGGAAAAGTGGGGAAATATCACAAAATGATCGCATAGCCGACTGGGCGTGCCCGCTGTGGAAAGGTCAATAAGTACTTACGACAGACTTACGACGTTGTCGTACTTTGGGTGCTGTCCGTGCTTTGGGATTGATCACTCTGACTCAGAAATTTGAAATTTAAAAAGGTCCTCAAAAAGTGGGGCCAACTTGTTGTAAGTACCAGTGCTTTATCACGACAAACAACAAGCGTATGGTACCTACATTTCTAACCGACACTCAGATTGTCGGTTCCCCCCGAAGATAGCTGGCTAAATTCCCGTTTCCCGTTTCCCGTGGGTTTCTTCTTTTAAAGTTAGCAAACTTTGGCGAAACCAGGCGAATCTGGACTTTTTCACCCCATTTTAGACCATTTTGCCATCAATCAGAACCCAGAACCCCTCCTACCCCCAAAGTAAGGGACCTACTCTTTTATCTCTGAAGGGTAAAGGGTCTTCTGTCTTCTGTCTTCATACTGAAGCCCAGACAGACCTCAAATCCGTCAGCCGGGCTTTTTTTAGAGACCTACCATGGTACATACTTACCACCACCATGACAGCCGCCTAATAAAGCTCTATATTTTTTGCGAATATCGATGACTTTTATTATTATTATGAAGGAGATAAAATTATATACGTAACCAAGGATACTAACCTGTAGAGTATCTTCAGGAGAG
>JAAERL010000198.1 GCA_024230435.1 Desulfobacteraceae bacterium
AGCAAATTTAAATTACATTTTGCCGACTTATGTGAGTCATATCAAATCAAACGTAAACCAACCACTGTTAAGAATCCACAAGCAAATTCCATACTAGAGCGCATACATGGGGTATTAACAGGCATAGGGGTAGTGGCGTCCACAGACGCCAGCGTCTCAACAAGCTTCGCGGAAATCTGCGTATCTCTGTCAATTTTTAAGCTCTGGCGGCGTCCGAGATACCAAATTGTAGCTGGAATCAAGCGCTACAATTATGGCGCACTTCTCCAATGCGCAGCTTGCAATAATTCATTGTTTTATGGTACTGAACACAGGGCATCGAATTGGGCAGGTCTATTTTATGGCAAAACCAAGAAAAAACAAGCACAAAACCACCAACCAGAACGAAAAAAACACATAAAAAATATTCGAGCCGACCTTTCGGCGGCCAAGGCAAGAGTTCTAAGCCTCGATAGCCATTGTCCAGGGCATCTATTGTTGCCCTGGACCTTGGCTATCGAGCAATGCTCTCAACGCCGGGATTGCATTGCTCTATGGCCATCGAAATGGCCGTAGAAAATGCACCTCGTCCGGC
>JAAERL010000199.1 GCA_024230435.1 Desulfobacteraceae bacterium
CACCTGGCGTCTTCATCGACGATAATCAAGCACGTGATCTCCGAGTTGATGCGTAAGCACAATTACCCTCCTAGGCGACTTCGGCCTGCTCAACGATACAAAAGATCGTATTCTGTGTGATTCTGGCTTCCCTTTATTTTCAATAAGTGAGTAGCGTGTTATTACATATGTGCGTGAAATGAATGGCGGAAGTCATGGTGATGATGGGCCTTTTTCATGTCATTTTCACATCATCCGTCATCCGGCGCATAAGTTCACTGAGGTTTTACAAATTTTTGAGGTCTGTACGTCGATTCAGCCGTCCTTAGCAATTCAGCCGTCCTTAGTCATTCCAGCTCCGATTTGGCCCAGCTAGCTACATCGCGTACTATAAAAACGTGCACTGCTTTCTGCATGAGGGCGGGCCTCTCTAGGGCCCGAATGCAGAAAAGGCAGGGCGCGTTTTTTTTATGCAATCCTATGTACAAACTCGCGTATTTTTAGCGAGTGCAGCCCCGTCCACATGCG